>CALEPT010000090.1 GCA_937910385.1 uncultured Ruminococcus sp. | reverse complement strand
CATCAAAGCGTCGGTCACAAACCAGCCGAGTGTCGGCACGTGATGGAGTGCCTTGTCAATGCTCCACGGTCCAATCGTAAAGTTGAACGGCAATGACCAGAAAGCGACATAGGTTTCATTGGAAAGATTCGCCCATAAAAGGGCGACAATCGTCACCGCGATAAGACCTATACCGGCTGTCGATTCAATTTTCAAAAAACGCTGTACCGTTTCAGAAACTATCTTGAAGTCGTTGCAGCCCATTACACCCTTGACGAGAACGGCTCTGAGCGACTGATGCTAAAGTACTATGACTATCTGCTTCAGGTTCAGATGCTGCTTAAGATTGATTTCGGCATCAACATACTTCACAATCTGGATAAGTTCCCTCTGAATCTTGATACAGCCCTTCAGGAATACTATGCCAAGATAGCCGACAAGATCCGCAAATATAAGCATACGCTTAACGGAGACGGTGAAAAATACTATATCCAGAAGACAAAGCCTTTCTTTGTAAATAATCGCAGGTACTTTGAGGTAACATTTACGCCTGCAAATGACCGTGATAATAAGTCGGAGCGTGTCATCGCATTTACACGACTGCCAATCATGAGCAACTATGCGTCAAAATTCATTATAGAAAACGAAAGTGTTGAAATCCTCGGGAAAACTATGCCTATCCGCCTTATCGTCGGATGGGAAGTGGAGATACGGGCGTGTGAATTCAAAAACTTCTATCACATCGTATGTGGCAGCAAACGTGAAATTCCGTATGGAGAGCGGCGTACAATATGCCGTTTTCTTACTGAACAGAGATACACACTGACCGAACTGATGGATTTCCCTGATACAGAATATCAGAGGCTTACTGATTCCTGGCGTTCTTCTCAAAAGACCTGCTATTTTGTCGATGCGCTTGACCGCTGCAGGGATATCATAAGATCAGAACGTCCGGGACAGAATATGCTCCGGTATCTTCTCTATACAATGCACAATGCGGTTATTAAGCATCAATGGGACACAACACCAAACAGAGCCCTTTCTGGTCTGTATCTTCAACATGGCTGCAGACCATTCGACAGGATGCCATTTATACAGTCGCCACTTAAGCACAACGTAAGGTTAAACGATCTTTTCAACTTCCTTAAAAACAATAAACGGATGCACGAACTGCTCGCAAGACAAATCTGGTATAATACCGAAATCTCCGGAAACATATTTACACCTGTTGAAGAGCTGGCACACTATGGTGATATATCACGTCTTAGCAACAGGTATAATGCAACGCTGTGGCATGGGCACAGGGAGGAAAGCGGTATCATAATAGAAAACGGCTATGCTTATATCAATGAATACAAGACAGATACCCGCAATATCATAGAGAGGCTGCTGGAACTAAGCCTGATTTCTGATCCGGAATACTACGATGCTGTTGATCTCTGGCTGCTACTCGATGATTATGAAGTGGACTGTGCTGAAAAACAAGAAATATTGAAGCAGATGTTCTCCACATCAGCGGTCGCTGTAATCTATGGTTCCGCCGGGGTAGGAAAAACAACGCTCGTAAACCATATCTCACACTATTATGATGACAAGGAAAAGCTATTCCTCACCCATACGAATCCGGCAATAGACAACCTCAGAAGACGTGTGAATTCAGATAAGAGCAAATGCACCTTTTCCACGATTGCAAGCTTCCTCGGCTCATGCAACGGCATTGAGTACGATCTTCTGGTCATAGACGAGTGCAGTACTGTCAGTAACAAAGATATGCGAAAAATACTCGATACTGCAAAATTCAACCGTATACTGCTTGTGGGCGATACCTACCAGATAGACTCCATACGCTTTGGAAACTGGTTTACAGCTCTGCGAAGCTTCCTTCCTGGATCATGCATCTTTGAACTTACTGAGCCATACCGTACACAAGACGATCATCTGCTCGAAGTATGGTCAAAGGTTAGAACCATGGAAAACGGCGTTGAGGAAATCATTGAGAAGCAGAGCCATTCCCTGAAGGTTGATGAGTCCCTTCTGACCGCTGCGGGAGAAGATGAAGCCGTCCTATGCCTCAATTACGATGGACTCTACGGCATCAACAACATCAACCGCTTTCTTCAGGAAACCAATCCGAATCCCGCATATGACTGGGATGTACAACAATACAAGGTCGGCGATCCGGTTCTATTTCTCGACAACGACCGGTTCCATCCTCTCATATACAACAACATGAGAGGGAAAATCACAGGTGTCGAGAAGCTTGATGTGGACACCCCGGCTGAGCGGATTCAATTTGATATTGAACTATTCACTTCATATGATTCCGGCGATTTCCGATTCTCGGAGCTTGAATATATCGGAAACACTGCGGATAAACATACCATCGTCCGCTTCTGCGT
>CALEPT010000089.1 GCA_937910385.1 uncultured Ruminococcus sp. | reverse complement strand
AAATTGATACAATAGAAAGAACTCATAGGGGTGTTCAAAATCGAAAAACAGCGTAAATTCGAGGAAAATGACAATCTGATTTTCCCGGATTTCTTTGCAATTTTCGCTCTAATCTATGCTTGCTTTTATCAGCTTACTGTGATATAATAGAAGAAAATGACATTACCGACAAAAGTAGTTGAATTTAACATACTGGGGAGCTGCTATGGATATTTATAACGAGGGCCTGCTGAACCGTTTTGCCGTAAAGAATCCGTTAAGATTTTCTGAGCAGCGGATGGCACTTGTACGGAGAGATTTTTACAATCATAAGCGAGGGACTGTTTCTGACGAGTTTGTTGACTTTGTTTTATGGGCTGAAAAGTTGCCAGCGAGACATGAGCATTTTGGATCGTTCCTGCTGCCGATTATCCGGGATAACGCATGGAAATCGGTTCTTGAAGTCGGCTGCGGAGAAACGGCATTGCTATCAGAATATCTGTATCAGGCGCTTGCAGGAAATGTTACAATTACTGCCTTGGATCAGTGTGATATTCAATGTAATGTTTCCGGTATAAATCTTGTAAAGCAAAAGTTCACTGGTACAGAAGTACTTTCAGGTTTTAATGCGGTGATCGCACAGGAGCCTTGTGAAGCGACCGAATTGATTATCAAAGCCTGCACAGAACAAAATGTTCCATACTGCGTTATCCTCTGTGGTGTACCTCACGCAAGATTGTCAGGTTTGCTTGACGATGATGTGTATGCCTGGTATGCCTATTTATTGTCCAATTATACAAACAGTCAGTTTACAATTTGGCATAACGGCAGATTTTCTTCCGGATGCATTTATTCTGAGCATGGATTTGACAGGAAGTATTTTCAAGGCACATGACAGAACGTAATAACCGCCTACCTTGCAAACGCTGCAAATAGAAATGCAAAGCTTGCCAGATAGGCGGTTATTAAATGCCATGTATTCGTCAATGTGAACATGATATTTTTTGCAGTCTGTTTTCGCAGACCTCGGTATTGAATTTTACGATAGTCGAATAGTTCCGTTGCAACTGCAAAACGCGCTCCACTTTTGCTACTGTTCGGAGTTGCCTAAAATAATATCAGCAAAATCGAAATGCCATAAGATGGAATATCAATGAAGCACAAGCAAAAACACCGCACTCCACAATTACCCCTGAGTACGGTGTTTCTGATTTGTCCCAAAAAGGAATACCCTATAAAATCATATCCATTCGGCGAAGGTGCAGATACCGAGATATGTTTTTTGTGATGTTTGATTTAGTAATTGGCAGATCGTTCCTTTCATGTAGCACTGCATTTCTCCCGATACCCTGACGGCGTGATGCCCTCCTGCGACTTGAACTGATTGGCAAAATGGGAATAAGAGCCATAGCCGCAGGCAGCAGCGACCTCCGAAATGGACAGCTCTGTATCCCGAAGCAGCGCCTTTGCCTTTTGCATCCGGAAGTCGATCAGCTCCTCGAAAATGCTTTTGCCGAAATAGGTCTTATACATCCTTTGCAGATAACTCCTGCTGATGTGCGTGTGCTGGCACAGCACCTGTATGCTCCAGTCTTTTTCGGGGTGCTGCTGCATTTCCTCACGCAGCGGCACAAGGGCTTCAAAAAGCTGTGGATTTTCAATGCTTTTCTCACGGTCGGTATCTCTCTTTCCGGGCAGTGTCAGATGTTCGAGTGCAAGGCAAAGGTAGTTCAGAAATGTGCAGTATTCCGCTTGATAACAGCAAGGCAGCTTTCCGAAGGACAGCGCCATGAGCCCGAATTGCTGTTCGTTCATGTGCAGCGGCGAGAGATAGTATGCAGTCGGGTGCTGCGCTTCCTGTGTCAGATCAGCAATGATCTCAGACTGCTTCACCGCACGGTCGGAGATACCGCTGCTCCTTCCGGCACGGTCACACCACAGTACCTCACAGCAGTCCTTGCGGGAAGGTACAGAACGGTCATCCCGTGCTGCCCGAAGATAGTCTGCCGTCAGAAAGATACGAAGCTGATTCCAATGGCAGATCAGATAGGCACGGTTCGCCACGACAGAGAGGATCTCATGGAGCGTTTCCGTATGCATCATCTCAAACATCAGCTCGCTCTGGTAAAACCATTCCTTATGGTCGGAAAGCAGCCGCTGTTCTCTGCGGCTTTTTGCCGTTCGATGCCGCACGGGAATACAGCCGCAGCTCCGTCCGATCTGAATACGGCTGCGGTCAGCCGGAACTCTGCGGCAGCTCCGCCCCGTGATGATACTGTAAAGCCGCCGGACGGCATCCGCTCCGAGCTGTGCATGGCTTTTTTTGCAGGTCGTCAGGACAACATCGCTCTGTGCATCCTCCAGATTCCCGTCAAATCCTGTCACAGCAATGTCCTCCGGCACACGGAGTCCGGATTTTGTGAGTGCTGCGATCAGTGCATCTGCCATGACATCATTGGCACACACAACTGCCTCCGGCTTGGAGAGCGCTCCGCTGATGATACGCTGCGCATATTCCACGGGATAATCCCGCCAGAAATCACCATAGGCATAATAGCTTTCGTCATAATATAAGCCGTGCCGCTGCATGACATTGCAGTACGCCTCCAGCCGTTCTGCGGACTGTGTAAATGCCTTCTGTCCGGTCAGGCAGTAGATCTTGCGATAGCCGTGAACCTGTATCAAATGCTCGACAAGCAGCTCAAAGGATTCCGGATCGTGGGTCACCGTATTCTCAAAATACGGCACTTCACTGGCATCCAGCAGCATGACCGGCTTGCCAGTGCGTTTGAGCAGATCGTCGATATGCTTGCGTATCCCCTGATGCGCAAACGAATTACGGTCATAGAGAAAGCCGTCAAACTCCGGTGCCTGTGCAAGCCGGAACAGCTCTGCTTCATGATCATTATGCGGTGTCACCGGCTCCTGAAAATTGTTCTTTGCAGAAAGCACGATCACATTGCAGTCTGCCAGTGTACACTGCGCGAGGATCCCGCTCATCATTTCAGCGGTATGCTCCCGATAGCATTCCGCTGTGATCACGCCAAAGGTCGGACGTTTCTTCATACAGTATCCACCTCCTGATCGCCTTTTTACCATTATACCATATTGTGAACAGAAAAGCAAGACAATTTTGCATAACACGCCTGATCATCATTCACAAATATCTCTGAACCTGTCACAATATTGTATTGTAAAATGACAGAGAAATTGGTATAATGATAAGTGAGAGGGAATGATACGGGATGCTGCTGCCGGGGTAGCCGCACTGCACAGACAGACAGCATCCTCCTCATCTTGAAAGGAGCGATCTGAATGATACATTTCAAACGCTGTGCTGCGTTCCTTGCGGCACTTGCACTTCCGATGACCATTGTACCGCAGACGATCACAGCAGCGGATTCCAATCAATATGCAATGAATATTACAGTAGACCTGTCCGGCGAAAAAAAGGCGATCAGCCCGTACATCTATGGTATGAATAAATACGATGATGCATCGGTGCTTGATGACGTGCGCATCAGTGCTGTCCGTCAGGGCGGCAACCGACTGACTGGCTATAACTGGGAGACCAATGCTTCCAATGCCGGTGAAGACTGGAAGCACAGCTCGGACAGCTTTATGTCCTCCTCAAATGAACCGGCAGCCTG
Source organism: uncultured Ruminococcus sp. (assembly GCA_937910385.1). GTDB lineage: Bacteria > Bacillota > Clostridia > Oscillospirales > Ruminococcaceae > Ruminococcus. The sequence goes on along the minus strand of CALEPT010000089.1, from coordinate 1,935 downwards.
CGTGCAGGAGTTCTCGGATATTGCAGTAAAGCACGATATTCCCTACCGTTTAACGACGCTGCAAATGGCAGGCTATGTGGCAGCCGATAAGGACGGCAGCGTATCGGAAGCGGAAACAGCGCCCTCCAGCCGCTGGAATACGGTGCAATTCACAAAGGGCAGTGCTTTCTCCATGACCCCCGATCTGACGGACGGAACCGTATACATGGACGAGTATGTCAATTACATCGTCAATACGCTCGGTGATGCAAGCAGTCCGACAGGTATTCAGGCATATAGCCTTGATAACGAGCCGGCACTCTGGTCGGGAACGCACCCCCGTATGCACCCCAACGCCGTCACAGTTACCGAGCTGTCCGAAAAGTCCATCGAGCTTGCTCAGGCGGTCAAGTCCGTTGACCCGAAGGCAGAGATCTTCGGACCTGCGCTCTACGGCTACACGGCTTACGATCATCTTGCTGACGGTGATGACTGGAATGCTGCCAACTCTGACGGAAAATACCACTGGTATATCGACAAGTATCTCGATGATATGAAGCAGGCAAGCGATAAAGCCGGTGTGCGGCTGCTCGATGTGCTGGATATCCACTATTACACCGAATCCGGCAGAAACGGCACAGAGGACAGATTGCAGTCTGTCCGCACGCTCTATGAAAAGGGCTTTGTGGAGAATAGCTGGATCGGACAGTGGTGTCAGGAGAATATCCCGATCCTGCCGACCATTCAGAATTCCATTGATACCTATTATCCCGGCACGAAGCTCGCCATTACGGAATACAACTTCGGCGGTGATGATGAGGTCAGCGGTGCGATCGCGCAGGCAGAAGCGCTCGGCTGCTATGCAGATGCAAATGTCTATTTTGCAACGCTCTGGGGCGGCAGCGACTATATCTTCTCCGGCATGAAGCTGTATACCAACTATGACGGAAACGGCGGTCATTTCGGCGATACGCTGTTTCCGACTGTGACAGAGGATGTGTCTCTTGCGTCCTCCTACGCTGCGATCAGCGGCAAGGACGACAGTCAGGTCACTGTGATGCTCACCAACAAGAGCCTGACCGATGCGGAGAATGCTTCCATTCAGCTCAAAAACAGCAGCTCGAAGTATCAGGCGGCTGCGGTCTATGCAGTATACGGCGATTCCACCGATATTCGCCTGATCGACGTTGTGGACAATATTTCCGGCAATACGGTCAATGTCACGCTCCCCGCCTACTCTGCTGCCATGATCGTTGTCAGTGATGATGCGTCCGATTTTGAGGGACTTGCACTTTACGATCCGGACAAGATCACCGAGCGGACGGAAACCTTCACCGATATTGACAGCCTGATCAATCGAAACGGAAATGTGGAGATCCCGATCACCGATGCTGCAAACTTAAAAAAGATCATCCTGACAGCTGATGTCACCTCCAGCGCAGGTTCTTCCTACGGCGGTGTCGGCGGCGGTCTGTGCGTCAATGCAGAAGCTGCGGACGGTACACAGTTCTGGTCGAGCAAGGGCTTTTCCATTGACCTCGGCAGCGGCAAGGCGGCATCTGTCACCTTTGACGGCACATTCACCAATGATGAGGAGACCGTAGAAGCCGTGATCTATGACGGCAAGGTGGAAGTCCAGAAATGGTGGGACTACTCCGAAAAACAGGAGCAGGAGATCGCAGATACGCTCACCATGCAAATCACAAATGTTCAGGTGATCTATGCTGTTTCCGATTCTCTTCAAGGCGATGTGAATGCAGACGGAAAGTTTGATATTGCCGATTTGGTACTGCTCCAGAAGTGGCTCTTGGCTGTACCTAATACTAAGCTCAATGATTGGAAAGCGGCTGATCTGTGCGAAGATGACAGACTTGATGTCTTCGATCTTTGCCTGATGAAGCGAAAGCTGATTTATGGTTGACACTCTCTTTCTGCACATTCAGAGAGTAGATATAC
>CALEPT010000088.1 GCA_937910385.1 uncultured Ruminococcus sp. | reverse complement strand
TAGTTTAGTCTATTTGGACTTCGTTGGATAGGGTGGTTTCTTTTTAGGCGGTTACAGTTAATTTGTGTATATAAGCGCCATCCAACTTTGTAAACTTTTGCCCAAAAAAGGACTCAATCCCAGTGTTTTCACATTTCGTGAAAACCACTAAAACCGAGTCCGAAACTTTGTGTACTATTTTTGCCGAGAAAATCGATATTTGCCTGTATTTCGACCTTTGGAGAGGATTGAATTTGCACTTTTGAGAGTTCAAATCCTTACACATGGCTAAAACAGTCCAATGTCATCTATGAAAATCGAAGTAAATTTTTCGAGATTTGTGCATGCCATCAATTTTGTTATGCCATTATGTGTTATCTATACGAAATAGATGACTTTCATGCTCGAAAAAAATCGCGCCCCAGAAAAACTGAGACGCGATACTGCCCGCGGGGGCTCCTCGCTGGAGCAGATAACGGGGGTCGAACCCGCCTCACCAGTTTGGGAAACTGGAGTAATAGCCGCTATACTATATCTGCATTATTTATAAAAGTATAAAATGTCTGACAAATCAAAACTGCCCGCGGGGACTCCCCGCTGGTGCGGGTGACAGGACTTGAACCTGCACACCTCTCGGTACAAGAACCTAAAGATACGGCAACGTCATTGGAACAAGCGTTTTCTTATTTAACTAAACCATTATAGCATGTATTTCTGCGGTTGTCAAGTAGTTTTTGAAAATATCTGAAGATCTGTGTAGGACGTAGGAGATTCATGGAAGCTTCACTTTATTCTACCAACATTATTCTCATTAGGCAGAGGTCAAATGCATCGAGTCTATTATCTTCGCACAGGTCGCCTGCCTGCCGGTTTGCAAGCTCTGCGTCGGGAGCCGCAAGCAGCCATCGCTGCAATAATACAAGATCGGACAAATTGAAGCTGCCGTCAGTGTTAACATCGTCTGCTATATAAGGTTCACTGCGGAGAGTGTCGTTTATCACCTTCAGCAGCGACTTATCATCCTTTGCGTCCTGCGTGAGCTCCCAAATCATAATGCCGCCGTAGTCCTTGGCAAGCTCAGCTTTTTTAGCCATTGTAACAGCTCCGTTGTAGGCGATACCGTCGCAGACATCCGCACTGTAATATTCGTCCCCCTTGCTGACAGATTCTGCGAAGGACATATATGAGTTCCAGCCAAGCTCACCGTTTGTCGTGTAGCCTCTGCCGAAGAATGGCACACCGGGAACGAGCTTATCCTTTAGAATTTGCTTCTTTTTGGAGAAGTAGTTGAGACACTCGACCGAGTATTCATACGATGCGTGAGACTGCTTGTCCAGACCATTTTCATAAGCCATAACGTTTACGAAATCGAACAGCGCGAACGTTTCCGGAGTGACTTTCTGCGCCACCCACTGAGTCGTAGCAGTAGACATCTCCATATCCCGCTCATCGCAGAGAGAGCGGAGCTCTGTACACCAGTCCGCATAGTAGTCCCATATCTGATGATTTGAGCCGAGCTCGATATCGAGGTCGATGCCGTCGAAGTCGTAGGTCTCGCAGTAGTCCAAGATATTCGCGTTGAACTCGGCACGCTCCTCGGGAGTGTCAATGTGTTGGAGGTAGCCGTCACAGCCTCCTCCGCCTCCGAGAGCGGCGAATACCTCGACATTGTGGCTGTGCGCTTCAGAGACAATGCTTTTCAGCTTATCATCGGGTTTGTAGCAGAACAGCCTGCCGTTTTCGTCGGGCTTGCAGAATGAGATATTGATATGCGTGAGCTCGTCGAGGTCGAGCTCGCTGAACGGCTGATAGTTCCAGTCGGGCAGATAGCCGACTATCCTGTGCGGAGCTTTGCTCTCTGCCGCCGAAGAATATGTAGGTACGGCAAGAACTGCTGCAGCGGCAATGGTATTATCCTGTGTGCTTTCATAATGCACCTCCACTTGCGGTTTAGTTATCTCTATTATAAGGCAGGGGATATACTGCTGTCAATATACGAAATATTACGGCTGTTGTTGTGAAAATATATTGAATTTCGACAAAAAATATGTTATAATATAATAAATTGTGTGATATGTGTTGATTGTGACTATTCGGGAAGCATTGAGTATATCCTGATTCCGCAAACCTGCGCCCGCCAAGTACTATACAAAACAGCGTAAATATGGTAAAATAGAGATAGAAGAAACGCTGTGAAAACAGCACCCGGAGGGTGAAAACAAAAATTTGGAAAATTGAGTATGTTGTAAGCAATGAAAGGCTGATCACACCAAGCGGATTGTCGCTTGTCGGACAGGTGCTCGGCAAATCAAGTCTGATCAAAAAAGCAAATAGAATGCGGACAGAAAAGCGCTCACAGCCACAGATCAAAAACGGTGATATCCTTTTGACAATTGTGATATGCTCAAATAGTAACACCCAAATGTACAGCGTTCAATCATGAGTTTTTATCGCTATACAGCGATTTCTTATCGTTCAACGGCTTATCAAGGAACTTGTAGTAGATGTTAATCACCCTCGGTCTATCAGCGGAATACTCGTCCACGGTCACATACTCAATGAGCTCTAAGCACAGTTCACGGGTAAGTTCCTGAATATCAATGTACTTTTTCAGCCTGCGGATGAATTCCTCTACATCTTCCATGTCCTGCTTCTCCGCTGAGAGCTTTTCCTCCAGTTCATCAACGATCATTCTAAGCTCCTGTTGTTCTGCCTCATACTTCTGCAAGAAATTCACGCAGAGATGCTCAGGAATTTTCCCCATGACCTTATCTTCATACACCGACTGCATCAAGCTGTCAAGCTCCGCAAGGCGATGTCTGCTGTCGTTCAGCTTTTTTACATCGGCTTTGGACTGCCGTGAGGTCTGCTGTTCCTTTTTGGAAAGAAAAGCTGTTCTCGCAGTATCTTCATCAGCTATCACAAGGCTTGCCATAGAGCGGATATCTGCAAGCACAATCGCTTCAATCTCTTTCTGTGTAATGTAATGACTTGTGCAGGCACATTTCCCGAATGAAGCATAAGAATCGCAGTTAAAGAATATCTTGCGGTATCTTTCGCCTTGTCTGTTCTTCCTGTTCTGTCCTGCTGACTTCATTTTGAAACCACAGTCACAGCAGTACAGCAATCCGCTGAGAGGTTTCAGCGTACCGTCCTTTGAGCGTTTTCCTCTGCTGACAGACTGTTCAACTTCTCGTACTCTGTCCCACAGTTCCTGAGAGATGATAGGCTCGTGATTGTTTTCAGTAACGATCCAATCCGACTGCTCTTTCTTCACGGTTTTGTGGCTTTTATAGGAAATCGTTGTGGTTCAGTTCATCGCCATGTTTCCAAGATAGATTGGATTATTCAGAATGGTTCGTATCGTTGTCTGACACCATAAATGCCGGGTAAACTTCGGATTGACTTTGCCCTGCTTCTGATAAAAATAATCAGACGGAATAGGGATACTATCAGCATTGAGCTGATCTGCAATATGACGTGGTGTCACCCCCTGCGAACGGAGTTTGAAGATGCGTCGTACCACCTCGGCAGCTTCGGGATCAATGATAGGTGTATGCTTTTCATCGTCAGCCTTTGTGTATCCGTAAGCGGCATAGGAGCTTTTATATCTGCCCTCTCGTGCATTTGCTTCAATGACCGCCTTGATCTTTTTGCTGGTAGAAGAAGCGTGCCACTCGTTGAACAAGTTAATGACCGGCATCATTTCCATAGCATTGCTGTCACGATTAGCGGTATCCACATTATCGTTCAGAGCGATAAAGCGGATATTGTGAAGCGGAAAAATATAATCTATATACTGACCTACTTCGATATAATTACGACCAAACCTACTTAAATCCTTACAGATAATGAGGTTGATCCTGCCTGTCTGTGCGTCGGAAAGCAATCTCTGCACCGAAGGTCTGTTGAAGTCCGTTCCGCTGAAACCGTCATCAACGTATGTATCAACAAGATTCCAGCCCTGTTCACGGACATATTTTGTGAGGATAAGTTTCTGATGTTCAATCGACAGGGATTCGCCAGCTCGCATATCCTCCTGTGAGAGGCGGACATAAATTCCTGCATTGTAAATGGTCTGCTTTGCCATAGCAACTCCTTTCAAACAAAGCAGCCAAATTCGACATTATCATTATAGCGCATAACGTCGAATTTGGCAAGCCTTTTTTCGTAACTTTCCGTATGTTTATGCCGTTTTCAAAACCTCGTCTATTGCCTGTTCAAAGGCAATACGATACAGCACATCATCAAGCTCCTTTGCACCTACGAAGTGACTATTGACGATATATTTCTTTCCGTCAATGGTGTACTCCGAAGTCCTCACGGGGCAATCTTTGTATACATCGTTCATCTCCTGCAAAGTCTTATTATTCATGTTGTTCTCCTCATAGCAGGTACTTCCCCTGCTTTCTATCTTGTTTATATGTTATTCCAGTCCCAACGATTTTTTCTTTTTGGTGGGCTGGTATTCTATTTGTTGTGCCTGCTCTCTCTGTTGCTCCCAAAGCATTTCTTTCGCCTGCCTGAGAATAGTGGGTGCTATCCTTTCAAGCGTAGCAAGTATCTCTCTGTACTCCGTGTTCTCAGCCTTGACGGTTTGCAGTTCAGAGGAAAGCTGCGATTTCTCAGATCTTATCGCTTTCAGCTTATCAAGAGCATCATCAAGTTCGGCAGTAACTTCTTCACCACGCTGACGCAGGTCATAAATGGTGAGGTCAGCCTTGTCGCGCTTGTCCATAGCCTTTTTTGTAAGACTTTCCAGAGTTTCGATGCGGCTGATGATCGAATCCTTGTTTCTGAGAATGGACATACTGCTTTTCAGCATATCTTGCAGCTCGGATACAGCTACAAGGAATTCATGTTCAGCCTTTTCGTTCTTGTGAAGGTCAGGCAGATATTTCAACGCTCTGTTTATCTGCTCCACCTTTTTGGAAAGCTCCGCTTCTGCCTGAGCATTCTGCACCGCCAGCTCGTCAGCCTGCCTGCGTTTCTCTTTATACTCAGGTATCTCCAGTGTTCCTCTCGCCTTTTCGGGAGCAAGGGGCTGGATACCATGTTCAAGGCAGATTTTATTCAGTACTTCCACCTCAGCAGCTCGCCAACGGGCAATAGCCTGCTTGCCCTCGCCGTAACCCATCTCTTTGAGAGCCTGAGCGATACCGTTCTGAACGTCCTGTCCTCGCTTGTAGTGACCGACAGGAATGTAGTCGATGTGCAAATGGGGAGTTGCCTCGTCCATGTGCAGGACGGCGTTAAAAACGTAGAAGTTCGGGTTGCGATTCTGGAAACCTTCCATGTACTCTTTCAGGCAGTCAGCCACAAGCTGAAAGTCCTCAGTGCCGTAACCCGAATCTTCCATCTTTCCGATCTGAACAACGTCCTCATAAAAACTCTTGCGTTTGTCGGCAGCAGTGCGGACAGTGTTGCAGGGCTTCACACCGAAAAGGTGTTCGTAGTAGCTGCCATGTATCATACGGTCATTTCTTTTCTGACGGGCATTATAACGCTCGGTGGATTCCCTGAAAAGCTGGTCGTATGCTTCTGCAATCGGCTGCTGTACAAAGATCACATTATTTGGAGTCCTGAGGGGGTCAACATTTGCCGCCACGAACTCTCTATTGTTGTGAGCCAGAGAGCCGTGTCCCTGACCGAATGAGATTCTTTTTTCTTTCATAGTTTCGCCTTTCTTGTTCATTGGATTTACTTCTTTCTCTCTACGAAATCCAATCAAAAAATCATAGGCATCAACTCCGTTCATGACCGCTGAGGCGGAAGGGCTATCGCCAGCCCTGACGGGCAAATTTTTCCTGAACGACACAAGAGATGGTCGCAGGAAAAAAGCTGCGGAGCAGCGATTACAAGGGTGCAGAGCGCCTCTTGTAACTCCGTAGTACTTGCGGCAGCATCAGACCGCCACAAGAACTACTCCGCCCTGCGGGGCTATCCCTTACGGGAGAAGAACGGCTGTCGGAGCAGCCGAAAATGTGGGTACATTTATTCAAAATTCCGCATTACATTTTTTCAAAATCATCACACGAGTTTTACTCAAAAATGAGTAATAGCCTATGGAGATTTTGATGAAGTGAACCCGCTCAAAAATGAGCAAGTTCGATTTCCTGAATCAGAACGGCGGCTCCTCCTCAACATCGAAAGTTTCGAGCAGATACTTTATCACATCACGATAGAGATAACTCTCATATCCGTCGAGGTAGTGAATGTTGCGAGCAACAGCTTCACGCACATCAAGACCGCTTCTTTCTTCAAGGATAGAAGTCAGCGTTTCTACCTTTTTCATATCGACCATTTTTCACACCCCCTTTCCGTTGAAATAGGCGATCAGGTCAGCCTTGTTCACAAGGATTTTTCCGTTCCTGCCCTCGCCGGTGCGGACGGACTTGACCTTGCCCTGCTTCACAAGCTGACGGACGGTGTGCTCGGAAAGACCGCTGATGAGTGCGGCGCTCTCCTTGATAGTCAGCATCTCGACCTTATCGACGGTCGGTGCTTTGGCGGTCTGCGGAGCGGAGTTCTCCCCGTCCTCGGTGAGCTGAATGAGCAGCTCCAGAATGTTGTCTACGATCTCTTTTTTCTGTGTTGTAGTTATATATTAAACCTCTTTCTACGGTTTGTGTTTTATGAACTTTGGACATTTTGAGCATTTTGCAGTTACAAAGTGTGCAAAATGCGGAAAGTACAGATTTCATCATCTGTAAATATTCGGGTTGACGATCACATCAGTCATTGTTTTGTTGTTCGCTCCCTTGCTCGTGGTGCGGACGATATAGTTGTATTCCTCCAGCATCTCCATTGTCTCAGCGAAGTCGGCGGCGTTTTTGAACAGTGTGCATCGGCACAGCTTGTACAGATCATTCTGCCTGATGTTCGTGATGTGCTTGGAGCGTATCTTGCCGAGGACACGTTCAGCCTTAACAGTGGCGAAGTCGGTATCACCCAAGCTGTAAGCATATATCGCCTGCTCTCTGAAATACTCGCCTATCTCAATGGCGTTGCAAAACGTGTCTATATCCACACGGACTTCAACAGGGTCACAGCCGTTCAGCGCACACTTGATACAGTGAATTATACCGCACAAACGCAGGATAAGTCCGTGATATTTTCCGCCCCAGTCCTTGCAGAAAGCCATATCGGTGACAAGCTGAGGTTCGATATAGTTGTTGTAGTAGTCCACAAACTCGCTGTAAGCCTTGTGGTCGAAGTGGAGATACTTCTCCTTGTCGTTGTGATAATCACGGACAATCCTCCGCCGAGATACAGGGAGAAAATAACTGAATACTTCCACAATACCGCAGAAGGTGTTTCGGTCGAGCCTGAATTCATCGAGGACGGTTATCTTGTGGAAGAATCTTTGAGAACAGCAGATTTCGGTTCGGGAGTACCGCTTATCCTCGGTACAACATGGGAGAGCGATGTTGTCGCTGAAAAGGGCGGACTGCTCATAGAGGTAGGTCCTCCCACAACGGAGGAAGTTACCATAAACAAGACCTACATAGGTTATCGCGGAGCTTTCACTCTACTTGAAAGGATATACTCAGCCGCAGTAGGGGGATAAAGAGGTGATATTATGGCGTACAGAATAGCTGTCGCTTCTACCGATGGTATCGTTGTCAATCAGCATTTCGGTCATGCAGAGAGATTTCATATAATTGAACTTAATGCTGAAACAGAAAACACAAATTTATAGGTACAAGAGATGTGGGGCGTGTCTGTCAGGGGCATTTTCATAATGACTCGTCATTTGACAATGTGATAGATGTACTCAGCGATGTTCATGCGGTACTTGTGGCAAAGATTGGATCAGGTGCATCCCAGCAGCGCGAAAGCCGCGGACTTACGGTCTATGAAGCACCATTCCCCATCGATCCGCTTATCGAAAAAATAATAGCTGACAAGCTGTGGGAGGTGGACAAATGGCGATATCCTACGAAGAACTGACCGATAAGCACCCATGCTATGCAAGGGGGAAGAAGGGGACAACCGGCAGGATACATCTTCCCATAAGTCCCACCTGCAATATTGAGTGCCGCTTCTGCGACAGACGCATCAACGACTACGAGAAGCGTCCAGGTGTGACTTCAACGGTGATAAAACCTGAGGAAGCTATTGACGTTATCCCTAAGCCGCTAACACAGGAGCGCCTTGAAGAGATACTCTTTGAATACGGTCTTTTTGATTCTATCAAGGAAAATAACTATCATATCTGAGGTGTGCAATGAAAATAGATATCGACAGAGTTAAGACAGTAACTCCCGATACAAATATCGGTGACCTTGTTCTCTTTCACCCTGAAACAGCAGAGCTGCTGTTCAGTATCGGTCTTCACTGTCTCGGCTGTCCCTCATCGGGAGTTGAAACTATCAGCGAAGCGGCAGAAGCTCACGGACTTGATGCTGAAAACCTCGTTGCACAGCTTAATACTATAATAAGATCTGACAGTATTTAACCTGTTTTATAGCTTTCGATAAAACATTCGGATTGGACAAATTGTAAAAAACAGGTTATAATATATACATACCACACAGGAAAGGAGCTGTACAAATGGTAACAAGTAAGAATTCCATGCAGCACATTTTCCACTCAGTGCTCATTTGTACAGAGTGGATGTGGAAAGCCGGACGATGTTGAACTGAACGTTCTAAAATGACCTTCCGTAATAATATGTGCCATAAGAATTATAAAAAGGTGTTGGTTATGATAATAAAAAGTTCCATTAGCTTTCTTAGAAAGCTGTTTGAAAATGATATGTATTTCATTAGTACAGAAACAGGGATTGTGGTGTTTCATCCCGAAACAGTTTCTAAAGATTATATCGTAACTGATAATGAAGAATAATAAACTCCGCCTGAACTTCCATTAGGTTCGGGCGGAGTTTTTTATAGCTTGACAATCATAAAACTGCGTGTTAAAATACAATTAATAAGTAATATGATTCGGGTTTAGTATAATTACTGGAGGAGAATATGGAACAGCTATTAGTAAGCCATTGGTATAGGAATACAAGATATGAAATACAGCGCATAAACGGAACGGAGTACATTGTTCCGTGCGATTACGGCTCGGTGTATGATCCCATAAAAAGTGAAAACACAATGATAACCGACGCATTGAACCTCGGCAAGTACCTGACAGAGAACAATCTCGGTCAGAATGGAATGGTGCTGGACTTCGTGCATAAATACGGTCTGCTCGGTATCATGCCCGACATAGCTGGCTCTGACATTGGTCGCAACGAACGTGTTATCGTCCGCGGCAGCATCTTTACTGACAGTGGTATTGTTGATGTGAATGAGTTAGTAAAGACATTCTTTCCACTTGATAAGATTGATATACTGGCTAAATCCAACCAGAAAGGCAAGCTGAGACTTTACTACCGCAGCCCGATATATTCGACAATGTTCCTGCGGAAGTACAGGTACTGCGAGCCGCTTGAATGGGTGAAAAAGTATTTCAAATACCTGTACAGCTTCGTGGTAGGTAAAGAATCCAAGCTGACGGAGTTCATACCTCCTCGCCTGACCTACAAGATAGATAACAGGAACG
>CALEPT010000087.1 GCA_937910385.1 uncultured Ruminococcus sp. | reverse complement strand
TACCGAAGCCCTTTGTGGTAAAGAAATCGAAAGCTGTCTTCAGCAGGGTATTCTCTTTGATCTTTTTGTTTTCGTCAACTTTTCCCATTTTATTCTCCTTGTTGCGGAAAGTCAAAAATGACTTTTTTATTCTGAACGGCGAATGATGATAAAGAGTTCTTTTTCTCATTATAACTCAGAAAATGTCATGTGTCAAGCATTAAAAAATGACCAATGATAAAGATTTCGTGATCGGAAAACTGTGCAGGTCTACGAAAATTATGACCAATCGTCATTTTCAAGCCTTTTTTGACATTAGCGGAAATGTTTTCGACCTCCTGCTGTGCCACAGAGCTTAATATAGTGAGTAAAAGCTCGCCGTCCATTGTGAGCGTATTTATATTTTCCTCTTCAAAGAAAACAGCAACATTTTTCTCTTTGAGCATACGGACATAATTTAAAGTATCCAGCGTATTTCTTGCAAAGCGAGAAATTGATTTCGTGATAATCATATCATTTTTGTGATATACTGAGGATGTAATAAAAATGAATGCTGGTCATTTATACTGCGTTATATACGAAAGGATGATACCATGCTGAAATTAGGTGAATGGATAGCACGGCACAGAGTTCTCATACTTATTATAGGTGTACTTCTTCTGATACCGTCTGCTTTCGGATTTCTCCACACCCGTGTAAATTACGATATACTCTCCTATCTGCCAAAGGATATCAACACTATGGTGGGTCAGGATATACTCAAGGATGACTTCGGTCAGGGAGGTTTTTCCTTTGTTATGGTGGAAGGCATGAGCGATAAGGAAGTCGCCGCAACTGCCGACAAAATAGCCGATATCGACCACGTTTCAAACGTTATCTGCTATCAGTCGCTCACCGACTGCACCATACCAAAGGAGATCCTTCCACAGAAAGTCTACGACTTCTTCAACAAAGATGATACTACCATGATGGCGGTATTCTTCGATGATACCACTTCCGCAGACGGCACTCTTGATGCCGTTGAGGAGATGAGGGCAGTTACCTCAAAGCAGTGCTTCATAAGCGGTATGTCAGCCATTACTCTTGATATGAAAAAGCTGACACAGAGCGAAACTCTTATATATGCCGCTATTGCATCAGTGCTTACAAGTATCGTGCTTCTCCTTGCTATGGATTCTTTCTTAATTCCGGTATTCTTCATGCTGAGCATAGGTTTCGCCATTGCCTGGAACCTTGGAACAAATATGATCCTCGGTGAGATATCTTTCATTACTCAGGCACTGGCGCTTGTGCTTCAGCTGGGAGTTACCATGGATTACTCCATATTCCTCTGGCACAGCTACAAGGAACAGCTCACACATTATCCCGATGACAAAAACAAGGCTATGGCTCAGGCAATCGCCAACACAATAACCTCAGTCGTGGGAAGTTCATTCACAACAGTTGCAGGCTTCCTTGCAATGTGCTTCATGACGTTCACACTTGGTCTTGACCTGGGAATCGTAATGGCAAAGGGCGTTGTATGCGGAGTTATCGCCTGCGTAACAGTTCTTCCTGCGCTTATCCTTGTATTTGACAAGGCAATAGCAAAGACCTCGCACAAGGACCTTATGCCGCAGTTCGGCAGAATTTCCTCATTTATAGTGAACCATTCATGGATGTTCCTCATAGGAGCGATAGTTCTTCTCATTCCTGCCGCATACGGCAACAGCAACTACGGCGTTTACTACAAGCTGGACAGCACTCTCCCGAAAGACCTTGACAGCGTTGTTGCGAATACAAAGCTTTCGGAAGAATATAACATGAACAGCACTCACATCCTTATGATAGATTCCGACCTGAGCGCTAAGGAAGCACACAAGCTGACAAGCGAAATGGAAAAAGTGGACGGAGTAAAGTTTGCGATGGGCTTCAATTCACTGGTTGGCTCGGCAATCCCAGAAGAGGTCATCCCCGATTCCGTAAAGGAAGTCCTCAAGAGTGACGAATGGCAGGTAATGCTCATAGGCTCTGAATACGAAGTCGCTTCCGACGAGGTAAACGAACAGGTGGCAGAGCTGAATGACATAGCTGAAAAGTACGACGATGACGCAATGCTCATAGGCGAAGCTCCTGCAACAAAGGACCTTATCGAGATTACAGACAAGGATTTCAAGGTAGTCAACTTCCTTTCAATAGCCGCAATATTCCTTATCATAGCATTCACATTCAAGTCGGTCTCACTTCCGATAATACTTGTCTCGGTCATAGAGCTTGCTATAATGATAAACCTTGGAATATCCTGCTTCACAGGCACAAAGCTCTCATTCATCGCTCCTATAGTAATAGGCACGATACAGCTTGGCGCAACAGTTGACTATGCGATACTAATGACGACACGTTACCGCACAGAGCGCAGCAGCGGCAAGGACAAAAAGGAATCCGTGGGCATAGCGCTGAGCACATCCATAAAGTCGGTCATCACATCGGCTCTGGGCTTCTTTGCGGCAACAGTTGGAGTTGCGCTTTATTCCGATATCGGACTTATCTCGGAGCTGTGTATGCTTCTGGCAAGAGGTGCGCTTATTTCCATGGGAATAGTTGTAACAGTTCTGCCGTCAATGTTCATGCTCCTTGACAAGGTCATATGCAAAACCAGTGTAGGCTTTGGTCAGGACAGCGAAAAAAAGCACAAACTCAGACTTGGTTTTCTACATTAAAAAAATATAAAAGCGGCGAAGCCGTATATTCCGGAGTCAAGGTGGACAGCGTCCCCCTGATTGCTGTTCCACAAGTCCCCCACTCGGCTTGCCCGACGAAAAAACGAACCGTTTCTAATTGATAGAAAGGAAGTATCATTATGAAAACATATAATAAAATCATCGCAGGCGCACTTGCTGTTCTCTTTTCGGCAGGCGCTACAGGTTCGATAGCATATGCAAATAACAGCGGCGAAAAGACATTAGCCGAAACTGCAACAGAAGAAACAGGCTCAGACAGCGAAGAAAGCCGCAAGTCAAACGGTCAGTCCGCTTTCAAGGATGAGACTGTGTATGTACTCTGCAACAGTGATTCATCAGTTAAAAACGTGGTCGTAAGCGACTGGCTGAAAAATGCTCCTGCACTCAGCGACCTTGCAGATATCTCCTCTCTCAGCAACATCGAAAACGTCAAGGGCTGGGAGGATTTCACAGTTGACGGCGAAAAGCTGAAATGGTCCGCTGACGGAAACGATATCTACTACAAGGGTACTTCAGACAAAGAACTCCCCGTAGGTGTAACTATCAGCTATTATCTGGACGGCAAAAAGGTCGCTCCCGAGGATATCAAGGGCAAAAGCGGTCATCTTGTCATACGCTGGGACTACACTAACGATCAGCGTGTTGTCACCGAAATTGGCGGCGAAAAGAAGGAGATATGCGTGCCTTTCATGGCAGCAAGTGCGGCAGTCCTCAGCACAGACAAATTCGTTAATGTTGAAGTGACGAACGGCAAGGTGATCTCAGACGGCGAAAAGCTTATCGTCGCAGGCATGGCTTTCCCCGGACTTAATGACAGTCTGGGACTTGAAGATGTGGAAGGCCTTGACGTTGAGATCCCCGAAAGCTTTCAGATAGAGGCGGATGTGACGGATTTCAAACTCGATATCGCATACAGCATTGTACTCTCCGGACTGCTGGGCGGATTCGATGATTCAAAGCTGGATCCGCTGGAGGAACTGACGGATTCTGCTGACCAGCTGAGGACGGCTATGGGGGATATCCTTGCCGGGGCACAGGAACTGTCCGATGGGGTCGGAACCCTTCGGGAGGGTCTGTCAGAGATCGTCTCCCATAATACGGAATTGACCGAAGGGGCAGAGCAGGTGTTTGACGCATTGCTGTCGACGGTACAGGAGCAGATCGAAGCGGCCGGTCAGAAGATTGCTCCGCTGACCATTGATAATTACGGTGATGTGCTGGACAGCCTTATGGATGTGGATATCGAGGAACAGGCCAGGGAGAAGGTGGAGGCGCAGATCGATGCTATGGGAGATGCCCTGTATACCACATATCTGGAAGGCCAGCAGGAGGATATCCTTGCGGCTTATCTGCAGGAACAGGCAGGAGATATCTGCAAAACTTACATTCTGTCACAGATTCCGGAAGAGCAGGCTGCTCTTCTGCCCGAGGCACAGTTAGAAGCGGCTGTCAGCATGCAGATGATGGCGCTTTCAGAGGAAGAAAAGGGACAGATCCTGGAAGGTGCCCGTCAGCAGCTGACAGACGAGCAAATCGCACAGATCCTGGAAGGCGCCGCGGCGACTTTGACGCAGGAACAGAAAGAGCTGATCCGGGAAGGTGCAGTTGAACAGGGAATGGAGTCGGAAGAGGTACAGACCCTGATCGAAGAGGCGAAGATGCAGGCAGCATCCTTACAGTCTGCGAAGGAACAGCTGGACAGTTACATGGAATTCTACAAGGGGCTTGTGAGTTATACGGAAGGAGTCCAGTCTGCC
>CALEPT010000086.1 GCA_937910385.1 uncultured Ruminococcus sp. | reverse complement strand
AAATATTTTAGAAATAATATAGATTATAATAAATAATTTATTCTATATAAAAATATAGGATCAATTTTAATAATAAATTAATAAAAAAAATGAAGATAGAGAATTACGACTTGGAAAAATGCCTTGGAAGTGGAGCTTTCGGAGAAGTATATCTGACTTCAAAAAAGGGAGATTCCAAAAAATATGCTACAAAGAAATTAGATAGAGAAGAAATCGAACAAGGAGAATCAATGAAATATTTAAGAAATGAAATTGCTATTCTTCAATATTTAAATCATCCAAACATTGTAAAGTTCGAAGAAGTCAAAAAGACCAAGAAACACTTTTATATTATTATGGAATATTGCAATGGAGGAGAACTCACAAAAGCCTTAGAAAAATACATGGAAAAATATGGCAAGCCTTTTCCAGAAGCTATCGTCCAACATTTAATGAAACAAATAGTCAGTGCGTTTAAATATATCCACAGCAAAAAAATAATTCACAGAGATGTCAAATTGGATAATGTACTACTCAATTATGAAACAGAAGAAGATAAAGAAAATTTAAATTTAATGAAAGCTCAAGTTAAAATAATCGACTTCGGTTTCGCCTGCAAAATTAGCAAAACTGGACTTCAATATACTGTCTTGGGAAGTCCTATAAATATGGATCCAATTATTTTAAAAAAGTTAACTTCTTCCACAAAGAAAACAAGACAACTAGGCTATAATGAAATGGCAGATATTTGGTCCATAGGAACAATTTGTTACGAAATGTTAATAGGTAAACCAGCCTTTGATTCTGAGGATATGGATGAACTCGTCAAAAAAGTTGAAGAAGGAAGTTACTCAGTTCCTACTAAATTATCTTCTGAAGTCGTTTCTTTCTTGAATGGAATGTTGCAATATGAAGCTCAAAGAAGATTAACTGCCGACCAATTATCCAGACATGAATTCTTAACTAAAAATGTCAAAGATTTCAAACCTATTGACTTACAAAAAGTCTCTAAAAAAGTTGATGAAAAAGGACTTAATATTAATTCTAAAGTTAATGCTTCTATTTGGTCCATATTCAATGCTGATAGTGAAAACTTATTAGCTAGTATTCATGGAAATCAATTTGTCAAACCAATTGATGAAAAAGAGGAATTAGCTTTTGAAGAATTAAAGAAAAAATGTGAAGATAATGAACTTTGTCCGAAACAGGTCACTACCGATAACCGTGTTATACCATATCAGCTTTATTATGCTGAGCTGAAAAAGGTCCTCGAAAATGCCTGCAAGTATCTTCCGTTTCTGAATGAAAAGGACGAATACGGAACGGTCGCAGAGAAAATACTGAAAATAATGGAGTTCCGCATACCTTATTATGCAGGTCCTCTTGTCAGCGGAGAAAAGAGCGCTAATGCATGGCTCAAAAGGAAGGCTGAGGGAAAGATCTATCCATGGAATTTCAAAGATATGGTTGATGAAGATGCGTCTGAAAATGAGTTTATCCGCCGTATGACCTGCAAATGTACTTATCTTGCAGGAGAAGATGTTCTTCCTAAATGTTCCCTGCTCTACAGCAAATTCATGGTGCTCAACGAGATAAATAATATCAAGGTCAACGGTGAGCCGCTATCTGTTGAAGCAAAGCAAAAACTGTATCAGAAGAAGTTTGTTGAAAGCAAAGCAAGGGTTACAAAGAAGCGTATCAAGGAGTTCCTTGTTTCTATCGGAGAATATAGCGGAGAAGTCGAAGTAACAGGTGTTGATGATACAATAAAGTCATCACTAAGGTCTTATCACGATTTTAAACCTTGGATTGAGAGTGGTCTGCTAAAAGAATTAGATGTCGAGAAGATCATCGAAAGAATAACTGTTACAACTGACATAAAGCGCCTCAAAAGCTGGCTGAAGCAGGAATATCCTCAGCTTTCAGCAAGCGATGTAAAATACATTTCCAAGCTGAAATACAAGGACTACGGCAGGCTATCAAGACGCTTTCTTGTGGAGATCATTCCCATAGACGCCGATACAGGTGAAGTATTAGGTGATAATAATATCATCACAGCACTCTTGGAAAGCAATAGTAATCTTATGCAGCTTTTGAGTATGGGGAAAGGTTATTCAAAGGCAATTGAGAAGTTCAATAATAACTACTTCGATCAGCACCCGGATGAAAAGAGTATCAGCAGGCACCTGAAGAATATGTATGTCTCCCCTGCGGTCAGACGCTCTATAATTCGTACTCTTGATATTGTCAAGGAGCTGAAAACGATTCTAAAAAAAGCTCCTGACAAGATATTCATTGAAATGGCAAGAGGTGAAGGAGATACCCCAAAAGGCAGCAGAACGAAATCAAGACGTGATCAGATAACAGAATATTTAGACAACTCTGATGCTGAAAATATTGACGAGCTCCGGGAACATCTTAAAAAGACAGACGATGGCAGACTTCGCAGTGAGAAAATATTCCTGTACTTTATGCAGCTTGGAAGATGTGCATATACAGGCAAGAGTATCAGCTTTGATGAACTTGACGACAACACAAAATGGAACATCGATCACATCTGGCCCCAGGCAAAGATCAAGGACGACAGTATCGACAACAAGGTCCTTGTCGATTCTAATGCTAATGGTGCAAAAGGCGATAAATATCCCATTAGCTCTGATATAAGAAGCAAAATGTCAGGTTTCTGGCACGCTCTCTATAAGAAAAATATGATGAGCGAAAAGAAGTATCAGCGCCTTATGAGAAGTACTCTGTTTACCGAAGAAGAGTTATCAGGCTTCATTGCCCGTCAGCTTGTAGAAACAAGGCAGTCAACGAAAGCTGTTGCAACTATTCTGAAAGAGATCTTTCCCGAAAGCGAGATAGTATATGTTAAAGCCGGTATCGTTTCAGAATTCAGACAGGAAATGGATATGCTCAAATGCCGTGAGATAAACGATCTTCATCATGCGAAGGATGCCTATCTGAATATCGTAATGGGCAATATTTATAATACAAGGTTCACCAGCGATCCGCATAATTTTATACATAAGCATCTTGATAATTATTCAATAAAATTAACCACACTATTGTCACAACGAATAGAGCGCAGCAGTACTATTGCGTGGGATCCTGAGACTTCATTTGATATAGTAAGGCACATGATGTCGAAGAATAGTATAAGGTATGTAAGATACACATACAAGCGTAAGGGCGGACTGTTCAAGCAGATGCCAGAACGTAAAAAGCCTGGCCTCGTTCCACGAAAGAATGGGCTTGATACTGAAAAGTATGGTGGATATAACAATACAACAGCAGCTTGTTTTTCATTGATTAAGTACAAGAATGATGTTATAATAATTCCTGTTGAAAATATGTATCTAAAACTCTATGAAACTAATAAAGAATTTCGCATTAATTATTCAGCTATACAGATGAAAGAAATCCTTTCAAGTGATATCAACATCAAAGATATCTCTTTTCCTTTTGAAAACAGAATTATAAAGATCAATACATTGATCGAAGTTGATGGATTTAGATGTAATATAGTACAAAAATCAAACAAAGGCAGAACTATAGTTGTATCATCAGCAGAATCTTTGATCGTAGGTAAGGAAATGAATGATTATATCAAGAAAGTATCTTCATATCTTGAAAAGAGCGAAAAAGGAAAGAAATTCGCACCTGCTGCATACAGCAGGCTTAATACTGATGATAACGTCAAACTTTTTGATTTGTTGTGCGATAAAATATCTAAGAAACCATTTAGTAGCGTATTACAGAAAATCGGCAACAAGATACAGAATAAACGAGAAGACTTTTTGAAATTAGAGCTTAAAGAACAGATATTCTTTCTTAGCAATATGATCTTGCTTTTCAAAACAGGACGCTCAACAGGATGTGATCTAAAGTTGATCGGTGAAAGTGGTCAGGCAGGTGTTATTACACTCAATTCAACATTAACGAAGATCGGTGGAAGGCAGAGTATTCGAATTATAGACCAATCCCCTACAGGACTTTTGGAGAAAAAGTCTGTCAACCTGCTTGAACTATGAGCTGGCGGACAGTAGTCATATCTAAAAGAGCAAAGCTGGATATGAAAACAGGATATCTCGTCGTAAGAAGCGAGGAGGAAACTCATAAAATAAACCTTGACGAGATATCCGTTCTCATTATAGAGAATACAGCAGTATCAATTACAGGATGCCTTATATCAGCTCTTACAGATAAAAAAATCAAGGTGATATTCTGCGATGAGAAACGTGACCCGACCTGCGAACTTGTATCATTGTACGGAAGTCATGATACTTCTGCAAAGCTGAGAAAACAGATCACATGGGACGATGATGTAAAGGCTTATATATGGTCGGAAATAATAGCAGAAAAGATACGCAAGCAGACTGAATTCCTTGAGGAATCGGGGAAGTCAGATGAAGCGGCTCTGTTAAAAAAGTACATTGAGGAGCTCGAACTCGGTGACATTACAAATCGTGAGGGCCATGCCGCAAAGGTATACTTCAATGCCCTTTTTGGGAAGGAATTTACCCGCAGTCAGGAATGTGTAACTAACGCTGCACTTAACTATGGCTACAGTATTATACTTTCATATTTCAACAGGGAGATAACTGCTCATGGTTATGTTACTCAGTTGGGATTGTTCCACAGCAATATGTTCAATCACTTCAATTTTTCCTGTGATCTTATGGAGCCGTTCAGAGTGATCGTTGACAGATGTGTCGTTGAGAACAGCTTTACAAAGTTTGACAAGGAAGAAAAGCATATACTTGTAGACCTGCTGAATACTACGGTTTATATTAATGGTACTGAGCAGTATCTCGGAAATGCTATCAAGCTATATTGCAGAAGCGTTTTTGATTCGCTCAATGATAACGACGCTTCAAAGATAATGTTCTATTCCTTAAAAAGGCGGGAGTGAGATGAGCTATAGGTTTATGAGAGTACTTGTGTTTTTTGATCTGCCTGTTGCAACTGCTGAAAACAGGAGAGACTATAATCGGTTCAGAAGATTTCTGATAAAAAATGGCTTTATTATGCTGCAGGAATCTGTGTATTGCAGAATGGTTCTCAATCAGAGT
Source organism: uncultured Ruminococcus sp. (assembly GCA_937910385.1). Classification (GTDB taxonomy): domain Bacteria; phylum Bacillota; class Clostridia; order Oscillospirales; family Ruminococcaceae; genus Ruminococcus. The sequence continues at coordinate 29,502 of CALEPT010000086.1, read as the reverse complement.
GTTGCAGGAGCAGTGCTGAATGTTATAAAAACCAATCGTCCTCCCGAAGGACTTGTACAAGTGCTGAATGTTACAGAAAAGCAGTTTGAGAAAATGGAATTCATTACCGGCAGCTTCAAAAGTGATGTGATAGATAGTGATGAAAGGCTTGTGATACTATGATGATAGCATATCCAGAGGCAGATATTTGCCTGGAAATCAGCGAAGACAAAATTCCGACCTTTGTGATCGAAAACCAGCATATGTTTTACAATATGATCTCGGATATTCGTTCTCAGCTTGACGGAAACAAGGGAGAAGTTGTATTGTCTGAAGATCATATACCGCTGGATATGCGTAAAACCGCAGATCTGCTCACTCAATTTGTACCGTTTACAGTTAATCAGAAGGAACTTATCACAAAACTGTATGCAGCATTAAAGAAAAAATGTATCAGTACACTCAGGAAATATACGGATATATCGGTGAGTATCTTTATCAGTTGATTGAGGATGAAGAAAACGAACTTGATATAACGATACCTGAGGATATTACCGGCATTTTAAAAGCATTCGATGTCAGATTTGACGACAGTGAACTGACTCTGCCAGAAAAGCTCTTAGAGTATATGCTGAGTGCAAGTGAGTTAAGAGGGCATCGGCTTTTCATAACAGTCAACCTCAGGAGTTATCTGACGGATAAAGAAACCGAGGAGCTTTTCCAGAGTTTGCTGTTGAAAAAAATCCGCTTGATGTGCATCGAAAGTTCCGAATTTCCACGTTTGAAGATGGAGGAGGTAATAATAATCGATAAAGATATGTGTGTGATCTGATTTGTTGACTTTTGCTAATAATTGAGATATAATATAGGTGAAACCTTATAAAAATATGCTGATGAGTAGTGTCATTATCTCAAATTTGAGGTTTGAGGTTTGAGAGTAGTGTAATTTTATAGAGTAGTAAAACATGTAAGACGCGTATATACTATTGAATCGCGTTTGAGAGTAGTGTAATTTTATAGGGTAGTAAAACTCGTCATAATCATAAAATACTAAATGGTATGTTTGAGAGTAGTGTAATTATATTTGTTCACATATGCAACATCATCAAAGGTGTACTTATCGACTACTTTGGGAAGAGGCGATAATAAATGAATGAAATAGATAAACTGAGACGAGCAAAGCTGTATATGGACAAACTAACTAACGGCGTTGATCCGAATTCGGGAATGCGTGTTCATGAAGACGATATTGTTCGTGATAGTTGTGTTATAGCTTGTTTTGAGTATATTTCCAGAGTGCTTGAACGGGAGATAGAATCGTTTGAGAACAGACCTGCGGCTTCGGAAAAGCCAAGACGAAGACGAGTTTTCATAAATGATGATCAGTTTTCGCAGTTGCAGCTTAATTACGGAGAATGTAAGGTCAGCGATATTGCTAATGAGATAAACAGAGTCACTGCTGATAACGGTACAAAGAAAATGCAGGCTGCCTGGATAAATGACTGGCTTGAAAGTATAGGGATGATGACCAAAAACGCCGACGGAAACCGATTTGTAACCTCTGCTGGAGAAGATATTGGTATTACATCACACCTTAAAACAAGTCAGCGAGGAACAGAGTATTATCTTAATCTGTATTCAGTGCAGGCGCAGTCTTTCATTTTTGATAATCTGAGAGCTATCATTGATTATCATTATGACCGCAACTGAACAATAAGGAGCACCAAATGGATTGGAAAGAACTATTTAATCCCGTTATCCTTGAAAGAGGATATGATTATTATCGTAATGGGAATGCGGAAATACTCAGCTCAATGGCTGATGAAGTAAATGCAGTAGTTTCAGGCTCAGACGACTATGAGGTCAGCATCTATCTTTCTGACGGAGAAATTGATGATATATACTGCAATTGTCCGTATGCTTCTGACGGGAATAAATGTAAGCATATGGCTGCTGTATTATATTTGTTTGAGAGTTTACAAAATCATTCAAATCTGAATTATACAGATATTGAAAAACTTATTGACGGTACATCTCCTGAGCAGATAAAGAAATTTCTCATAAATGCGATGAAATATGACTCTGGACTGAAAGAGCGCTTTATCCGCTTTATTGACGGTGAAAACGGTAGCATAAACATAGCTGAGTATAAGTCTCAGCTTAAATCATTGATCGGGCAATACTCTGATAACAGCGGATTTATAAATTGGAAAAACGTTTCTCCGTTTATTAATGAAGCGGTCAAACTTCTTGAGGAGTGTACAGATAGTCTTATTGAATGGAAATGTCATTTTGAAGCCTTTGAGATCGTAAGCTATTATTACGATGAGATACTTATTACCGATCTTGATGATGACGGAGATATTAGTTATTTTCAAAACTGCTGTCTTGAAATGCTCTCGACTATCGCTGATGAGTCGGACATAAAAACAAGACGCAGGCTTTTTAATGCTGCTTTCAGAAAAATGGACACAAGTTTTAGCTTCTTCAACGAGCTTTATTTTGATTTCATTAGGAGATGCTTTGATGAAGAAGAATTTCTCGAAAAAATGCTTGAATGCTCTGATAAGCTGATTTCAAAGAATAATATCAGTAATTACGAACGTAAAAAATGGATATTGTATCACATGGAGCTTATGGATAAGCTTGGATATTCTGATGTGGCTATTGAACTGTTCTGCCAAAAATATCGAGATATCATCGAGGTTCGCCAGTTCCTGACAGACAGGTACTTGAAAAGCGGTGATACCGATAAAGCAATAGCTGTCCTTAAAGAATCGCTTGAGCTTGAAAAAGACAATATGTACATTTCCGAAGGCATTCATCTGAAGCTGAAAGATATTTATAAGCAGCAGTCGGATAAAAAGAATTATATAAAGGAACTCTGGACTATACTTACAGAGACTAATATTACTGAAAAGTCTGTTTATCTTGAATTCAAATCACTTTTCGATGGTGATGAATGGGAAGAAACAAGAGAACAGCTTTATTTCTCAATGAAATATCAGGCAATGCTTCCCGAATACTTTATCGAAGAAAAACTGACAGACAGACTTGCAAACTATGTATTTTCAAATAACAATATATATCTTATAGAAAAATATGAATCTCTCCTGATAGAAAACTATTCTGAGCTTGTTCTTGAAGCATATGCAAACGAGCTTAATAAAGTCGCAGAGCATACCGCTGACCGTCCGACTTACAAACGTTGGGCAGATAAACTAAGACATATGAAAACAATAAAAGGCGGAATTGAAACAGTAGATATGATCATAGACAGGTGGCGAGAATTGTATTGCAATCGCCGTGCTATGATGCAGGAGATAAATAAGGTCGCAGATGAAAGTGATTTTGGCTTAAAATAGCCATTTATCATATGTCATCAATTTAGTCACGCCCAGACAGCAGGAACACTCCTGCTGCCGACTTTGCGCTCCAATTTTTGGGGCGTGATTTTTTGTGCTATATTTTTTTCAGAATGTATTCTGATATATACCTCGCCATGATAATACCTAAAATAACGAGTAGGGTCAGGCACGCTGCGGCTGACCTATTATATTATGCGTTTGCGGCAAAAACTTTTAATAAGCCAAGCTTTGAAAAGATAATATTCAGAAACCAAGTTCATCGTAGTCCTCTCGGATAAAACGATGATAGGTTATGTGGAAACTGCCGTCTATTTCCTCTTCGGCAGTAATACAGTATCTATAGCTGTCCGGTATTCCTCCGCCAAAATACACCAGATAATCAAATTCATCGTTGTGAACTTCCTCAATGTGCACTTCGTCAGAGTAACTGCGAAAAACATCAAATGCTTCATCAAGTGTGCATCGCCGGCGGAGCGCCTCGATAAATTCACGGATGAATTCCCCGCCCTCAGGATGCTCGTGAACGTAAGCTGTGCCCTTCTCAGGAACAGTAATGCAGAATCCGTCCTTGATCGGACGAACCACCACATTGCCGAGCGTTTCTCTTGCATACTCCGTGAACTTTCCGAGAGCGCAACTCAATTCCTCATCGGAAAGATTTGCTCCCAACAGATTCCTTACTGTAGAAAAAGTGTAATTCAGGCTCATCGGTCGTCCCTCAAAGCCAAGTTTTACCTGCGCTTCAAATATATTATCACAAAGATTCTTCAGCAATCTTTCAAAGTCCATTACAATACCTCCGTTATGATAGTTTTAAATCAATAGTCCGATATCAGTATACCACATTATCTGCAAAAAGACAATACGCATTCCTGCTCTTAGTAGCGAGGTTTGAAATTTTGTTATATAAAACTAACAAATATATAATTGACACAGCTTGAAAATCGTGATATAATTAACAAAACGGGGTGTGGAATCGATTCCATACTCGGTTAAAATAAAAATTTGTTTTCGGGCAGTCGGGGCATTACCTTACTATCGGTCAGCATAAATATTATTTCCCATGATATAATTGTCTCCGTCTGTCTTTTTGCAGACGGATTTTTGTTTGCCCCATAAAAGGAGTCAAGAACAATGGAAGAAAAGAGAATAGCCGTTGCTGCTATCGTTATTGATGAACAATCAGCTGCGGTCGAAGTCAACAATATACTCCATGAGTTTAGTGATATTATCATTGGACGCATGGGAATACCGTACAAGGAAAGGGGTATTTCCCTTATTTCTGTTGCTCTCGATGCACAGCCGGATATTATCAGCAGCCTTACAGGAAAACTCGGACGAATAAGCGGAGTCTCCGTAAAAGCTGCAATTTCAAAAAAGTGAGGTACTAATTATGTATGATCCCAAATCCCTTAAGGCAGAAGAATTCATCAACGATGCCGAAATACTCGAAACACTTGAATATGCCGAGAAAAATAAGAATAATCGCAAACTGATAGAGCAGATACTCGAAAAGGCAGCTCCTAAAAAAACCGGAAGAGGTGTTGAGTGCTCCGGTCTTTCTCACCGTGAGGCAAGTGTCCTTCTCGCCTGCGACGATCCGGACATTACCGAGAAAATATACGCTCTTGCACGTGAGATAAAGGAAGCATTCTACGGCGACAGAATTGTAATGTTTGCTCCGCTTTATCTCTCAAACTACTGTGTAAATAAGTGCGTTTACTGCCCCTATCATTTCCAGAATAAGGAAATACCGCGAAAGAAGCTCACTCAGGACGAAGTACGCGAGGAGGTCATCGCATTGCAGGATATGGGTCACAAGCGCCTTGCTATCGAGGCCGGTGAGGATCCGGTAAACAATCCTATCGAATACATACTCGAATGTATTGATACTATTTACTCTATAAAGCACAAAAACGGTGCCATCAGGCGCGTAAACGTCAATATCGCCGCTACGACCGTCGAGAACTATAAGAAGCTCCATGACGCGGGAATAGGTACCTATATACTCTTCCAGGAGACATATCACAAGGAGAGCTACGAAAAGCTTCATCCGGCAGGACCCAAGCACGATTATGCCTATCATACAGAGGCTATGGACAGAGCTATGGAGGGCGGCATAGACGACGTTGGACTCGGAGTCCTCTTCGGCCTTGATATGTACAAATATGAGTTCACAGGCATTCTCATGCACGCCGAACACCTCGAAGCCGTCCACGGTGTTGGTCCGCATACTATCAGCGTTCCGCGTGTAAAAAGAGCTTCCGATATAGACCCGAATGTTTTTGATAACAGCATAGACGACGACACCTTCGCTAAGATAATCGCCTGCATAAGAATAGCTGTTCCCTACACGGGTATGATAATCTCTACACGCGAGAATGAGACCTGTCGCGATAAAGTCATGGGGCTCGGTATCTCGCAGATATCGGGCGGTTCAAGGACTTCCGTTGGAGGTTATGCGGGTTATGCTCCCAATGAGAGACCTCACGACACAGAGCAGTTTGACGTTTCCGACCAGAGAACGCTTGACGAGGTGGTCAAGTGGCTAATGGAAAAGGGCTATATCCCGTCATTCTGCACAGCTTGCTACCGCGAAGGCAGGACCGGCGACCGCTTCATGGCACTTTGCAAGGTAGGACAGATACAAAACTGCTGCCATCCAAATGCTCTCCTTACCCTTCAGGAGTACCTTACAGACTATGCATCACCTGATACCAAGGCAATAGGCGAGGCTCTGATCGACCGAGAAATACTCAATGTGCCGGATCCTAAGCGCCGCGAAAAAGCTCTGAGCTATCTCGAAAGAATAAGAAACGGTGAACGCGACTTCAGATTCTAAAATAAAATTTCAGATTTGTATGGACAAATTGATTTTTTTGTGGTAGAATATGTAATTGGACATAACAAGTCCGCATATGATATCAGAAAAGGAGATCAACTATGGCAGAGCTGAAATATGAAATAACCGAAAAAATAGGCGTCCTCGGCGAAAATGCTAAGGGCTGGACAAAGGAGCTTAATATGGTAAGCTGGAATGAACATGAACCCAAATATGATATACGCGAATGGGCTCCCGATCACTCAAGAATGGGCAAGGGAGTTACTCTCACAGCAGATGAGCTTGCCGAGCTCAAAGAGCTCCTTTCAGGGATTGACCTCGATTCTTTTGAATAATACCAAAAGGCGGACTGTAATAGTCCGCCTTTTTCATAAATAAAAATTAATTGCAAATATAATGCTGCCTGAGATCAGACATTGCATATTATTCAAGAACAGGTATATATGCAGCAGCATTAAGCTGAGCTGCCATTTCCTTCGCCTTGGCAAATGTAAGCTTGTCCGAGGTTATGAAATGAGCAAAGCCGTCCTCACAGAAGCTCTCCTCTACGCCTGAGGGCTTATTGGCTTCGGGAATGCGGAAATACCAGCGCGCTGAGAAGCTTTCGATATCCGCAATGAAAGAATCATCGCCAGAGGACTCCCATGTCTGAGAAAGGACAGTCCCCTCCTGCTTAGCTGTCTCGATCACATCACCAAGAACGGCACTTGCCGTAGGAAGCTTTCCTGCACCCCTTCCGTAGAACATTGCCTGATCAATTCCGTCGCCATAGACAAGTACTGCGTTGAAAACATCATTTACGCCTGACATAATGTCATCATGGGGCACGAGCATCGGCATTACAGTGGGAAGTATCCGGCCGTTTTCAAGTCTTTCCACACAGGCGATGAGCTTTACAGAGCTGCCCAGAACATCGGCTGCCGCAACATCTGCAAGATCGACTTGCGAAATTCCCTTGGTGTATACGCTTTTTGGATAAACGTGCTTACCGAAAACGAGTGAGGCAATGATGCATATCTTTCTGCACGCATCGTGACCCTCTACGTCAGCTGTAGGATCCTTCTCAGCATAGCCAAGCTCCTGAGCAAGTCTGAGAGCGTCATCAAACTGCATATTATCATTATACATTTTTGTGAGAATAAAATTCGTAGTTCCGTTGAGAATACCTGCAACCTTATTTATATCATTTGCGGCAAGACAGCGGTGCAGAGGTCTTATTATCGGGATAGCTCCGCCAACGCTCGCCTCAAAGAAGAAATTACAGCCGTGATCCTTCGCGGTCTGAAGCAGTATGTCGCCTTTCTCTGCAACAAGCTCCTTATTGGAGGTAGAAACGCTCTTACCCTTTTCAAGACAAGCCTTTACAAATGTGAACGCCGGCTCTACTCCGCCCATGCACTCAGCAACTGAGGTGACCTCGTCGTCGTTTATGATATCACTGAAATCCTTAGTGAGCTTGTCTTTGTAGGGAGAATCAGGGAAATCCCTCAGATCCAATATATGCTTTATATCCATCTCTTTACCGGCCCGCTTTTCAATGCTTGCCTTATTCTTGTAAAAGAGCTCAACTACACCGGAACCCACAACACCATAACCTAAAACTGCAATTTTTACTGACATATAAGAAACCTCCGTAAGCTATTCGGCAGAAAGTATTTTTACTTCAAGAACGCCGTCAAGCTCTGTTATAGAATGTAAAGAAGCAAGCTCGTTATCCGACCCGCCTGTAAGCCTGAGAGAAATATTTACAGCAGCAGCCCCATCTACGGGAATGCTTTGATTAACGGTAAGTATATTCGCATTCAAGCTGTGAAGAAACACAAGCGCACTTGAAAGTACTCCCGGTCTGTCATTGAGGAGAAGATAGAGGTTGACTATCCTCCGGTTGAAAAGCTCCTCATATGAAAACACCGAATCCTTGTACTTATAGTAAGCGCTTCTTGATATACCGACCCGCTTACAGGCGGAGGCAAAGCTTTTTTCGCCCTTCTGCGCCATAAGCTTTTTCACCTCGAGCACCTTTGTAAAAACATCGGGCAGAATTTTGGAATCAGCAACGATAAGCTGAGATCTTGCTTCCATGATCTATCACCTGTGTGTATAAAGTGCTGTAAATCGTCCGCCATAGACAAACAATTGTACATTACCTAATTACTATACCACTTTTTTCATTTTTTGTCAAGTGTTTTGAACCCATGATCTATATTATATCCCCTCAATCCCGTGCAGCCTGACCTGCCATTTAACGTTGAATAAATATTTTTTCTCCCCGATTTGTTGCTTTTTGAAAAATCATATGCTATAATACTATGTAATATGATCCTATAAGAAAGAGGTCGTTTTATGATATACAAAAATCCCATAATCAGAGGCTTTTATCCGGATCCGAGCGTTTGTGCCGCTAACGGTAAATACTATATGGTTTGCAGTTCCTTTCAATACTTCCCCGGAGTTCCGCTGTTTGAGAGCTCAGATCTCGTCAACTGGAAACAGATAGGTCACTGCCTTACAAAAAGAAGTCAGCTTGAGCTTGAAGGTGCCGCAAGCTCCGCGGGAGTTTTTGCTCCAACGATAAGATACAATAACGGACGCTTTTACATGGTAACGACCAATACCTCGACCAATGAAAATTTCTATATCTACACCGATGATATTTACGGCGAATGGTCCGACCCTATTGTCATCGAGCAGGGTGGTATAGATCCCTCGCTGCTGTTCGATGACGGTCATGTGTACTTTATCAGTAATGGAGCCGATGACAGCGGTACAGAAGGCGTTACACAGTGTGAAATAGATATCAAAACAGGCGAAAAGCTCTCTCCCAGCAAAAATATATGGAAGGGTTCGGGCGGCAGATACCTCGAATCTCCCCATATGTACCGTATAAACGGCGAGTATTATCTCATGGCCGCAGAGGGCGGAACCGAATACGGTCACATGATAACTTATGCACGAAGCAGCTCTGTTTGGGGACCTTTTGATGGATATAAAGAAAATCCTGTTCTCACTAACCGCAATCTCGGCGGTTATATGATACAGGGCGTTGGACACGGAGACCTTATTCAGGATCCAAATGGCGAATGGTTTATTATTCATCTTGGATTCCGCCAGATAGACCGCTGGATGCCTTATCATCACCTCGGCAGAGAGGTCTTTATGACTCCCGTAAGCTTCAGTAAAGACGGTTGGTTCACAGCAGGCACCTGCGGCACTACCCGAGAAGAATACGAAATATCAGGCAATTTCCGTCAGCAGTTCCGGAATATCATTACCTTTGAGAATACCTCCCCTGATATTGATTGGTGCTATATGAGAAATCCCGATCCGTCACGATATGAGCTTTCTAATGAGAAATTTATTCTTCGGGGTACAGATAAAACACTCGAAGATATTGCATCTCCTGCTTTCATAGGAATCAGACAGCAAGATTTCTGCGGTGAAATAACCTGTGATATTTCACTCGATAAAGGCGAAGCAGGTATTACACTCTTCATGGACGAACAGGAGCATTATGACATAGCTATCCGAAGCTCTGAAAGCGGATTTGAAGCGGTTCTAAAGCTGAACATCGGCGATATCAAGCACGTTCAGGCGGCAATCCCCGTAAGCGTCAGCTCTGCTAAACTGACGATCGAAATGAATAATTTCTTCTACAAATTCAGCGTTACTGACGGAGAAGAAAAGCATGTACTTGGTATAGGTCAGACAAAATATCTCTCTTCTGAGGTAGCTTCAGGTTTCACCGGTGTCCTGATAGGACTTTACGCTCAGGGAAATAATATTGCCGAATTCACGAATTTCAGGGTAGAATATAAATAAAGGGGGAACTATAGAAATGCAGCGAAACGGCAATAAGAACATAGCGTATGTAAGCCGATCAATAGTATTTATAATCATATCAATCATATTATTTGCTTTTTTATATACGAATCGGCCAAAAACAATTTACGCAGAAGAAAGCGATATATTGAAGGTTCGTGTTATAGAAGATAACAATATATCACTCTCTAATGGGAAATACATTGCTCTTGACATAAGTTGCGAGAAATTTCTTGAATTCTTCAGCTATAACGACATTGTTACAGTGACTGTCAATAATCATTCGTATGATGTTCCCGTTTGCAGCACAAGACCCTCCACTTCACTCTCTATGTACTATCTTTATCTTAATTTTACAAATAAGAATATGTTTGGTGAAAATTTCGACCACATATACCTTGCTTCAAAAGAAAATCTGCTGCAAATTGAAAGCGGAATATTTAAAACAAGCGACAGTGAAAGTACTGATAAATATATATTCAACAGTGAGTTAGGCTCTCCGTTGTGGGCAGAAATAAAGTTAAAGGAAAAAAATGGATTCAGTGATTATGAGACAATCTCTTATTTTGTTAGAACTGCTGAAAGAGAAGATTATCCTAATCTATCAGACGAAGAATTTGCAAATTTTCGTATGATAACTTCAGGAAACATAAAAGAAGGTATTCTCTATCGCTCGTCCAGTCCTATCGACTCAGTATACAACAGAAATATTTATGCAGATTCTGCTGCCGAAAATGCTGGAATCATGACAATTCTGAATCTGGCCAACAATCAGTCAGATGCAGAAGCTTTAGCCGGATACTACGATACTTATTACTCAAACTGCAATATTTTTTTTGCAGATATGCCCCTTAGTCTTACATCTGATGAGTTTAAATACTCACTTAAAAGTACTCTTTGTTTTATGTGCGAGAACCGCGGACCTTATCTTATACATTGTGCAGAAGGAAAATACCGAACAGGCATCATTTCTGCGTTGCTTGAATGCCTTATGGGTGCTGATATGAAAACTATACAGGATGACTTTCTTATTACATATGAAAACTTTTACACAGTTTATGACGGCACTCAACAGTCTATACCAGAATCACTGAAGCCTGCTATAAGAAAACTTGTTTACACATATTTATCTGTTCTTTTCAATACAGAGTCGCTTGATAACGTTGATCTTTCAGAAAAAGCCAGTACTTATATAAAGCAGATCGGTCTCACAGATTCCCAAATCACACAGCTTAGAAACAATTTATCTGATAATAACAGCGGTATAGCTGATACACCGGATATAACAGTATTACCCATATCTGAAGATACATATGATGCACATATTTCCAACGAAGAAGATACGGAATTTTCAATTGACGATGATCATGAAGAAGAATCAGGCTTATCCAATAATGATTCTCCCAAGACTGGCGATGGCGGAAATTCATTTCTCTTATCACTTATCTTTGCATTTATTGTTATATGCTTAATTAGTTCTTATAAAAAAATATAGATCGCCCAAAATTATGAAAAGGCGAATATTAGGCAGTGCATTTAACGGAAGAAGATTACCGAGTCTGTAACAACACACTCGGTGAATCTTTCTAACATATCCTAAATTGCAGTTTTCCTAATGTTCGCCTTTATTTAATTTCGATAGCTCAGAATGTAAGCTGGTTTGTGTCCCCGAGCTCTTTAGCCGGCTTACCTGCCGCAGGAACACTTTTAGCACGATACTTTGTAAGCTCGCCGAGCTGTTCTTCTTTTATTATCTCGGCAGAGGCAAGCAGTGCGCTTTTTCTCAGGGTCATTACCTGAACGCCCTGAGAGTCCCTCGTGGACTTGGGCAGTATCATTCCTGTGTTGAAAACAAGAGCGTGTCCGCTCGTACTGCGAAGAAGGATATCACAGTCCTCACCTGCAAATATTGCTGCTACCAGAGGCGACTTGGAGGAATACGCATTAGCGAGTTTCTTGCGGTTTGTCTTGGTCTCATAGGACTTCATCGGCACCTTTGCAGCCTTGCCGTTTTCAAAGAAAAATACAATGTATCCGCTGTAATCGGTGGTAGGGACAAGCATTTTGAGGTTCTCGCCCTCGCCGAAGCCGAGCTTTGCAGGAACATAGTCACCCATTACGCTCGCTTTTGTGTCATCGAACGCGCTTGCCTTGGACTTGTACGCCTGAGCCGAATCCGAGAAGAACACAAGCTCGGTCTTGTTGGTCGCCTCAAAGCTCTGGCTGATGAAGTCGCCCTCCTTCAGCTTCTGCTCACCGCTCATTCTCAGCGACTGCGGCGTTATTTTCTTGAAGTAGCCGCTCGCCGAAACGAAAATGTTCACGGGATAATCGGGCGTGTCGTCGATTATCTCCTCCTCGTCCACATCGGACTTGAAGTAGAACATCGTTCTGCGCGGCTGTGCATAATTCTTCACCACATCACGAAGCTCCGCAATGATTATTTTGCGTATCTTCTTCTTATCGCGCAGGATATCCTCCATTTCCGCGATGTCCTTTTTGAGCTGGTCTACCTCTTCGACACGGCGCAGGATATACTGCTTGTTGATGTTGCGCAGCTTTATCTCGGCGACGTATTCCGCCTGTATTTCGTCGATACCGAAGCCTATCATGAGGTTCGGCACAACGTCGGACTCGTTCTCCGTCTCGCGGATTATCTTTATCGCCTTGTCGATGTCGAGCAGTATTTTGGAGAGAGCTTCAAGCAGGTGCAGCTTTTCCTTTTTCTTTTGAAGGTCGTGATAAGTGCGGCGCTGGACGCATTCCTCGCGGAAGGCAGTCCATTCAGTGAGTATCTCACGGACTCCCATGACCTTCGGTGTACCCGCTATAAGGATATTGAAGTTGCACGGATAGCTGTCCTGAAGCGGAGTTAGTCTGTATAGCTTCTGCATGAGTTTGTCGGGGTCAGTTCCGCGTTTGAGGTCTATCGCTATTTTCAGACCGTCGATATCGGTCTCGTCTCTGATGTAAGATATCTCGCGTATCTTGCCCTGCTTTACGAGATCTATAATTTTCTCGATGATCGCCTCGACGGTCGTTGTGTAGGGTATCTGCGTTATTTCGAGGCAGTTTGCGGACTTGTCGTAATTGTACTTCGCGCGCACTTTTATGCTGCCTCTGCCAGTCTCATAGACCTTTTTGAGCTCTTCCTCATCGTAGAGCATGAGTCCGCCGCCCGGGAAATCGGGACCCTTCAGGGTGCTGAGGATATCATGCTCGGGATTCTTCATAAGGGCGATCGTGGTCTCGCATATCTCCTCAAGGTTGAATGGGCAGACGTTGCTCGCCATTGAAACGGCTATGCCTGTGTTTGAGTTCACAAGTACAGTCGGGAATGTAGCAGGCAGCAGAGTCGGCTCCTGCATGGTGTTGTCATAATTAGGAACGAAGTCTATCGTCTCCTTGTCGATATCGCGGAAGAGCTCATTGCATATCTTTTCGAGCTTCACCTCTGTATATCGCGGAGCGGCGAAGTGCATCTTGCTCGAATACTGCTTTCCGAAGTTGCCCTTTGAGTCGATGTAGGGATGCAGCAGAGCCTCGTTTCCGCGGGTCATACGCACCATGGTCTCATAGATAGCCTGATCGCCGTGTGGATTAAGCTTCATCGTCTCTCCGACCACATTTGCGGACTTCGAGCGCTCCTTTTCGGGACTGAGCAGTCCGCGCTTGTACATCATGTACAGCAGCTTTCTGTGCGAGGGCTTGAAGCCGTCTATCTCTGGAAGAGCACGTGAAATAATTACGCTCATCGCATAGGGCATATAATTGTTTTTGAGCACATCGATTATCTGCTCGTTCACAACGCTGCCCGAGCCCTCGATGTACGCTTCGTGCTTGTATACGGGATTTTTCTTTTTATCTTCTCTTTTTCTTGGCATTTATATTCTCCTCATTTGCGCGGCCTGATGCAGGGCTCTGCCCAACACAACGACAAAGACTCCCAACGGGAGCTGCGGCTCTATGTCAGCTTTTCTGACATCTCCCTAAAGCTATGCATATAGCTGTAGGGAGTCACCGTCTCTGTAGCCTTCTAAAGTAGCAATCTCCCCTTTAGAATCCCATTCATGGTGTTATCCGCTGCTAAACTAATGACTAAAAACTATTTACTGACTCGTTCTGTCCTTTTTCTTCAAAAGCTTTTCGGGATCTTTTACATAGCTGCGAACTACGCTGCCGCAGCTTTTGCATATCGTGTGATAGAGCGTTTCCGTTTTCAGCATACTCTCCGCGCTCGTAACGCTGCCGTAAAAGTTCTGAAAGGCGGTTATAAATTCCGTTCCGCCGCAATAGCGGCAATGTGTTATCTTTATCTTCATGTCGGACCCTCCGTCAGCTTATGTCCGCAAGCTCGAGGTAGTCTGAGCCATACTGTGAAATATAATCCTTACGTCCCTGCAGATCGTCGCCAAGGAGCATTTCAAATATCTCGGCGGACTCGGTTATATCGTCCACCGTAACCTTTATCAGACGGCGAGTCTCGGGGTTCATAGTGGTAAGGCTCATCATGTCGGGTTCGTTCTCTCCGAGACCTTTAGAGCGCTGTATCGTGTGCTTTTTGTCCCCGATGGTTTCGAGTATTCGCTGTTTTTCCTGTTCGGTGTACGCAAAATATGTCTTTTCCTTGGTGTTTATCTCGAACAGCGGAGACTCTGCGATATATACGTAGCCCTGCTCGATGAGCGTAGGCGTAAGGCGGTAGAGCATTGTCAGAATCAGAGTACGTATCTGAAAGCCATCAACGTCCGCATCAGTGCAGATGACTATCTTGTTCCAACGGAAATTGTCGATGTTGAACGTCGATAGCTCCTTGTTCGCCTTTGTGGTGACCTCAACTCCGCAGCCGAGCACCTTTATCAGGTCGGTGATTATCTCGCTCTTGAAGATTTTCGTGTACTCTGCTTTAAGACAGTTGAGAATCTTTCCGCGAACTGGGATTATCGCCTGAAATTCAGCATTCCGCGCGAGCTTTACTGAGCCGAGAGCCGAATCACCCTCCACGATGTATATCTCTCTGCGCGTCACGTCCTTGCTTCGGCAGTCAACGAACTTCTCTACCATATTGGACAGGTCTATCGTGCCCGAGAGTTTCTTCTTCATGTTCAGACGGGTCTTTTCTGCATTCTCGCGGCTGCGCTTGTTCAGCAGCACCTGCTCGGAAATGCGCTTTGCCTCATCGGGATTCTCGATGAAGTAGACCTCGAGTTGGTGCTTTAAGAACTCCGTCATCGCCTCATATATGAATTTGTTCGTGATAGCCTTTTTTGTCTGGTTCTCATAGGAGGTCTGGGTCGAGAAGGACGACGATACGAGTATCAGGCACTCCTCAACATCGTTGAAGGTTATCTTGCCCTCGTTCTTCTGATATCCGTTCACTGACTTGATGTATGAATCAAGCTGTGAAACAAACGCCTGCTTTACAGCTCTTTCGGGTGAACCGCCGTGCTCGAGGAAGCTTGAATTGTGGTAGTACTCTATCTGCTTTACCTTATTTGAAAAGGTCAGCGCAACGTCGAGCTTCACCTTGTATTCCGCCTTGTCCTCGCGGTCCTTGCCCTTTTTCTCGGCGGACCAGTGCTGAATGGAGGTCATGGCGTTTTCGCCGACTATCTCAGTAACGTAGTCGGTTATGCCGTTTTCGTAGATGAACTCCTGTTCGTTGAAGCCTCCTGCCTCGTTCTCTGAGCGGAAAACAAACAGGATATTGGGATTTACGACAGCCTGCCTTTTGAGGATATCGCAGAAATAATCGTCGGAAACGTCTATATCCGTGAAGACCTCCAGATCGGGGCGCCAGCGGGTCTTGGTGCCGGTTTGCTTCTTCCTGCACGCCTCTTTTTTGAGTCCTCCAACATTGTTGCCTTTTTCAAAGTGAAGACTGTACTTGAAGCCGTCGCGAATGACCTCCACATCCATGTACTCGGATGAGAACTGGGTCGCACATAGTCCGAGGCCGTTCAGGCCCAGAGAATATTCATAGGACTCGGCAGTATCGTCATATTTTCCGCCCGCATAGAGTTCGCAGTAAACAAGCTCCCAGTTATAGCGCTGTTCATTGTTGTTAAAATCAACGGGACAGCCGCGTCCAAAGTCCTCGACCTCAATATCGTTGTTCCTGTAATGGGTAATGATTATTTTATTTCCGTAACCCTCGCGTGCTTCATCTATCGAATTTGAAATGACTTCGAAAATAGAATGCTCGCAGCCGTCAAGTCCATCCGAACCGAAAATAACGGCAGGACGCTTTCTTACCTTATCGGCACCCTTCAGCATGGTGATACTTTCATTACCGTAGTCCTTTTTCCTTGCCATTTTATCTCTGCCTTTCCGTTTATTTCAATACATACACTAATATTTTATCATAATTTCAAAAAATTTGCAAGAATTATTTTGAGGGGAGCCCGTGCTGCCAAGCACACTCCGGCTCAC
This sequence comes from uncultured Ruminococcus sp., assembly GCA_937910385.1. Taxonomy (GTDB): domain Bacteria; phylum Bacillota; class Clostridia; order Oscillospirales; family Ruminococcaceae; genus Ruminococcus. The sequence continues at coordinate 13,062 of CALEPT010000086.1, read as the reverse complement.
AAGCTCTCTCACTCTGTACAAATCGGGAAGTTGCTCTCCGCTCGCGGGAATTTCATGCGTGCAATAATGTTTCGTTCTTCCTTCTTTATAACGCGAAAACCAGCGCAATGGCTCCCGGCGATGTAGAGAGATGTCATATGAAGTGAAACGGAGGTCGTGGATCCTGTTAGTAGTACGTGCCGACTCATTACAAAAATATTGCTATTGCGTTTTTGAGATTTCTATGCTATACTATAACTATAAAAACATTAAGGAGCAATTTTATGAACACTATAGCAATAATCGGCGCAATGCCCTCGGAGCTTGCGGATATAAGAGCGATCCTCGGTGAAGCCGAGGTAAAGCACATTTCCGGCTTTGACTTCTACATAAACAGGCGAGGAAATAAGACGCTCGTTAATGCCTGCTGCGGTATAGCAAAGGTCAATGCCGCTGTGTGTGCACAAGTCATGACAGACAACTTTAAGCCTGACTGTATCATAAATACAGGTATCGCCGGAGGCATGAATCCTGAAGTTAAGGTATGCGATATCGTTATCTCCACAGAAGTTCTCCCCCATGATCTCGATCTGCATTTTCTCAATGACTATCCACCTTACTGCGGTATCTTCAAGGCGGACGAAAAGCTCATAGAGACCGCCGAGAAGGTATGCGGTGAGTTTGGTGTAAATAGCTTCCGCGGCAGGATAGTCTCGGGAGAAGCTTTCATCTCCAGCAGTGAGGTAAAACAAGATATCCTCGAAAGGCTCGATCCCTACGCAGTTGATATGGAAAGTGCAGCGGTCGGGCACTGCTGCTTCCTCAATAAGCTCCCCTACGTGAGTGTGCGCTGTATTTCCGACAACGCCGATGATGAAGGAGCAATGTCTTTTGACGAGTTTGAAAAAATCGCTGCTAAGCGTGTTGCCGAGATAGTACTCAGAATGTGTGAACTGCTTTAACAGGAGGCAAATATGAAAAGAATAACTGCACTTTTAACTGCCGCTGCAATGTCTGTATGTGCCGCTTCCGCGCTGACCGCGGGTGCTGCAGACGAAAGCACCTATATCCCTACACTGTACTTCAAGGCTTTTGATACGGACTGCATTTCCACACTGCCGAGCGGTCAGACCGTCTACATCAATGTGAACGATCTCGGCGGCAAGACCGAACTCGACGGACAAATAGGAGTATACATCGATGACGAGCTTCAGCGCACGGGTCAGATCATTGCAAGGTGGGTCTGGGAAGGCGGAGCTGTCGAGCTGACAGGTGTAAGTAAACCCGATGAGGCAGGAATGCCTGCTCCATATTATGCGAGTGCTTCTTCGTATGGTATATCCACCCTTTTCACACCGGATACCCATACAATGGGGGTCAACTATCAGACAAGCACAAATACTATGCCGCTCGTTCCTACGGGCACAAGCTCGGACGACTATCCCCTTGCGGTATTTGATTACAGCGCCGACACTTCCGAAGCGGCAGGGCGGTATGAAATAGCCTTCAAGACCGAATCACGAGGCTACTCCAGCTTTCTCACCAACCTCTCCTACAGACTCTCCAACGGTGAATCACGTGATATCAAGCCCGACGGCGACAATGCAAAAAGCATTTTCATCACCATTAACGACAGACCTCTCGGCGATATAGACAATAATCAAGTGGTAGACGGTATCGACGCTTCCGCAGCACTTACTGCATATGCCAAGCAGTCCGTACAACTCGACTCTGGCTTGAGCAATGAAGGAAGTCTCGCCGCAGATGTTGACGGCGACGGAGTGGTCACGGGTATAGACGCTTCCTATATTCTTAGCTATTATGCATATCTTTCTGTTCATGGAGATATGAGCTTTGTAGACTTCATGAACTCAAAAAACCAGTAATACAATAAAATATACCGAAAAAAGCCTCCTATGATAATATAGGAGGCTTTTAAACTTCTTCTTAGCTGTTCTTGACTTCGAGAGAACTGAACGCGTTCTCGACTATCTCCTTATCCGGAGCCTTTGTGAAACTGCTCACAACAGGAACAATGATAAGCGAAAGTATCATTGCAAATGCACCTGCATTTATAGGTGAAAGAAGGTTAAGCGGGCAATTAAGATCTATAACAGCCTGTCTTATACCGCTGAAAGCTTCGATGTTAAGGCTGAACAGAAGCATATGTGCAACGCTGATACCGATGCCTGTGCAGAAGCTTACCGCGCAGGCTGCCTTGGAAGCTTTTTTCATGAACAAACCAAAAAGGAACGGTCCAAGAAACGCTCCTGAAAGAGCTCCCCATGAATAAGACATGAGGGTCGTTATAGAGGCGTTGGGATTGCTTGCGATTATTACCGATACAATGAGGAATACAGCAATGAAAAGACGTGTGAAAAGAAGCTGTTTTTTCTCGTCAAAGTCCTTTACTCTTGGCTTGATGAGGTCATTTGTAAGAGTGGAGCTTGATGTGAGAACGAGTGATGAAAGCGTCGAAAGAGAAGCCGAAAGAACAAGTACCACAACAAGTCCTATGAGAATATTCGGAAGCGCGGTCTGTAAAAGCGCAGGAACCATTGTATCGTATTTCGGCTTACCGTTATCGTTGAAGCCGATAAGCGCTCTGGCTGTTCCGTCATTTTCTGTGAGCGTACAGTAAAGTCTTACAAAACCGCCCATGAAGTACGAGCCGCCTGCTACTACAAGTGCAAAGAAGGTCGAGATAACAGCGCCCTTTTTGATAGCGTCCTCATCCTTGATCGCATAGAACTTCTGAACCATCTGTGGAAGTCCCCATGTACCGAGTGATGTAAGTATAACAACACCAAGAAGGTTGAGCGGATCAGGTCCGAAGAGCGAACCGAGCGTGCCCGTGCCGCCCTTGTCGTCGGGAATGAGGTTGAGTGCATCAACAGCTGCGGAGAAGCCGTCCTTTTTCTTCAGCGTAAGGACAACGACCGTAGAAATTCCGATGAGCATGATTATACCCTGAACAAAGTCATTGAGCGAGGTCGCCTTGTAGCCTCCGAGCGTTACATAAACTGCCGAAAGAACTGCCATAGCAATGATTATGTATGTAGCTCCGTGCTCACCGAGGTCAAAAACCATATTGAAGAGGTTTGAAAGTCCGTTGTATACAGACGCTGTATATGGGATAAGGAAGATGAAGACAATCAGCGCCGATACTGTTTTCAGACCCTTGGAACCAAATCGATGCTCAAAATACTCGGGCATAGTCTTTGCTCCGAGATGATTTGACATGAGCCTCGTTCTTCTTCCTATGAGGAAAAACGGTATGAGACTTCCAATGATAGCATTTCCGATACCTACCCATGTAGCAGAAACTCCATAGCTCCAGCCGAATTGTCCTGCGTAGCCGATGAAAACAACAGCGGAAAAATAAGTTGTACCGTAGGAGAATGCCGTCAGCCACGAGCCGACGCTTCTTCCGCCGAGAAGGAAATCCTCAGTGGATTTTGTTCGTTTAGAGGTGTAAACGCCAATGCTTACCATTACTATGACATAAACGGCAAGAATGACAAAGGTTGCGGCCTTCGAGCCCATTTAAACCAGCCCTTTCATTTTTTGAATTTGAAATGATAAATCTGTAAAGCTTTAAACAGTTAAAGCGTTGGTGTACTTATTATACCGCATTTGCGATTGATTGTCAATAGCTTTTATAGTTTTCTGAATTATTCAATATAATTAACAGTTATGAACTCCGGCTTTATGCGTTAGAGATAGGCAGCAGATATTACGTTTTTAGTGGCTGCGTCGGATTATGATAACAAATTAAAATTATAGAGGCGGATACATTGATCCGCCTCCTACAGCTTGTCAGTCCGAGCCGAGCTTTATAAAGACTTCCCGGAGCTTTTTCATTATTATCGTCAGGTAGCGCATGAACGGCTCTGCGATGATAGAGAAGTTTATACAAAGGAGTATGCATTTCGTGGACATAGCAGTAATATCGAAGAAATCACTTACAAACAGCATACAGCAGATGAGTCCGAGCGCGCAGAATATCCAAAGCCACATCTTGTAAACGTCCATCGGCTTGGATATCTCAAAAACTATCATGAGTCCGACAATACTAAGAAGTATCGTTGAAGCTGTAGCGATATCGGTCTGATCTACATTGAAAATGTTCCCGAAGTAGACCATTGCCGCCACAATTATTGTGTCAGTAATTCCCGCAGGCAGAGCCTTCAGCAGAATGTTCGTGATGAATTTGCCCCTGATGAGCTCCTTATTCGGCATTTGCGAGAGAAATAATGCGGGGATTCCGATAGTGAACATACTGATGAGCGATATCTGCGAGGGTTTAAGCGGATAGCCCATTCCAAAGCATATAGACAACACCGAGAGCACCAGCGAGAAAATATTCTTTACAAGGAAAAGGCTTCCGGAGCGCTCGAGATTGTTTACGACCTTGCGTCCCTCGGCAACAACGTCAGGCATTTTTGAAAAGTCAGATTCGAGCAGCACCAGCTGAGAAGCCTGAGCTGCGGCATCACTTCCCGAAGCCATTGCCACAGAGCAGTCCGCATCTTTGAGCGCAAGAACGTCGTTGACTCCGTCCCCTGTCATAGCAACAGTCTTACCCGCCCTTTTCAAAGCCCTTACGAGCTTACGCTTCTGCTCGGGGGTAACTCTTCCGAAAACGGTATACTTTAGGACAGCATCATCAATCGAAGCATCGGTGGTTAGAGTCGTCGCGTCAATGTAGTTGTCCGCGTTGCGTATCCCCGCAAGCTTAGCGACCTCGGAGACTGTAACGGGATTGTCACCCGATATTACCTTTACCTCAACTCCCTGCTGGTCGAAATACTTAAAGGTCTCGGCGGCGTTTTCGCGTATAGGATTGGAAAGGGTCACAAAGCAAACGGGCACAATGGGCGCAGTAAGCGCCTTGCCGTCCGGAAATCCCGAGTAACTCGCGAAAGCAAGCACACGATAGCCCTTGCGGCTGTATGAGTCGATGAGCTCCTTATAGTTCTCAATAGTCTCACGCAGCACGAACTCTGGTGCACCGAGCACGAACGCTCCCCTTTCAAATGTTACACTGCTGTACTTGAACTCCGAAGAAAAACCCGTTGAGCCGACTGCATAAAGCCCCGACGGACGGTTGAAGTAATTCTTTATCGCCGTCATAGTCTCATTATCATAGCTCTGAGCTGCGGCAAAATCGCTTATTAGCTCGTATACCGTGCTTTCAGGTATATCGCCCGAAACAGGTATTATCGACGAGACGGACATATAATTTTCTGTTATCGTTCCGGTTTTATCTACGCAGAGAACGTCAACCCGCGCAAGCGTCTCAATACACTTCATATCGTGGACGAGAACCTTTCCGATAGCAAGCCGCATTGCGCTTATGGCAAGAGTCGTACTCGCTACAAGAAAAAGTCCCTCCGGTATCATGCCTATGATTGCGGCGACCATTGACTGCACACTCGCCTTAATAGTCTCGTGGCTGACAAAATAGGACTGGTAAAATAGGATAATTCCGATAGGGATTATCGCGATACCCGCGAACTTTACTATCTTATTGAGTGAACGTATCATCTCAGACTGCTCACCTTTACGGCTCTTTTTTGCCTGAAGAGTGAGCTTTGAGATATATGAGTCGCTGCCGACCTTTTCAAGACGCGCACAGCAGGCACCGGAAACGATATAGCTTCCCGACATCAGGATATCCCCTGTTCCCTTAGCTATCTCGTCCGACTCTCCCGTCAAAAGAGATTCATTCACAGAAACGCTCCCCCTTATGACGACGGCATCTGCACTAATCTGATTGCCCGCGCGGAATACCGCAATATCATCGAGGACGAGCTCCTTTGACGGAACGTTCATCTCCTCGCCGTCTCTTATTACTGTTGTTACAGGAGCATTGAGAACCGTGAGCTTGTCCAGCACGCGCTTCGAGCGAAGCTCCTGTATGATACCAATAAGCGTGTTGGCAATAATTATGGGCATGAAGGTGATGTCTCTGTATGAACCGACGCTCACAAGGAGTAGAGTCAGTACCAGAAACAGCAGGTTGAAATATGTGAAAAGGTTATCCGCGATTATCTCTTTTACGCTCTTTGAAGGAGAATCAACAGGGCGGTTGTCAAAGCCTTCGCTTTTTCTCGTCTTAACCTGAGCAGCAGTAAGCCCCTTATCATATTCCGCATATATGCGTTTTGGATCACGCTTCACAACAATTTCATTCTTCATAAGGAAAAAACCTCTTAGATTTCCAATATGGATCAGGGAGTATCTGACGATATGCACATCGTATTTTTCAAGTGATCCTCAGAATACTAACATATTCTACAGCCTGATGAAAAAACGCGGCGATGTACAGCCCTTTTGAAAAATAGCACTGATTTTCAGATACGTCCCAATAGATACTATTATAACATATAATCGCAGAAAAAGCAACGGGCGCGGAGTGATATTTGCGTTTTTTATCTTCAGCGCGAAGACGGCGGTGCGGACACCGCGCTTATAACACAATATAAGATGAAAAAGCAACGCTGCGCAGGAAAATCACAAGGAATTTTATCTTAAAAGCAAAATTGAGACCATTCTGAGCTCACACAATACATAGTATGCCAGCATTTAAATCAGCAAAGGTCAACCAAATTTAAAATTTCAGTTGACAGATTTAGAGTTTCGTGATATAATGTTCATAGTATTAAAGGAGGTCGTTATCATGTCACAAACCATTACTTCAGACAAAAGAAGATTTTTCTCAACAAAAGAACTCACACTGACAGCTATTATGGCTGCTGTTATCGCCATATGTGCGTGGATAACCATTCCCGCAACCGTTGAGTTCACCTTGCAGATATTCGGCGTTTTCTGTGCGCTGGAAATACTCGGAGGAAAAAATGGCACATTTGCTATTATCGTGTATATCCTTCTGGGAGCTGTTGGACTTCCCGTTTTTGCAGGTTTCAGCGGCGGCCTCGGTGCTCTTACGAGCAGCACGGGCGGATATATCATCGGATTTCTCTTCATCGGACTTGTTTATTGGGCAAGCAAAAGGTTTATCGGCAAGCATATCGTCGTCCGTATCACCGCAATGCTCATCGGGCTTGCTCTGTGTTATGCATTCGGAACGGCATGGTTTATGTACGTATACACACGAAATACGGCGGCAGTAACACTTTTGCAGGCACTTAAATGGTGCGTTTTCCCCTTCATTCCGTTCGACATTGCAAAAATGGCTCTCGCTATACTTATTGCCACCCGTGTAAAAAAATATGCAAAGCTCTGAAATAATCCTCAGGCCCCACCACGGGCTGTGCATAGGCTTTTTCGAGGGAAATGGCTACAACGAAGAGTTCACGGAGCACATGAGCTCTGTCATTGAAATGCTCAGGCGTACCGACCCCGTGATAACTCTCTTGTGCAGCTGCGACGTCATCTGTTCACATTGTCCGAACGCTGACGGCAAAATCTGTAGCTGCGATGAAAAGGTCAGCTTATATGACCGGTTAGTGCTGAGCTTTATAGGAGCACGCGAAGGCGACAATATGAGGTGGAGCCGATTTTTTGCGGCAGTCCGCGCAAAGATAGTTGAAGCACATCGGCTCGGGAAGGTCTGTTCCGGCTGCCAATGGCAATATATATGCAGTAAAAAATGCCCTGCGGAGCTGTAGTGAGCTCTGTGGGCGTTTTTATTATTATTCTTCCATGAATTTTTTCAGCTCGGGAAGTCTTTCAATAGCAGCGCTGCGTCCTATTCGATAGACCTCACGCAAAACATCCGGGTGATGCTCAATATGTCCGATCGGCAGCTTTTCCGACGGAGCAATAACAAATGCTCTGCCGTCCGATTCAGCAGAACGGATGTATTTCAGCTCGCCGTTGTACATTTTGTAGCGCTCTCCGCAAGCTTTAACGAACTCGGGGTATTTCCTGTACACGCGCTTCACGAGGCCGAGACTGCGCGTCTGCTTTTTGACGAAGTCTCTCGGCTGTGTAAGTACAACAACATTCCTTTCATACCCTTGACTCTCCATGAACTTCAGTGGTATCGAATCGGCGATCCCTCCGTCGAGTAGCTTTCTGCCGTTCACCTCAACTATCCTCGCTGCAAGAGGCATTGAGGCAGATGCCCGCAGCCATTCAAGCTCGTCACGGTCGATGTGCGAAAACAGGTGATATACAGCTTTTCCTGTTGTAATATCGGTGCAAACGGCATAGAACTCCATAGGGTCGCTCTCAAAAGTCTTTACATCGAAAATATCAAGCTCGTCAGGAATTGTGTGATAGCAGAACTCCGCTCCATACATATCGCCGGTACGGAGAAGGGAACGAACACTGCAAAATCGCTTATCCCTGCAAAAGCGAGTATTATAGCGGATAACGCGACCCGGCTGGTGTGACTTGTAATTGCAGCCGAATGCAGCGCCTGCTGAGACTCCTACCGCCCCGTCAAATTTTATGCCGTTTTCCATTAATACATCGGTAACCCCTGCGGTAAAAAGTCCGCGCATAGCTCCTCCTTCGAGGACAAGACCGTATTTCATATTTTCCTCCATTAGTTGTCCGTCAGGTCGTACTGCGGCTCCTCGTTTGAAAGTGCAAGCTCGATGACCTTGCCGTAAAATCCGGCAGGGTTGAGCATTATGCGCTCACCGAGGAGCTTTGCCTGCGTCATATCCGGAGCGTATATTTTCAGATCCATAAGGTCGCAGTCGGTATCGAGACAGCGCACGTGCATATAGTAGCCCTTGCCCGCAGGAGTATACTCTATTTTTATCTCCTGTTCATGCTTGAGCCGCGCGAAGTATCTGAGTGCTGCAAGAACAAGCTTGTCCCTGTAGGACTTGGGAGCATAGCTTTTTAGCTGCTTTGCGCACTCCTCGCCTTTTTTTTCAAGAAAGCAGCATTCAACTCCCGATTTATTTTCTTTTATCGAAATAAGACCGTTTTTCGTGAGATAATCTATCGAGTCCTGATAATAGAAATAATTCACTATACCGGTACCGATCGCTATATCATAAAGCTGCTCAGACTCAACAGGTCTCTCTATTTTGTACAGAAGATAACACAGCAATATATTCAGCGTTGGCAGATCTTTTACCGCAGTGTCTGCCATTTCCGTCATCTTCTTGATATTTTTTTCCTGCATAATATCACCTTAACAGAAATTGGGATAGTCTATCATATGCGAAAGAAGTGCTATATTAACGGCAGCCTCTACACACGGCACAGCGGCAGGTACATAACAGGTGATGTGATTCTCGGAAGCTGTTTGTGCAGGCTTTATCGCAACATTGAGCGTTATCGGCATTCCCGAGGAAATACCGCCGAGTATGCCTCCGTGATTATTCGTTTTAGTCACAGCATGACCATGGTCGTTGAAATAGAACTCATCGTTTTCCTGACTTCCAACCATTTTTGCCGATGTAAATCCTGCGCCGAATTCGATTCCCTTAACTCCGGGAATACCGAAAACAAGCTGCGCAATATTATTTTCAAGACCGTCAAATATGGGAGAACCTATCCCCGCAGGAACATTCACAGCGGCGCACTCGATTATACCGCCAAGAGACTCTCCGCATTCTCCTGCCCGTCTGATATCCTCCGTCATGAGCCAGCCCTTGCGGTCGTTGATGACAGGAAAGTCCTTGCTGCGAACGCTTATAACGGCGTCTCGGCTCAGTCTGACAGTATCAAAGGGGTTGTCCTTTATGTTGTGTATCTGCGCGATGTGAGCTCCCGTGTATATGCCTCGCCTTTCGAGTATCTGCGCGCATACCGCTCCCGCAAAGCACAGCGGAGCGGTCAGGCGATGCGAAAAATTGCCTCTGTCGGTGAAATCGCTGAAGCTGCGGTAACGGACAGCTCCCGTATAATCAGCGTGTCCGGGACTTGCAGCCCTGTCGAGGTTGTCCGCGTGCTGCGGAGCCTTTACAGACGGATTCTGTATGAAAGCACACAGTGGAGCTCCCGTGGTGCGATCGTTGTATACGCCCGACATTATGTGCGGCACGAGGTTCTCGGTGCGCGCGGCAGTTCCGTCGGACTTTGTCACACGCCTTGCCATAAATTTTGCGAGCTCATCGGAATTTATATATTCTCCCGACGGCAAATTGTCTATCGTTACGCCAATGGCGGGAGCCTGATCCTCACCAAATATCGAGACCGATATCCTGTTATTCCATATTGATGACATTTGCCTTACCTCCGAGCTTTGTATAGTCCTTGAAGAAATCGGGGTACGATTTCTCGGCAGCCTGTGCCCCTCTTATTATGACTTCACCGTCTGCACGGGTCGCCGCAACTGCGGCAGCCATTACTATTCTGTGGTCGCCGGCACCGTCAACTATCCCTCCACGCAGCTGTTCAACAGGACTGATAATGAGACCGTCATCGGTCTCCTCGACATTACCGCCGAGAGCATTGAGCATTGCTGCCGTAGTAACAAGGCGGTCGCTTTCCTTTATGCGGAGTCTCTGCGCATTATAGATCACCGATGGCTCGCTCCCGAATGTGCCGAGGACTGCAAGTATCGGTACAAGATCAGGGATATCGGAGCAATCAGCTCTGTAGCTGCCCATGCTGCCATTATAACACATTTCCGTGATTATATCAAGTATCTTCTTGTCGCCCTGAGAGCTGTTTTCACAGAGATTTCCGACATTTATCTTTGAACCGAGAGCGTTTGCGACAAAAAAGAACGCAGCCTGAGAATAATCGCCCTCGATCTTTTCATCATGTGCAGTATACTTCTGTCTACCAGCTATGTGAAAGCCGTTTTCGGTCTCATCGACCGAGATGCCAAAGCGTCTGAGAGTATCTATTGTGATATCGACATAAGGGCGCGATTCAAGATGCGAGGTGAGAACTATATCGGAGTCCTCAGCGAGCAAAGGCAGTGCAAAGAGCAGTCCCGTTATGAACTGAGAGGAGACGTTTCCCTCTATCTCGTACCTTCCGCCGCGAAGTCCGCCCGAGAGAGTAAACGGCATAGTGCCTGCATAATCAAAAACAGCACCGTTTTTTCCCAGTTCCCTTACATATATGTCTATCGGACGTTCAGGGAGCCTTCCCCTGCCGTAAAATATAGTTTCTGCACCAAGAGCTGCCGCTACGGGGATAATGAATCTCAGCGTAGATCCGCTTTCGTTGCAGTCTATATCAGCTTTTACCGAAGCAGTGGAGATCCCTGCAACGGTAACGGTATCTCCGCAAACTTCAACTCTTGCTCCGAGAGCGGTCACGGCCGAAATAGTCGCCTCAATATCCTTTGACATGGTGATACCGCTGAGCACGGATCTGCCGTCCGCAAGGGCAGCACATATCAGAGCTCTGTGCGCGCAGCTCTTTGAAGCAGGTATCTGCACGTCTCCACGCAGGAGAGCAGGGGTTATTCTTATGTCCATTATTTTTCCTCCATGAGACGGGAAAAGCCGTCCACCGTTGTTCTTACTATCTCGGCTCTGCCTATCTCGGGGCATACGATGTAATTAAGATTATCAGATTCTCGCTTTTTATCCTTTGAACAGAACGGTAAAAGTTCACTCATGGGGATATCAGTACCTGTTGGCAGTCCATACGCCGCAACGCAAGTCTTGAGTCTGTCTGCGAGCTGAGGTGCGCATCTTTCGGTTATAATGCACATTCCCGCAGCAACCCCCATCCCGTGGGAAACGCCCCTGTATTCGTGCCAGCCTTCAATTGCGTGTCCAAGAGTATGTCCGAAATTCAGTATCATTCGCTCGCCCTTGTCAAATTCATCATGCTCCACGACATCGCGCTTTATATCGATACAAGTGTAAACTACATCGTCGATGACCTGTTTTACCGTGGATATATCATGCTTTTCAAGGAGTCCGAACAGCTCTCTGTCGCGTATCATGCCGTATTTTATGACCTCGCCCATTCCGTCGGCAAAAATGTCGTCGGTCAGCGAATCGAGCGTATCGCTGTCGCATATTACGAGCGCCGGCTGCTTGAATGCTCCGACAAGATTCTTTCCTCCCGGAATATCAACAGCAGTCTTTCCTCCCACAGAGGAATCCACCTGAGCAAGAAGAGTAGTAGGTATCTGCACAAATTCTATGCCTCTGAGATAGCAGGCAGCGGCAAATCCCGTGATATCACCGACAACTCCGCCGCCGAGCGCAATAAGGAAATCCTTGCGGGTAATATTAGCTTCGCAAAGATAATCAAAAATTTCACTAAGCGTTTTAATGCTCTTAGACTGCTCTCCATGCGGAAATACAAAAGAAGAGCATTCAAATCCAAAGCTGCGCAAAGAAGCCTCTGCATCATCAAGATAAAGCTGTGCAACGGTGTCGTCAGTGATTATCACCGCTCTGCGGGAGGCGATGACCTCGGAGATGTACTCTCCGCACTTTTTCAGTCCGCCTCTTTCTATGATAACGTCATACGGACAGCCTGTTTTGATATTGATGCGTTTCATACCGAGAACCTCCAAAAAAGCCGTCGCTTGGTCTTACAAGGCAACGGCTGAATGTCTTAAAACTACCGCTATCGGAGCATTGGACGCTGATGTTATGGGGAAAGCGGCTCCGATCAAGTGCATATATAAATTATACCATATTGTCCATTGAATGTCAATGTTTTTTGCAGTCAAATAAATAAAACAAATAACGATCAAAATCACTTGACAATGCTGCCATAAATATGGTATAATAATTTGTAATAATTTGCCGGTGTGATGGAATTGGCAGACGTGTCGGACTCAAAATCCGATGGTAGAAATACCGTACCGGTTCGACCCCGGTCACCGGCACCAGCGGTGAGCCACCGCGGGCTTCCACGTTGACGCTCGCATGCTCGCTTACTATGTATGAAAATGCTGCTCTGCTTTCGCCCGCGGCACTATCATCATTTTTGTACAGCTAACACTCTCTTGCAGTGATGTATATATTTTTGTTTCTTGATTGCAATAATTTAAACTTTCGGGCTTGTAGCTCAGTTGGGAGAGCGCTGCGTTCGCAACGCAGAGGTCGAGGGTTCGATCCCCTTCAGGTCCACCAGCACAGAGCCTGTGCCCGCGACCACGTTGTCGCTCGCAAAGCTCGCTTACCGTTATCGGGAATGATAGTTGTACATCGCTTACGGCAC
>CALEPT010000085.1 GCA_937910385.1 uncultured Ruminococcus sp. | reverse complement strand
GTTCCAATCGGTTATATGGTTTGAACCTTTGGGTTTACAGATCGTGAACTAAAATCCAAAATCTCGCTTCACACAAAAACAACACTTCTGGTCTCAGCATTTTACTTGATGCTCCCGTTCCGCTGTTGTATTATACAAGTGTGTTTTTAGGAGGTCATAGCGATGATAGATTAAGTAACAGCCGGAGCAAAGGTCAAGCTCGGAGAGGAGATAAGTGACAGCGTTCCTGTTGGCAGCATAGCCACGGTCTTATACATCGACGATCTCGACAATGTATTCATAGAATGGGTGAGCAACGGACGGTTGACCTCGTTCTCCAAAAAGAATTTCAAGAGCCTGTTTGAAGTGGCATCATAACAAGAAAAGCAGTCGGCATTTCTGTCGGCTGCTTTTCTGTTATTTCACATACTCCGCTATTTCCTGCGGCGTTTTTTCATATCCCGTTTCTGCCCAATAGCAGAACAGCTTGTAGAATCCACCTATTGTAAAGGCAATATGCCATGGATCAGACACATCCGCTAAGGTCGCACGAAACCGCTTGTCAAACTCCGCTTCAATCAGGTACATTCTGCTGTCACGCATCATCAGATCTATCACATCTCGGTATTGATACAAATGCGTAAGCAAAAAAATAACATAAGTCTGCATGCTTTCTGCGGTGAGGTAGTTAAACTCAGAGCCTTCCAGCCACTTGCTTGTTTCCGTGTCGATATAATAGCGCAGAATATCGTCCTTATCGGAGAAATTGCGGTAGAATGATACTCTGCCTACTTTAGCGTAGTCAGCAAGCTCGTATATCGAAATATCGTCTATGCTCTTTTCTTTCAGAAGCTCTATAAAGCTCTCCGTGATAATATCTTTCACACTGCTCCTGCCTGTCATGATACAAAATCTCCCTTTTGTTTCATTTTTCATAATCGCTTGATTTTCTATGGAATTTATAATACAATAGTTTCAATGAAACCATTGTATCATACTTTTTGCGGAGAAGTCAAGGAGGAAGTATCATGAAAAAGGTGATGAAGATCGTGGGTATCGTATTTTTAGTCATTATCGTGCTTGTGGCATTGCTGCTGATCAAGAATGTGTTGACTCCTGCCGTTCCGAAGAATTACACCGAGACTGTGAAAACAGGCGGTGAGATCGAAGCGAAGTATCTCAAAAACGGTACATACAAAACGGCATATACCGAGGTAAAAGTGCTTGAAAACTACAAGAAATATGAGATATACTACCCTGAAGAACTGACCGCCGCAGACAAGAAATATCCCGTTATCGTTGTAAGCAACGGAACAGGCGTGAAAGGCTCGAAAGCAAAGGCAATGTTTGAGCATTTCGCAAGCTGGGGCTTCATCGTGATCGGCAACGAGGAGGAATATTCGTGGAACGGCTTTGCGTCCGACATGAGCCTTAACTATCTGCTCAAATGCAATGATGACAAAGAGAGCATTTTCTATCAGAAGATAGATACCGACAATATCGGTTCTCTCGGTCATTCACAGGGCGGTGTGGGTGCGATAAACACAGTGACCGATACCAAGCACAGTGATATGTATAAAACGGTTGTTGCAGAAAGTCCTGCAAATCCCGATCTTGCCGCTGATATGGAATGGGACTATGATATTTCTAAGGTGAATATCCCCATTTTCATGGTCGCAGGCACAAAGGGCGATTTTGAGATGAAAACGGTCATTCCTTCCGAAAAGCTGCCTGAAATGTATACTCAGATCACTGCACCGAAAGCAATGGCAAGGAAGAAGGACTGTGAACACGGTGAGATGCTCTATTCTGCCGATGGCTATGTGACAGCGTGGTTCATGTGGCAGTTGCAGGGTGATGAAGAAGCGGCAAAGGCGTTCATCGGTGATAAGCCTGAGCTTATGAGCAATGAGCTTTATCAGGAACAAAGAGTTGATTTAGGAGAATAAACGAACTTTGAACCCAGTACTACTCTGGAGTCAAAGTTCCCCATAAAACGAAAAGGACGGTGCAAACCGTCCTTTTTCTCCGATACCTTTGATTTTGCTCAGATCGGCTCGTAAGCTGTCATAATCAATGGGGTGCGTTTCCTCCTCGGCTCTCTGATAGCCCTGAGCAAAGACATTTCTCACGAAAGTCCCCATTTCGGCACGGTTCATTGATTTGATCTGCTTGTATAATGCACGGTTTACTAATTCTTCGGTTTCGTTATCCATTGCATTTCACCTCCGATCTGCTCTATATCCTGATTATAGCACAAATGGCGGTATATTGCAATGTAAAAGGTGTGAAAAAGTGTGCAGAGATTGACTTTTTCGGGGCTCAGATGTATAATAATTACAGAAAATACTTGTCAGAATGTGAGCTGAATAATATGAAAACTATGCGTGAAGAAGTATTCGGATATATAAAAAAGGAGTACAAAGCAAAGCCGGAATATCTGTGGTCGAGATTTCCTGAATATGCTATCTTCCGTCACGCTGATAATCAAAAGTGGTTCGGGCTTGTGATGAACATATCCTATGACAAGATCAACAGGGATAAAAGCGGTATGGTGGACATACTGAATGTCAAGCTCGATGACATTCTCCTGCGTGATTTATTGGTACAGCAGGACGGTTACTATGTCGGCTACCATATCAGCCGAGGAAACTGGATCTCTATCGTCCTTGACGGCACAGTTCCGCTTGATGCGATCACACACCTGATAGATGTAAGCTATAACGTGACAGCTTCTAAAAAGACAAAGCAAAAAATGAGACCGCCAAAGGAGTGGCTGATACCCTCAAATCCGAAATATTATGACATCGTTCATGCTTTCGATGACGCTGATGTGATTGACTGGAAGCAGGGCGCAGGAATCAAGAAAAATGATACTGTTTTCTTGTATGTCGGCGCACCTGTGTCGGCTATTCTTTACCGGTGCAAGGTCACTGATGTGGATATCCCTTATGATTATCATTCATCTGAGCTTACGATCACCAAGCTGATGAAGATAAAACTGATAAAAAGATACAAGCCTGAGCAGTTTACATTTGAACGGTTAAAATCAGAATATGGCATTTTTGCAGTCAGAGGTCCGAGAGGAGTTCCGAATAGTCTGAGTGCTGCGCTGAAAGGAAAATAATATGCACGATATCTGGAACCCGTGGCACGGGTGTATCAAGAAAAGCGAGGGCTGTGACCATTGCTATATGTATTTTCTTGACAAGATGAGAGATCAGGACGGCTCGAATATATATCGGACTAAGGCAGGCTTCAACTACCCGATACAGAAAGACCTTAAGGGAAATTACAAGATAAAAAGCGGAGAGCAGATAAGAGTTTGTATGACCTCGGATTTCTTTCTTGCCGAGGCAGACGAGTGGCGTGATGATGCGTGGGAGCTGATGAAGATTCGCAGCGATGTGATATTCTTTCTGCTGACAAAACGCCCCGAACGTGTGGCGGAGCATCTCCCAAAAGACTGGGGCGACGGCTGGGATAACATCTTTTTTAATGTGACAGCCGAAAACCAGCGACGTGCGGACGAACGTATCCCCATATTGCTTGAACTTCCTTTCAAGCACAAGGGTGTGATGTGCGCTCCATTCATCGGTCAGGTCAGTATGAGAAAATATCTTGAAACCGGGCAGATCGAGCAAGTCCTCTGCGACGGCGAGAATTACGACGGTGCAAGACCTTGTCATTACGATTGGGTGAAGCTCCTGCGGCAGGAATGCGTGGATAATAATGTGACATTTGTATTCTGCGGAACAGGACGGCGTTTTGTCAAGGACGGAAAGCTATACAAGCTGGAGGGTAATATCCAGTCGCAGCAGGCAAGAAAGTCGGGTATGAGCTTTCAGGGGAAGCCGATACATTTTGACCTGTATGACAGCCTTGGATACCCTGTCAGAGATGAGGACAGATACAAGCCTGTATTCAGAGAACGCTGTGAAACCTGCGGTATGCAGATGTGCTGTAATGGTTGCAGTAACTGCGGAAAGTGTGAATAAAAACAATTTAACGGCAGGCTTAGCTGATGCTGAGTAGTTTTTGAAATGGACATTAAGCCTTTATAGGGACTTTCTGTCCTTTTTTATTGCCCTGATGCGGATACCCTATAATCACGTCGTTACCGTCAAGAACGGAAAACAGTATGTGATATTTGATTAATCTCACGTCTTCATTCTTACTAAAAAACACAAGAAATGTATGTATATTTTCTCCGCACTGACTATTGAATGAAATAATCGGAAGTGGTATAATGATTATTAGAGTTCTAACTATTAGAAATCAAAGGAGAAGATATGGATAATACACTTTACTATCTGCTTATGGCAGACCACCTGATACTGCAAAGGCTTCTGACCAATGCGATCAAGGATACAGAGCTGACTTCGGGGCAGCCAAAGGTGCTTGATTATTTGTACTCCCATGACGGGGCGATACAGAAGGACATTGCTCAGAACTGCTGTATTGAACAGGCTACGCTGACCTCCGTTCTTGCAGGAATGGAAAATAAAGGCTTGATAGAGCGCAGAATGATGAACGGCAACAGACGGAATCTCTATGTGTTCCTGACAGATAAGGGAAAAGAACTGACCGAGCGAGTAGAACAGGAGTTCCTGCGGCTTGAAATAGCCGCTTTTGCAGGGCTTGATGAACACGAAAAAGAGCTTGCTGTCAGCTTTCTGAGCCGTATCAAAGATAATCTTGAACATATCACGGAGGGATCGGAATGAGTAAAACTGAAATCGCAAAGAGATATATCCTGTTTATTTTCGGGCTGTTTTTTGCAGCGCTTGGTGTCGCATTCACAAAGCACGGAGAGCTTGGGGTATCACCAATATCATCGGTAGCAAATGTACTGAGCTGCAAATTCAGTGCATTTTCGTTAGGCACTTGGCTTATCATCTGGAACTGCATACTGATCGTGGGACAGATCGTTGTGCTGAGGAAGAAATTCCAGCTGATACAGCTATTGCAAGTGCCGCTGTCGTTCCTGTTCGGCTGGTTCACGGACTTTGGAATGTGGATCGTTGCAAAGATACCTGTACCCACCTATTTCACAAGAATGACGATGGTGTTGATCGGTATCATCATACTCGGATTCGGTATATCCCTTTCAGTCACGGCGAATGTGATCCTCAATTCGGGAGAAGCCTTTGTTAAAGCGATCTCCGATACGATAAATAAAGAGTTCGGCACTGTCAAGATCGCTTTTGATGTGACCTGTGTGATACTGGCAGTTTTGCTGTCATTCATCTTCTTTGACTTTACCATAGTCGGCACAAGAGAAGGCACTATAATATCCGCATTGCTGACCGGATTTGTAGTAAAGATTTTTCTGAAGCTCGTCAAGAAGCCACTTGAATCTGTACTTTGCCGCAAGGCTGTAAAGATATCCTGATTCATAGCTAAATTACAGTAATCGCAGTAACATCACTATGATTGATTCGGTTTCCAAACATTGGACTTTTCCAAAAATATTAAAGAAACATTTCTATTTTAATTCTAAAAATATATTCCCATTGACTTGCGGAGTCAAATGTGGTATAATACAAGGCTCGATATAAGTATTTCGACTATATTCAGTTTGGGTTCGTTTCCGAACACGGAGGTTTCTTCTTAATTTCAAGTGAAATGTGTGAAAGATATACTGAGTAATTATTAAATTTCCGTAAGCACTGAATGCGACTCATTGACTCTCATTCAGTTTTGTGATATCCCCACAAGATGCTGACAGGCAAAAAGGAAGCTTCCTTGACGAGACAAATTTTGGTAATGTGACAGGCTATACTAACCCGAACGAGAGTGAGCATGATATAGCAGAAGATTTTTTAGCGACTCTGATGCGAGAATATCTCTGCGATAAAGAATAGACAATTGTGAATAATATTAAAAAGAATGGTCAACCACGCAAGGCTGATCGTTTTTTCAGAAAGATGTATAAGAAAAACTTATCTTTATTAGCTGAATTCCAGATTGATTTATCTGAAAAAGTATGTTAGACTATAATTACCAAACAAATCACGGAGGTAATCACTATGGCTAACATTCTTATCGTTTACTATTCCCGCAAGGGCGAAAACTACTGGAACGGCGGCTTGAAAACGATCGCAAAGGGCAACACCGAGAGGGTTGCTGAGTTCATTCAGAAGGCAGTGGGCGGTGATCTTTTCGAGGTCGATACCGTCAAGCCCTATTCCGAAAGCTATATGACCTGCATCGAGGAGGCAAAGCAGGAGCTTCGCGCAAAGGCTCGTCCTGAGATCAAGGCTTATCCCGACAACTTTGAGGACTACGACACCATTTTCGTAGGCTATCCCAACTGGTGGGGAACGATGCCCATGTGTATGTTCACACTGCTTGAAAAGTATGATTTTTCGGGTAAGACGATCATTCCGTTCTGCACCAACGAGGGCAGCGGTATGGGTTCCAGCGAGCGTGACCTGAAAAATCTCTGCAAGGGTGCAACTGTCAAGGCAGGGCTTTCGGTTCACGGTGCCGAGTCTGCCGAGTCCGAGAGCAAGGTCGTTGCGTGGGCGAAGAAAAGCATATGACCGATAAGGAACAGATCATACAGCTCTACAAAGAGATGTATACTGCTATGGTGAAGAAGGACAGAGCCGGGCTTGAACGTGTCCACGATGACAGCTTTGTGCTTGTTCACATGACGGGTATGCGGCAGCCGAAAGAGGTCTATATCAGCTCGATCATGGACTGTACGCTGAATTACTATTCTGCCGAACATGAGGATATGCAGGTGGAAGTCAAGGACAATACTGCTGTACTGGTAGGCAGAAGCCGTGTTACTGCGGCTGTGTTCGGCGGCGGAAAACATACATGGCGGTTACAGCTTCGGTTTCAGCTTGTAAAGAAAAACGGCGAATGGCGCTTTGCTTTAGCAAGCGCCTCGACCTATTGAGGAGTATTTATGGAGTGTAATGAGATAATTGTGGATATGAGAGAGCTTTCCGAAGAAGACCGTGAGAAAGGCAGAAAAATAACGGAGCTTCAGTTCAAGCTGAGCCACACCATGCCTATGACCGAAGAGTATCAGGCTGTGCTGAAGGAGCTTTTCGGCGAAAACATCGGCACGGGAACATATATTACTGCTCCGCTGAACGGTGCGGCACTTGATAAGATGAAGATCGGAAGCAATGTGTTTATTAATGCAAATATGCTTGCAATGGCAAGGGGCGGTATCACCATTGAGGACGATGTGCAGATCGCAGGAAATGTCTCTCTGTTGACCAACAATCATGATCCCTATGACAGAATGCTACTGCCCTGCAAACCGATTCTGATAAAGAAAGGTGCTTGGATAGGTGCAAATGTGGTGGTGCTTCGTGGTATCTCTATCGGAAAACACGCTATCGTCGGTGCAGGCTCAGTTGTGACGAAGGATGTGCCTGACTATGCTGTTGTTGTCGGCAATCCTGCAAAGGTCGTAAAAATGCTTGATCCTGAAAAATTTAACTGAAAGCGGTGATATGATGCTGAAACAGATACGCTATTTTCAGTCGGTGGTTCGGCTCGGAAGCTTTACCGCCGCCGCAGAGGAGCATTTTATCTCGCAGTCGGCAATTTCGCAGCAAATCAAGGCGCTGGAGGAAGAACTTGGCGTGACGCTGCTTGAACGTAAAAAGCGCAGCTTCACGCTGACTCCCGCAGGCGAGTTTTTCTGCAAGAAAAGCCTTGTGCTTGTGGCGGACTATGATAATATGGTGCGTGAACTGCAAAAGGTTTCGGGCAATAACGGCGAATTGCTGAAGGTCGGACTGCTCAAGGGCTACAGCGGCAAGGAATTCAACAGCGCCGTGTCTGAGTTTACGGTAAAGTACCCCGATGTGGCTGTGAAGGTCACACACGGAAACCACGATGCACTTTACGCTCTCTTGCGAAACGGTGAACTTGATATTGTGCTGAACGACCAGCGCAGGGCGTTCTCTGACGAGTATGTGAACATCGTGCTTGACATTCGTGAATATTATGCGGAAATTTCGTCAAATTCGCCCCTTGCACAGCTTGATGAAGTGGAAATATCAGACCTTAAAAACACGCCGCTGATACTGCTTTCCTCACCCGATCAGCAAGAAACTGAGCGCAGCTTTTATGCGAATGACTTGGGCTTTACAAGTGAAATTTATTTCACAGAATTTATTGACGATGCGCTTATGCAGGTCATTCAGGGCAAGGGCTTTATGCCTATAGAGGGCAGCGGTGATGCGGTGCAGACCACTACAAAAGCCGTGCGGCTTTTGCGAAACGGCAAACCAATCATCAGGCGGTACTGTGCTTTTATGAAAGCCGACAATCCAAAGAAACACACCAACGGGTTTATCGAAATTATGAAAAAACAGTTATGAGAAAACGAATAGGAGGACTTGAAATGGAATATAAAAACGGCTATGTTTATGAGCTGATGGATAAAGGCGGTCCGACAAAAGTGTCTGAGCCGTACTTCAAAGAAGCAGTCGATGAAATGCTGCGGGCAAGAACACTGTGTGCAAAGGCAAATGCAGTCCTTCCGGATGATCCGTCTTATGTCGGCTATCTTGAGGAGCTTTTCGGGCGCAAGCTCGATGATGTCAGGATACTCACACCGTTCACCTGCGATTTCGGCAACCGTGTGAAATTCGGAAAGGGTGTATTTATCAATCACTCCGCTATTCTTTCTGCGTCGGGCGGTATCGAGTTTGAGGATGGGGTAATGGCTGCACCGGGGGTAAGGATCGCAACGATCAATCATGATATGTACGATCGCCACACCACCTACACCTACGGCAAAGTCACGGTCAGGAAAAATGCGTGGCTCGGTATGGGCTGCACGATCTGTCCGGGTGTCACCATTGGCAAATATGCTGTTATTGCAGCAGGGGCAGTTGTCACAAAGGACGTTCCCGATTATGCCGTTGTGGGAGGAGTTCCTGCAAAGGTGATCAAAATGCTTGACCCAGATCAGATGAAAGACTAAGACAGGAGTGATATGTATGAAGCATAAGATAGCTGTTATTGTATCAACACTGTTCATGACTCTGTCCATGATCGCCTGCGGCAGCTTCAAGCGCTTGATTCCATAATGAAGGAGCAGTTCGCCGCCTACCCTGTGGAGACTGCCACAGTTCTGGGAGTTACGGGCGGAAACGGACTTGAACACATCGGCACTGACAAGTTCCGCAGGGTCTACGGTATCGACATCAATGCGGACTACCTCCGTGCGGTAACTCAGCGATATACTCAGCTTTCAGGAGTTCTGAAATGCCTGCACATCGACCTTATAAACGAGGCAGAGAAGCTCCCGCAGGCACAGCTTCTGATAGCGAACCTGCTAATTGAATACATCGGCTACGGAGCGTTCCAGCGAGCCGTTTTTCAGACCGCTCCCGAGTACGTTTCCTGCGTGATACAGATAAACACGGACGAGGAGCAGTGGGTGTCGGAGTCGCCGTACCTGCGAGCTTTCGACAGGCTGGACGAGGTTCATCACCAAATGGAGGAAAAGGCACTCACGGCTGCCATGAACGATATAGGCTACTCGCTGATATTGAAGGAGACCTATCCACTGCCGAATGGCAAGGCGCTGGTGAGGTTGGATTTTAAGAAGAATGAGGGGTAAAAATGCTTGAACCGAACGAATTATATCTCACAGGGCTGAAAGTCAAATGGGACAAAATAGAACGATTCAGCTATCTGCGTAAAATAGCGGCTATCAGGGAGCTTGATGAGCTGTCCTTCAATACGCCTGTCACGTTTTTTGTGGGTGAAAACGGCAGCGGCAAGTCCACGCTTTTAGAGGCAATCGCTGTTGCATACGGATTCAATCCCGAGGGCGGAACTCTCAATTACAGCTTTTCCACCTATGATTCACACTCCGAGCTGCACGATGCTATGCGGCTGGTGCGCAGCTTCAATAAAGCCAAGTGGGGATATTTTCTCAGAGCAGAAAGCTTCTACAATGTGGCTACTGCCGAGGACTATTATTCAAAGATTCCGGGCTGTAAAAAGCCGCCGCAGGAATTCCACAAAAAGTCCCACGGTGAAAGCTTCCTCAAAGTTGTTCAGGATAGTTTCTATCCGAATGGTCTGTACATCCTCGACGAGCCCGAAGCAGCACTATCTCCCCAGAGACAGCTTACACTTATGCTTGAAATGACCAAATGTGTGAAGAATGATTCACAGTTCATTATCGTTACTCATTCGCCTATTCTTCTGGGATTTCCCGGTGCGACTATCCTCAGCTTTGACGAGGGGACGATTCAGCCTATAAACTATGAGGACACTCAGAGTTACCAGATAACAAAAATGTTCATCAATGACCGCAAGCAGATACTGAGACATCTTTTTGAAGAATGAGACCTAACACCAAAAGCCACAAAATATCAGGACAGCAAACTCCCACGATGTTATAATGAAATCACACCCAAGGAGGCAAAAATGAAAAAACAATTATACCGTATAAGAGCTTTTATCGCAGCAATAAGCATAATGACGAGTTTATGTTTTTGCAGTTGTATATCATTATCGGATTTAACTAAATTAAATTCTTCAAAAACTGATTCGAGCGAAGAGCTGCCTACAGCAGACCGGTCTGTACTGACGGAGCGACAAAAGGAAATACTTGCTGCGAATTCGCTTCCGACTGATATTGATGAATTATCTTATAAACAGAAGGCTGGCATAATGGATATCGAGGACGCTTTTTTATATCTTGATGAGAAGTATCCGGGAGTTGAATTTGAGTATGGCTCCCATATGTCGGCGGGACTCATGAATACTGAATATACCAAGGTTGTTCCTGCAGGTTATGATAGGTCAGACGATAGAAACGTCGTAACAGTAAGCTATGATCGCGACGGCAATTGCAGCGACGATTATATGCTTGTGGTCGTAAGAGAGGCTATGGAAAATGTCATTATTGATTATTTAGAAAATTATTTTGGAAAAGATAATTTCAAAGTCTATGTACACCCGATGGGAACGGATTTAGAATTTGGAGACGAGATCAGCGAAGAAACCGTGATAGGTGGAAATGTCCGTTCTGTTGCCGAATTATTATTACCTGACGATATTTGTTCTGAAGAGAAATTGAATGAATTTGCTGAGGCATATAGAAGCGTATATGGTGTATACAGATGTAGGCTTAGTGCTACAATAACCAAGCGGGAAGATTTTGATAATTTCACCTATGAAAATATGTATGATGATACTGAGATCACGATTATTTATAATTTAGAGATCAGAAATAATAAGTAAAGGAGATTTATTATATGATATATTTTACAGCCGAGGAACTTTGCATGATAGAAATGCTTACATATTTTAATGATGTAAGTAACATAATCTATGATACAATAGGGTTGAAAAAACTTGATCTCGCCAAACTCCTGCGCCTTAGCAATCATCGCAAGAATGCTCTCACGGGAGGATAATCCTCATCGGAAACAGCCTCGCACCACTCTGTACTGCCGTCCTCGCCCTGAACCTCGATCGCAAGGTGTGAGAACCATGAATCAGGAGCTGCACCATGCCAGTGCTTGACATTCGCAGGGATATTCACAACATCGCCCGGATGAAGCTCTCTTGCTTCTTTGCCCCACTCCTGATAGTAACCTCTGCCGCCGACACAGATCAGCATCTGACCGCCGCCGCTCTTTGCGTGATGTATATGCCAATTGTTACGGCAGGAAGGCTCAAAGGTCACGTTGAAAACAGGTACTTGTTCAGTGGAAACAGGCGCAAGATAGCTCTGTCCGACGAAGTAATCGCCGTAAGGATTCGGCTCACCAACAGGGAAGAATATGGTATTCTGATATCTGTCCTTATCGGTAAGCTCGGGTGCAGTCTCGTTCCAGATGTCCTTTGCAAGCCTGAACACCGCCCAGCCCTTCGGCCAGCCGACGTACATCGTTGCATGGGTGATGATAGCTGCAATTTCCTCTTTGGTCACGCCATGTGCCTTTGCGTTCTGCAAATGATATGCAAGTGAGCTGTCGGTCATGCCCGAAGCCATCAGTGACACTACCGTGATAATGCACTTTATTTTTACATCAATTGCCTGTTCGTTCCATACCTCGCCGAACAGTATATCGTCATTGAGGTGCGCGAACAATGGTGCAAATTCGCCAAGCTGATCTCTTCCTGCTGTCTGTACGATTTTTTCTGACATAACATTATCTCCTTTATCTGATCGAAGCACCAAGCCTATGGGCTTCTTTTGTTTTTCTGCTCCGAGCACTTCACCCGGATTCTTCCAACCAAGGTTACGTTCGAAGGTTTTGTACCAATGTGTTGCCTGACTGTAATCTGAACTGCCTGCGGTCATAAGCAGAACACTTTTTCTCGGAAATCCGGCGTATCCAAGAGCTTTCAGCTCTGCATAAAGCCTATCGGCTGCGATTTTCAGCATTCCCGTGACCGTCCGGAAGTAGACGGGCGAAGCAAAAATGACCATATCTGCTTTCATGAACGCCGCATTGATCCTGCCCATATCGTCCTTTTGTACGCATGGATCTTCTGCCCCTTTGGGCGCTCTTGCGCAGCCGTTGCAACTCATACAGCCGTGAATTTTCATCTCCTGCCAGTAAAACTGCGTGACCTGATTACCTGCGCTTTCTGCGCCTTCTGTAAAAGCTCTTATCAGCGCTGCCGTACTCCTATTCTTCCGGGCGGCTTTGTTGAGAATCATGATGCTTTCCATATTCAGACCTCAACTTTGCTTAAATTTTTAGCGTATCGACCCACTTTTTCAGTTCGCTTGCCGATGTGATTGCCGCAAACCGTTTGCCGTCCTTGATAAGCCTGTACCGTTTCGATTTCCATTGTAACTGTTTCGTTGCAGATCATAGTGATTCTTCTTCAAATTCTCTGATTTCCCATACCCCAGACGTGTTTGTGATTCTTGTTAGCGGGCTTATTCTGCGCCATAACTCCTGCAAGCGCATGGGGTACATAGGGTTCTTCAAGATATGCGATTTCATTAGCAGTAAGCTCAAGCTCCACCGCCTTTGCAGCACCCTCGATGTGATGCAGTTTTGTTGCGCCGACAACGGGAGATGTTACCTTTGTCAGCAGCCACGCAAGGCTGACCTCTGTCATGAAAACGCCGTGCTTTTCGGCAAGCTCTGCAACTCGCCTGATGATTATCTCGTCCTGTTCTTTTGTGGAATCATACTTGAATTTTGCGTAGGTATCCTCCTCGGCACGCTTTGATGTTTCGCCGGGGAGTCGGGCAAGTCTGCCGCTGGCAAGTGCGCTGTATGGTGTCATAGCGATGTTATCTTCATCGCAGAGCATTGCCATTTCACGCTCCTCCTCACGGAAGATCAGATTGTAATGTCCCTGAATGCTCACAAACTTTGCAAATCCCTCACGCTCGGCAAGCGCATTTGCCTTTGCAAGCTGCCACGCATAGCAGTTGGAAATGCCGATATATCTTGCTTTCCCCGCTTTGATAACTCTGTTCAGCCCATCAAGGATATCATAGATAGGAGTGTTCCAGTCCCACATATGATAGATATAGAGGTCAACGTAGTCAATGCCGAGGTTTTCAAGGCTTTTGTTTATCATACGCTCGATGTGCTGCTGTCCTGTGATACCTGCTTCAATATCCGCAGGCGTTCTCGGCAGGAATTTCGTAGCGACTACAACCTCGTCACGCTTTGCAAAGTCACGCAGGGCTCTGCCCAAATACTGCTCGCTTGTTCCCGACTGATAAGCGATCGCGGTATCGTAGAAATTCACGCCGAGGTCAAGCCCATGCTTGATGATCTCACGGGAATGCACTTCGTCGATCGTCCATGAGTGCTGACCGTTTGCCGCATCACCGAAGCCCATACAGCCCATACATATACGGGAAACGTTCAGGTCTGAATTGCCAAGCTTCGTATATTTCATATCTCACCTCCGAGAAGTTGTTCTACGCACAGAAAAATCATATCATAAATACTGTGCAGTTCAGATTTACAATTTGCTTCTTTCATAGCTTCAATCTGTTTATCGCTTTATAGATGTCATCGACCTTATATTCAAGCATGAGATCCGCCGCTTTAATGGTCGGCATACCGCGGTCACGAGGCCGATCGACAGCCTGCCGTTTTCATTCATAAGATGATTGATAAAATGCGGCTCGGCAAGGCTTACGAGAATATGGTTTTTTGGATAACTTACTAATATAAATCAGAATCTATTTGCTGCTACATATAAGATCTGAAATCTATGTATGCGGTGAGATAATATTCTGTCTTATCAAGAAATTCTTTTATTGCTTCATTATCACTTTTTAACTCCTTCAGTAGTTCAAGCTTGTTGTACCATAGAGGTTTAAGACAGCGATACAGAATCAAAGCCGTTTCTTTTTCGGTATCTGAAAAATGATAATGTGCGCTTGAAATTCTAAGTGCTTTACATATTGATTTGATTTCCGTTTCAAAATCACCAAAATTTTCACGCATAAGATAATTTAAAAAGACATCTTTTCCGCAAAGATTAAAGTCGTAAACTCCGACAAATTTTCCGAGATCATCAATAAGTATGTTCGTCGTGTTAAGATCGGCTTGAAAGACAGAGGTAGGGAGCTTTTTATATACTGTTTCAAGTATTGTTCTGTTGCTTGTCCATAAGTGCCATATCTTTTGCACTTGTTCCTTGAATTCGTCAGGCAGTGTATCAGCATATTCTTTCCATTTCAGAGCATTATCAAGCACCTCATCAATTTTATCACTTGGGCAGAATGTTTCAAACAGACAGTATGCCGACGGATAGTCTGTATAGTCAAGATGTTTTGCCGCTACCTTTGCTGTCATACTCCAAATATCTTGTTTGCATTTTTCATAAATCGAATTGTCCTCATTGTTTTGGATAGAATTTCTATCCTCTACCGAAGCAAATGGAGAATATTCTTCGACATATGCTACACATTCATGTCCGCTATAAGAAACAATAGGAAAGCTGCCTGTTCTATCACAGTATATTTTCGGACAATAATAGCCCAGCTTTATATACTCCAGCACGGTTCTCTGCCATATCCTTATTTTTTCAGGAAATGTAAAATCATTATCAGCAAACTTTATTACCCACTTATTGCCTGATTCTGTTTCAACAATAATAGTTTCTCGAAAATCACTATCCCCCCTGCTTGTATTGATTGCTTGATACGAGATCGGTGTTACATCAAAAAACATACGAAAAATGCTTACTATTTCGTTCGTTGGGATTTTCCGCCTATCCATTATATCACCCATGTTAATTCCGATTTTCACACGCAAGCCAAGTGCCTACCCTATGCCAGTATTATACCAAAACCCATTGGAAAAGTCAATCATCGAAAAGAAAAAGTCTTATCCCCGTTCACAGGGATAAGACAATTCCTTAATAGGTATCTATGTGATTACTTCTGAATCTCTCTCATCAATGCCACACAGTCCTTGAAACCGACCTTGTATGCAGCTCTCATTTCAGCGGCGGCGGTATCGCTCACGCAGTCAAGGATTTTATGGAATACATCAATCTGCTCCTCGCTAAGCGAATTTTCAAACGGTATGCAGAGTTCGTTAAACTCGTCAGAAAACTCGGCAGTGTGAATATCGCCCTGCCGGAAGTTATAAATCATATCAATCATTGTAAGCACCCTTTCGGTAATAATTTAGCTTGCTGTATCCGTCTTTACAATGTTTTCACGAAAACCTTCTCTATGCTTACTGTCCTAACTGATTCCGCTTGAATTGCGAAGCCGGTTTGTTGCTTGATTCAATTAGCCATAGGTGTTTTTTGTGCTGTACGCACAATGTGAGGCGGTTCATAACGTCCGGAGGCTTTCATTTTACTGCAAGCGTGTGAATCGCTGCATATCATCGCGTTCACGACAACAAGACTATCATCGGCAGCTACGGCGTCACGAGCTCTATAATGTGAATTTCGGCTCGCAGAACCGTGACGGTTACAGCAATGCAAAAAAGAAACTGAATAATACAAAAATCGACTTGACATAAGCTTACTTTCGGATTATAATAAGTAAAAAAGCCAAAGGGAAGGAACGGAAAAATGCGCTCAAAGGGTACTAAAGCTATTGCCGATAACCGCAAGGCAAGACACGATTACTTTGTCCTCGAAGAATATGAGGCGGGTATAGAACTCGTGGGCACCGAGGTAAAGTCCATACGACAGGGCGGAGTCAATTTAAAGGACTCGTGGTGCTCTATCGACAA
Source organism: uncultured Ruminococcus sp. (assembly GCA_937910385.1). Taxonomy (GTDB): domain Bacteria; phylum Bacillota; class Clostridia; order Oscillospirales; family Ruminococcaceae; genus Ruminococcus. Next base: position 7,237 of record CALEPT010000085.1, on the reverse strand, counting down.
GGGCGAGCTGCACGTGCGCGGAATGCACATCTCTCCGTATGAAAAGGGCAATATCTTCAACCGCGATCCCATGCGCGTAAGAAGACTTCTCATGCATAAAAGGGAGATAAATAAGCTCTACGGTACACTCAAACAGGAAGGACTCTCGCTTATTCCGCTGAGCCTGTATTTCAAGGATTCAAAGGTCAAGGTCAAGCTTGGTCTGTGCAAGGGTAAAAAGCTCTACGATAAACGTGCCGATGCCGCAAAACGCGACGCCAAACGCGAGATAGACCGCAATATGAAAATTAGGAATCAGTAAAGTTATGGGGATGTCTGTGTATTGAGAGCAATCGAAATTTATGAGGGTAGTTTTTAATTATGGAAAACATAGAGCAGTTCATTGTGCTTGATGAATCATATTTACCTCAAATGGCAGAGTTATACAGAATAACATTTGGTCAAGAACCTTGGAATGATGACTGGAGCGATAGCCGTCAGCTTACACAATACATAAAAGAAATATCAAGCTCCTATCATTCACTCAACTATGGATTTTTAATGCATGGTAAATTGATAGCACTATCCATTGGAATGGTTCGTCATTGGTGGGAAGGAACAAATTATAATATCGAAGAATTCTGCGTTTCTCCCGAACTGCAAGGTCAGGGCGTGGGGTCGCGCTTTATGAAAATGATCGAAGATGATGTTCGCAGACGTGGGCTGACAGGTGTATTCCTGCAAACAGATAAAAATAAACCATCATATAGATTTTATCAAAACAATGGATTCAAAGAACTTGAATCTCATGTAAGCTTTTATAAAAAAGTAAGCGGGTAAAATCAAACGTATTTAGTTTTGATTTATATCAATAGTGCCGGTGAGCGAAAGCAGGCTGATAGTCACGCACATAATGAGCGAATTTGCAAGTGGCAGCGTGGCTCGGCTGTGCGGACACCGCGCCCCGCTTCGACCGATTGTAACCATTTTTTCAATTTTTTTCAGTTGACTTTTCTACTGCGATGTTGTATAATCAATCAGGAGCACTTTTCTAACCTCTAATCTCTAACTTCTAAACGGGGTCGTAAAGGTTTCGACGGGGGTTTTGAAGTGTGATAAGCGAGCGGAGTACGGCGTGATCTCCTTAATCCTCGCCACGTTTAAATATAAACGCAAGAAATAATATCACAGTTACACGTAATAGTGCACTGGTAGCTGCTTAAGTCAGCTTCTGTCCGCCGAGAGAGTACCGCGGCTCTCGCTCGGGCATTGATGAGCGGTGAACGATTTACGGGAGTGTCCGTGCCCGTAAGTTGTATACGGACTACCTTGACTTGAAGCCCGTTTATCGGCGGCTTGCCAAGGGAATCATAATAGGTAAAATACGCTCGTAGAAGGTTGCATGGATAAGCTTTCGGACAGGGGTTCAATTCCCCTCGACTCCACCAATTGAAAATGCGTAACTTTAAAGGTTACAAAAGCCCCGATACACCGTAAAATAGCGGTATATCGGGGCTTCTTTTTTGAAAATATTTACGGGTTCAAAACGCTCAGAAGCATAATAGAAGTAAATTGACGAGAACAAATCCCGATCCTCTCCTGTGAAAAAACACTCAGAAAATAAGAATTGAACTACGTCAGCAATCGTTCCGAAATAATTTGCGAATGAGATTATATATCAAACATTTGTTGCGCCACATACAAGCGTACTCATACTGCATCAACATTGTAGGATCTTCCGGCACCGGCAAGACAATATCACAAGCATCAGCAGCTGCACTTTGGATATAATACTGCTGACTGAGCCCGAGAATCTCTTTGTAGTCTACCATGTGATAGACCTCTTTAGTATGTAGTCACGTCATTGACGTGCAATACCAAGTATATCATAATTTGCCGGGCAGTGCCCGTGGGCAGTCACCGGCGAGGGTGGGCAAAATGCCCGTGCAGCTGTGACAGTCCGAGCAGCATACACACGGCGATGTGATTATGCCGGTCGATCCGGGATCCCTGCTTTGTGAGTTCTTCCTTCATCGTGTCGAGCTTAGTCTGTACTATTGCGAGCTGCTTATTGTTGCTCAGCACCGACCCGAGAAAACCTCCCGCCGCTGCTATCAGCGCAATGATCACATCTGCCATACCATTATGATACCTCCGTCCCCGAGAATTTATACCAGCTGCTCCATGTGTTTGACGCATACAGCTGTCGGACGTAATATGCGCCCCTCACGGCTGTTGGATTCCAGTTTGGTATCAGCACCTGAGTCACGCGGGAGCTGCTGTTTGCGTTGAGCGGCAGGACTATCAATCGTCCGCCTCCGGAAGTCGCATCTGAGGGGATATTTGACAGCGTTGCTGCGACAGCACCGGTCTGTATGTAGTACGTGCCAAGTGTCGTGATTGAATTTATATCAGTGTTCTCGGAAATTGCACTGCCATAGCCTGTGCGGTTTTCAATAAGAGTATTAGCTGCTGTGATGTTATCGGCAACTGTTGCTATATCAGTTGTGTTTGTCCCTATCTGTGTGACGTCCGCTGCTGTGATCCCGCTGTTGACTGCCGTGAGCTGAGCCGCGGAAAGCTCGTCCTGCTTGGCGGCAAGCATATCGTCTATCTCGGACTTTGAGTAGCCTTCGTTGATCATGTTACCTATTTTCTTGGATTTAAGCTGTTCATATAATCCCATATCAATCACCTCCGCCGGTCTGATTTATCCATTCACCTGAGCTGTTGAGTCCGTAAAAATCTCCGGTCGAGATATCCCAAGCAAGAGAGCCCTGCACGAGAATACGTCCTGTAATACCGTTCGCATTCGGAAGCTCCTCTGCCGTATCAACACAGATCTCTGCGAGCACAACAGACTTGCTGTTATCAAAGCGTATGAATTTTTCTTTAATTATCGATATCATTATTTTTCCTCCTTAAATTTATGATATGCTGTATTTTTCCTTGAGCCACGCGACATTTTCCGCGACCTCCTCGTTGGTATGATAGACCTTGGCAGCAGCAGCGAAAAGCAGATAGCTCCAGACTCGGTACTCATAGAAGCCGTAAGCTTCGCTGGTATTAGAGTTGCATGATATTTTTACGCTCCAGTTTGTCGGCTTGCTGCTTGGATATAGATCATTCATACCGATGTTGTACGTGCTGAAAGCTCCGGTAGAATGGTTGTAGCGGATAACATCTACATAAGGTATTCTGACGGTTCTTGGATTGCCCCACTTATTTCCGTATATGCTCGAAATTCCGAAAGCATTGCCTATTACGGACATGCTGTCGCTCATTCCGAAACGCCAGTCCCATGAGGTCCCGTCACCGCCGACAAGGAAATTGGTATAGGCAGGATTTGGACTGCGGTATACGTCAACGAGATATATCGTGAAGTCTGTCGTCGAGAGGTCGATATTGCTCAGCAGAGTTTCATCGGCTATCATCGCCACGCCTCCGCCGCCGTAGGTGTTCAGCAGCGCGCTGCCGTGGTATGATATTCCGAATGTTGTATCATACCATATTTTCTGTGTGTCATTGTAATCATCATAAAGAAGAACGGTAGATACTGCCCGCGGTTTAGGCAGAGGACATATTATACCCTTGGGCCGCATATTTTTTCCCATGATAGCGGTAAGAATGTCCGGATAAAGCTCTGTTTTCACTGCTTTCAGGCATTCGTACAGACTTTCCATCATTCGTCACCACCGGTCTGATTGATCCATTCTCCGGAGCTGTTGAGCCCGTAAAAATCTCCGGTGGAGATATCCCAAGCAAGAGAGCCCTGCGCGAGGATACGTCCTGCAAGAGTGTCTGCAGCCGGAAGCTCTTCTGCTGTATCAATGCGTAGTTCCGCTATTACAACTGAGCTTGCGTTCTCAAAACGGATAAATTTTTCGCTGATAATGGATAACATTATTTTTCCTCCTTTGATATAGTTGATATCGGGTACCTATAATAGGGCGGAAAAACGGCTTCATTCAACGGAAACGCATTGAATACTGCAAAAAATTCATAAAAAATTCACAATCTTACCTTCAAAGCCTGATCTTACAACTTTTTGATCTCTGTTTTTTTCATTCATTTCAGAAAAATTTCACACAATATACATATCCGCGTTCTATAATACATTCATAGATAAAGAATATTTTGTGGATTTGGGAACTTTTGAAAGCGGTGATTACATTGAAAAAACTTGCTGTTTATAAGAAAGTTTTCGGATTTTTGACAGCATCATTGATTTTTGCAACAGCAGCGGCAAGCTGCACCGGTAAGAAGAGCAGCAAAGCAAGTGAGGATTCCTCTTCTGCTATTATAGAAGAAGACACCACGAATTCTTCAATTGAAGCGGATGCTCTTTCAAGCAAGACGATTTCTTATAGCGAACTGTTTTCACAAAGAGACCTCGACCCAAGCTATGATTCGCTGACGGCGGATATAGCTCTCAAGGGGACTTCTGTTGAAATAGATGGAGATGGAGCTTCTGCTGACGGCAGTGTTATTACTATTACAAAAGAAGGCGTTTATCGTTTCAGCGGCACTCTTGATGACGGACAGATAATTGTAAATGCGGACGGAGCAAAGGTACAGCTTGTTTTCGACAACGCAGATATAAGCTGTTCGTATTCAGCACCGGTCTATGGCATAAACTCCGATAAGATATTCATTACGCTTGCAGACGGCAGTACGAACAGCCTCACTGACGCAAGCTCATATACATACGAAGAGGATACTATTGATGAGCCCAGCGCGGCTATATTCAGTGCCGACAGTATTACTCTCAACGGATCGGGTTCGCTGACTGTTACCGCCAATTACAATGACGGAATACGCAGCAAGGACGATATTGTTATAACCGGCGGTACGATCAATATTACCGCTGTAAGCAATGGTATAAAGGGTAAGGATTATGTTGCCGCTGCGGGCGGAGATATAACCGTGACATCAGGCGGCGACGGCATCAAGGCTTCAAATACTGAGGATCAGAGCCTCGGCTTTGTATACATTGAGGGAGGCACCTTCGATATAACCTCAGAAGGCGACGGTATTCAGGCGGAAACCGTTTTCTATGCTGTGGACGGCGACTTTAATATAGTTTCCGGCGGCGGCAGCGCCAACTCAACGAAGGTTCATACCGACGACATGATGGGCGGCTTCGGAGGCGGCGGTTTTGGCGGAGGACGCCAAAATTTCAATGGTGAGGATTTCGACTTCGGCGACTTTGATCCGTCCGAGTTTGGTAACTTTGACCCATCTCAGATGACTCCTCCCGGCGGAATGACTCCGAACGATGATCCGGACAGTGAGACTTCAACGGACGCTTCGTCCCTTTCCTCGGGGTTCACACAGCTTGCATTTACTGCGGACGCAGAGGACAGTTCTGATGATGATACCTCCGACAGCACAAAGGGCATAAAGGCAGGCACCGAGCTCAATATTGAGGGAGGCAGCTATAATATAGATTCCGCAGATGATGCGCTCCATTCAAACGGAGATATCGTTATATCAGGCGGTGAATGTTCTCTTGATGCAGGCGATGACGGAATACACGCTGATTCTCAGCTCGATATAAGCGAAGGTACCGTTAGTATAGTGAATTCCTATGAGGGTATCGAGGCTGCTATTATCAATATCAGCGGCGGCGATGTATCCGTTTATTCTTCCGACGACGGTTTCAATGCGAGCGACGGCAGCTCACAGGGCGCAATGGGTACATATTCTTCGGGAGTTGAGCTGAATATCAGCGGCGGACTTGTATATGTCAATGCAAGCGGTGATGGTCTTGACTCTAACGGAGATATGATTATCAGCGGCGGTACTGTCATAGTTGACGGTCCTACCAACGACGGCAACGGCGCTCTCGACGGCAATAATTCTATCATCGTGACGGGAGGCACCATAGTTGCTGCGGGCAGTTCAGGCATGGCTGAATATCCTGATAGTGAGTCCACCCAGTATTCCGTTTCCTGTACATTTGATGAGGATCTTGATGGCGGAACTCTTGTAACGCTTCTTGACAGCAGCGCAAATGAGATAATCAGCTTTGCTCCTTCAAAGAGCTTCCGAAATATGGTGATCAGCAGTGGCGATATCAAAAACGGCGAAACTTATACATTCTATATCGGCGGCACAGCAAACGAGTCAGATGAGAACAGATACCTGTCAGCAGGCTACAATGGCGACGGCGAGGAAGCAGGAAGCTTTACGGTAAGTGATGTGACTTCGTTCGTAGGCACACAGGCTAATATGATGGGCGGCGGAGGCTTCGGCGGCGGTATGCAGGGCGGAGGCAGGATGCAGGACAGAGATTCAGGCGAAGTTCCCGAAATGCCCGACGGCGCACAAGCTCCGGATATGTCCGGAGATATGCCACAGACACCGCCGGGAGGCTTCGGCGGAAATACAGGCTCAGACAGCGCAGAGCAATAATACCGACATCTTCATTTTTCATATAAACCACCCTAAAAACGGCAAAAGCTCCCATTATGGGAGCTTTTGCCGTATATGTTCTTTTTAAGCGGCAGCTGCCTTTGATATCGCTTCGATAAGACCGTCGGTGCGCCATTTCATGTTCACACGGTCGTACTCGTTGCCGTTGTCCCAATAAAAGCAGGGGATATCAGCCTCGCTGCAAAGCTGTGTGAGGGTCTGTGCAAAATATATCCTGCTTGAGGTATCATTTCCTGTTCCTGTGCCGAACTCACCTATAATTACGGGGATTCCGTTATCGACGAAAGTCGATTTAAGGCTGTTTATATCGCTTTTCATCTTCTCGACCTCACTGTCGCTGCCCCACGACTGCTGAATGTTAGTGGTGCAGAACTCCCACGGGGTATAATAATGCACGGAGACCATGAGCTTATTTGGTGCTGAGTCGATAGGGAGCTGGTACATTTTCGAGCACGTCATTACCGTATCCGTCCAGTAGCCGGCGATAAGCAGGTGGCGGTTCGTGTTATTGCCGCCGCTTGCACGGACGATATCGACGAAAAGCTGGTTTATCTTGTTGAGCAGAAGATAAGCATCGCGCTTATTGATATCGTCAAAGCCCACCTCGTTCATCGACTCGAAAATGAGCCTTCCGGAGTAGTCGCTGAAGCTTTCCGCTATCTGGTTCCACAGAGCAGTGTACTTGACCTCGAACGTATCGTAATCCTGTGAGGCATTTCGTATCCATGCGCCGAACTCGGGATCTCCGCCGCCGTCGTGGTGGACGTTGATTATCACGTACATATCCTCCGCAAGAGCGAAGTCCACGACCTCGTGAACG
>CALEPT010000084.1 GCA_937910385.1 uncultured Ruminococcus sp. | reverse complement strand
CGCATTCATACCAGTGTCTGTTCCAAAATTTCATATGCATCCCTCTTTTCTGAAAAATATCCTCGGTGTTGCAAGTGATACGCCCTGTTCCTCCGCCGCTGCAACAGCTCGTTTCGGCGGTTCGTCCCACGGGTGCGTTGAGAGCTTGAAAGTGCCCCAGTGTATCGGCATCAGCCATTTTGCGTGTGCGTCCTGTGCTGCCTGCACCGCCTGTTCGGGTGTCATGTGTGTCTGCGCCCAGGCATCGCTGTACTGTGCAGAATCGGAAAGCATCAGCTCTGTTTCGCCAAAGCGTTCGTATATTCTTGAAAATACATCATAGTTACCGCAGTCACCTGTATAGTACAAGCTGTGTAGATTGTTTTTGATGTAAATGCCGCCCCATAATGTCTCGAATGTATGCAGCGGATTTCTGAATGATGAGTGCTGTGACGGAACAACAGTATAATTCACGCCGTCAAGGTCAATGCTTTCCCACCAACCGAGGGGGTGCAGTTTGCTTTCATCAACGCCCCAGCCATTCAGTATCACATCAATTCCGAGTGGAACGACGTAGTGACTGACCCTGCTGTCCTGTATCATGATTCTGTCAGTCCGCAGTATTCAAGACTTTTTCTCCAAAGCTCCTCACGGTTTGAGGTATCGTAGGAGAGTGCTGAGGTCTCTTTGGTATTTGTGCTTCTGTCAAAGTATTTGCCCGAAATGTCGGCATACTGTTCGCTGACAGCGATCTGTGCAAGTGCATCGGAGGACTTTTCCAGATCGCCGAAGCGGTCCGGCATCGTCGTTTTTACGACCAATGCCCTCGTCTTGTCCATGTGACCGCCTGCAAAATTCGTGGTTGCCATAAAGCCCGGATTAAACGCATTTGCGGTGATTTTTGAACCTTGTTCCTGCAATATATCGTGCAGCTTGTAGGTGAAATACAGATTGCACAGCTTTGAATAGGAATATCTTTTGCGGTCATCTTTATCGGGGTGTGCGATATATTCTACGCCTTTCCACTCGATACCGCCGGGAGGCTCGTGCATATCGCTTGAAACCGTGATGATACGTCCCATTTCCGACATATAAGGCAGCAGCAGATTTGTCATCAGAAAATGTCCGAGGTGATTTGTCGCAAAAACAAGTTCAAAGCCGTCCTCTGTGGTGCCGCTGTGCTGTGAGGATATGCCAGCGTTGTTTATCAGCACATCGGCTGTTCCGAAAACATCACGATACTGCCTTGCAAATGCTCTCACCGAGGACAGCGATGAAGTGTCAAGCACAAGGACTGTGACCTCCTCATTTCCCGTATCGCTGATTATTTTTGATCTTGCACTCTCCGCCTTTTGCAGATTACGGCAGGCAAGTATAAGTCTGTTATTCTTATCTTTGGCGAGCTTTCCGGCAGTTTCAAAGCCAAGCCCTGAGCTTGCACCTGTTATGATGATGCTTTTCATTACTGTTCCTCCTTGTCAATCATGAGTTTATTTGAAAAGCCCCACAGGATGCTTGCAATGTATCAGGCTCATATCGCTTCTGACTTCCGCAGCCGTTCAGGATGAGCGTCGGTAACAGAAATACGGCTATCATTTTTTGTTTCATACTCATCTCTCCCTTTTATAGAGTTCAATTACTGCTTAACAATTTCTGTAAAAGTGCTATGAGCTGTGCTCTTTCCTCCGAGTTCAGCCGTTCGGTCAGCTTATCCTCCACCGCATCGCCGAGTTTCAGAAGCTCCTCCTGCATAAAGTCTGCTTTTTCAGTCAGGACAATGAGCTTTCCACGGGCGGAATCGGGATTGGTCGTTCTTGTGACGAAGCCCTTTTCCTCCAGCGTTTTCACAAGTCCGATCGCTGTCGGGTGTGTCATGGAGTATTCCTTCTCCAGATCAACCAGTCTGGCACTGTGGTTCTCCCGTGCATAGAGGAATTTGAGTATCTTGTACTGCGATGCGGTAAGGTCATACTCTGCAAATATCGGATTTGCGACCTTTTCAAACTCCAGTGCGGCTTTTTTAATAAGTATTGCGGCTTTATCGATCATATTGATCGCCCCCCTTTCGTAGCTTCCTACGTTTATTATATCGTAGGAAGCTACGTTTGTCAAGAGGTATTTGAATATTTCTTCAAATTTTTGAATATTTCTTCAAATTTTCACAATTTGTATCTCAAAGTCAGTCTGTCGGTCATAATGTCGTTTTTATAGAACTAAAGCACGCCCTCTGAATATTAACCAAAGGGCGTGCTTTTTACATATCATTTGTATCATTAGGGTGACTTGTGATTACGGGATACTCCATAATGCCTAATCGGACTTGTGTGGAACGGATTATAGGTGCGCCATTAGACTACGGGCTATTGGCATTGCCTTAAGTTGTATATTATTCCCCCCAGTTCGTTCAGGAAATACTTCAGTATTATGTTGCGCGCCTCGTGCTTAATTAAAATACTCTGTGTTTTTTAAGATACAGAGCATTTTTATGTTATTTGCTTTTGCTTCTGTATAAAGCCAACACAGAATGAGCAACAAGATTCATACCATTCTATCCCGTGGCATTAAGTATCATATCCCTTGTGAATGAATCAAGTAATTTACACATTATTGAAAGCAATTCACAAAATTACGTGAGTTTATTTTTATCAGGAATCCATGAAAAAAGAGCAGATACGTTGCTATGCTAATATCGTAAGTGATCTGTATGCTTGATCAACCCAAAACACCAGCCAGATTCATGTAATGAAGATATATATTTCCGAATCGGGAGTGGTAACCGCTTTGCCATGGTTTGTTTTTTCCACAGAAGTGCAGAATAGCGGTATTCTGCATGATCCACCTGTCATCTGTAATTCCTCCGGATCGTACAAAGTACTGCTTATATTTTCGCACATCATAATTCCATACAGTATCTGGGATCGGATTTGAAAGATAACCGTACAATGCATTAAACACATCCTGATCTGGAAGGAGCAATTTCATTGCATTCTTGTCTATAAAATCGTAAATATCCTTTTTTTGTACAACCTGTCGCATCTTTTCCAGATCAATCACCATAACACCAGTATTGAAGTATGAAGATGATGTGTTCAGACGAAGTCGATTAAAATTATCAATGATCTCATTTTCCTCTGTATGAGAAGCTGCCAAAAAAACTGCTTGATCCATATTGATCTCCCACAAAGGATGCAGAGGATTGATAATAAGCAGATCGGGATCCAGATATATCACTTTTTTTACAGAATCGGGTAATATTTCTCCTGCAAGCAGACGATAATACATCGCCGGAGCGTAATGCTTATTAACAGGAGCACTCAGTAGAACAGCATCGTTCACCTGATAGGTAAATGCTTCATAGCCACGTGAGATGCAATCATATTGAAATTTTAGCTGTTGTTCTGTATTCAGATCGTCATGGATCAGGTGGACTCTGTATTGTACTTCAAAATCATTGATTTGCAATGATTTTAATACGATAGCAATATAATTCACATAGTTTCGATCTGCTGTAAACAGAAGGTCGATGATTTGGGATCCGCTCATAATTTGTCTCCTCGTTTTTTTATTTTTAGATGAGACATCATTGTACATTATTCGCAAGTTCTGATGCAATACGTTTCCTTTCTGTTCATTCCTATGTCTCTCTCTTTATTATGTTCTCTGCAAAACTGAATACACTGTCCAAATCTCTATCATCAGGATGTGTATCACCTGCACTGACCATTCTCTCAAAAGCAGCCCTTACAACAGCATCATTGTATTTCAAACTTTCTTTGTAACTATCAACAGACTTTCCCTGACACATATAGTATCCTCTTACAGTGCAGCTTTCATTGATCCACGGCTGGATATTCTTGAATATCATATTTTTATACTCTTCCGTCGGAGAAAGACCGCAAGTTGAAAAGAAGGCAAGTTCTTTATCATTCAGGTACTCAAGTATATCCGTTATCAGCGCACTGCAATAGTTGTATTTCACAGGAAAGCCGATAAAATACAGGTCAGCATCGGGGAAAGCATCTTTCTTTAGGTCTACGATCTTCTTTTCTCCTTCGGGAAGGGCAACAAATATTTCTTCTGCGATCATCTTAGTGTTTCCTGTATCGGATACATACACAACAGCATAGCTCATGACTTCACACCTCGTTTCTTTTTATAGAGAATAAAACCTACAACAGCCGCAAGCAGAATCTGCCAATCCTTAATAATAAAATATCTTCTTCTCATTATCATTTCATTCCTTTCTTGGTATTCCGAGGGGGCAGACAAGGAGGTTGAGTCCGCCACATTGGAAACCATTTAAAATCGAAGAAAGCATATTTAAGGTGTTACCGTTATTCCGTTCTCAGCGCCACAACAGGATCCTTCTTGGCCGCACTTCTTGACGGTATAAAGCCGGAGATAAGTGTCAGGCAAATGCTTATTAAGATCAAAACGATAGCCGCAGGCACGGGCAGGAATGCTTTCAGATTTGCAATACCTGTAAGATGCTCAATTATAGCATTTATGGGGAAACACAGCAGATATGTAATTAATACACCAAGCAATCCAGATGAAAACCCGATGAGCATCGTTTCGGCATTGAACATATTGCTGACATTTTTCTTTGAAGCACCTATTGCACGGAGGATACCGATCTCCTTTGTTCTCTCCTGTACCGAGATCAGTGTGATAACACCTATCATGATAGAGGAAACTATCAGCGAGATGCTGACAAATGCGATCAGCACATAGGTTATTGCATTGATGATAGTCGTAACGCTTGACATCATAAGCCCTACATAGTCGGTGTATTTTATCTGATCAAGCTCGTCTTTACCTTTGTTGTAATCCTTTATCGCATCGGTTATAACATCCTTGTTTTCAAAGGTAGAAGCATAGAGATTTATGCTTGCAGGCTCATCAAGGTCAAGGCAGCCCAGCTCTATCAGATTATCCTCATAGGTACTGCTTGAAAACTCTATCAGCTCATCATAATAAACAGAACCCTGCGTGTCAGTCAGACTGTCCATAAGCGCTTTCAGACCTGCTGTCATTTCTTCGGGTTTCATTTTTGCAAGTTCGGACATTGCCTGTTCTGCATACTGTGCTTTGATCTGCTCAGATACGATCATGGTGTACATTTCGGTTATCTCATCGTCTGCCATTTTGCTTAGATAATCGCTGACATCGCTTTCACTCATGCTCATCTGTGCAGTAAGCGCCTGTGTGAGCGCTTTCTCCATATCCTCACGCTTGACACCCTCCATGGCGGAAGCTATACTTTGTTCAAGAACCTCCTCCGGGGGTATGCTCATTATCTTAACATAAGCAGTCATTTTTTCCTTGTCACTAAGACTGTTGATGTATGCCTTGAAATCCTCTTTCTTTTCGCTGTCAGTCATGTCAGATGAAGCAGACCTAAACATCAGACCGCTGATTATATCTTTATCGGGGCTTGCCTGCTGCGCCTTTACGATCTCAGACTCGGCAGAGTGAGCTATCACATATTCCGTCAGCATACTTGTATATCCGATAGAGCCTGTCAGCATCTGCCCAACAGCGTCTTCTTTCGGTCTGATGATACCTGTTACTTTCAAGGGGATACCGTTATCGTAGAGATATGCAAGACCTGTGTCGCTGTCTCTCAGATCATGATACAGTCCCGTTTCACTGTCGTAGCTATAGCAGTCAGAGCCAAGCACTGTGCGGAACTCCATTTTGCATATATCCTCGTAGCTCCACTTCATATCAGCCGAGCTTTCAAGCTCTGTACCTTCCATAGCGGCTGTCATTATCTTGTCGATGCGCTCTTTAGGCTCAAGACCGAGAGCATACAGCGCCATATCGTTCAGCTCATTGTTTTTATCTACCACCAGCACGATCTCATTGTAGCTGTTGGGCATAGAGCCGTAGATAACATCATACTGCTTCTCAATAAGCTCGCTGACAGGCTTTCCGTCCTCACCGGGGAGCATTTCCTGCCAGACACTCATATTATTCTGCATCATACCGCCGCTCATCATAGGTGACGAACCTTGCATCTGTGTCATGGCACTCATATCAACGTGCATTTGTTCGGAGATAAGGTCTGTCATAAGCTGTTGTGCATCGGAAAGAATTATTTTTCCGTCAACATTTTTGGTATATACCTGCAAATTTAGATCATAGGTATACTGCACGCCGTTCAGCGCCTCACCAAGCTCCGATCCATCATCTGAACGTTCCTGTTCGATATAACTCTTGAAACTTTTAAGGTCGTTCTCATTTTCCTCACTGCTGTTGAAAGCATTGACTATCTCATACACCGCAGAGCGCTGATAAACAGCATCTTTTTCGTGAGAACTGTCTCCGTTTTGGATATTCATAAATGTTTCCATAATAGCGGAAAGATCGGTATTTGTCTTTTCGATAGTCAACGGATAAGAAGAAAGCGTTTCCTCCTGAACGGTGTCGATATATGCTGTCATTCCCTGAGAAACAGCATATATCAGGGCAATGCCTATGATACCGATACTTCCTGCAAATGAAGTAAGCATCGTTCTGCCCTTTTTGGTAAACAGGTTTTTCAGGGACAGGGAAAATGATGTTGCAAATGACATTGAGGGCTTTTTCTTTTTGCCCTGTGTTTTACGTTCTTCCTGAACAGTTTTGTCGCTGAGTTCCTCCATTTGCAGTTCTTTATCAGTCAGCGGCATACTGTCTTCCTGCACTACACCGTCAAGCATTCGCACGATTCTTGTGGAATACTTTTCAGCAAGTTCGGGATTGTGAGTTACCATAATTACAAGACGGTCTTTTGCTACATTTTTTAGAATATCCATGATCTTGATACCTGTTTTGGTATCAAGCGCCCCCGTAGGCTCGTCAGCAAGTATGATATCAGGATCGTTTACCAAAGCTCTTGCGATAGCAACACGCTGCATCTGACCACCTGACATTTCACTTGGGCGTTTATGAAGCTGTTCACCCAGCCCTACATCTTCAAGTGCCTTTTTTGCCCTCTCCCTGCGTTCCGATTTTGAAACACCAGAAAGCGTCAGAGCAAGCTCAACATTCTGAAGCACAGTCTGGTGAGGTATCAGGTTGTAGCTCTGAAAAACAAATCCTATGGAATGGTTACGGTATGCGTCCCAGTCTCTGTCCTTGAAATCCTTAGTAGAACGTCCGTTGATGATAAGATCGCCATCGGTATAGCGGTCAAGTCCGCCGATAATATTGAGCATTGTAGTCTTTCCACAGCCCGACGGACCGAGGATAGATACAAGCTCCGATCTGCGGAACTGCAAATTGATGCCTTTAAGGGCATGGACGGTATTTTCACCCGCAAGGTAATCTTTGGTAATGTTTTTGAGTTCAAGCATACAATTTCTCCTCAGCTTTTAATTTTATACTTTCTTCCGCATACAGGGCAAGTAGCCATTACTTTGCCTTTGCCCGCAGGGACTCTCAGTATTTTGTCACAGCTTTTACATAAGCAGTATCTGTAGTGTTTCCTGTCAGTGAACTTTAGTCTTATGTACTTCAACAAAACAGATAGTTTGTTTCGCATCTTCAAATATAAAGCGAGTTCTTCTCGCCTTGCCTGCCAATCAAATGAAAGGCAACGATAAACGGCAAACGTATCAAAGATGATCCCACTTATCAATGTCAGCCTGAAACGACCTCCAAATGAAAGCAATACAAACACAAGTCCAATGAAATATATAAATTCTGACAGCTTATCAAGACCATATCGCCCATACATAAACCTATTTAAAAGATTTATCAGCTTTTCAAATATTTTTTTCATAACTTGTTCCTCTAAAAATGCTTCGGCAGGCAGACTTGTTTGTCGGTTGGGATGAGTTTTTATAGGGGAGAAGGAGAGCGTGCCTGCCGGAAGCAGGTGTCATTTACTTGTCACCATCACTATAATAGACTACGAATCTCAATTCTTCCTCAAATCAAGCTCAATTATTGTTGAGATTCAATTGAGTTTTTGTTGAGGTTTTGATGTTATCATATATTTGGGGCGATGCAAATGAATAAGATCGCTGCGTTTTTCAAAAAGAATATGAAGCTGATATCAGCATTGACCTTTGCAGCAATACTGGTATTATGTATCATCAACCGCAATATTTTTTCTATCGAATATCTTGAGGGGCATATGCCTGAGCAGCCGTTTCCTGCATTCTGCTTTATAATGCTTATGTATTTACTTAAAACTGTTTCTGTTGCATTTCCGATAAGAGCTATACAAATAACAGTTGGTGCAGTTTTTCCAAAATATTTGGCTTTCTTGATCAACCTTACAGGCAGCATACTTGGATTTATTACTGCTTATTTTTTAGGGAAACTGCTCGGTGAAGACTATGTCGAGAAACTGGTAGATAAATACCCAAAATTCAAAGCAATAATAAAATGTCAGAATAACGGAACTGCTTTTTTTAGCGTTATTCTTAGAATGATGAATTTTGTTCCGGGAGATGTGGCAAGTATGTATATGGGGGCTTCGGGAAGCAGCTTTGGAAAGTATCTGTTTGGCAGCATTATCGGGATCATTCCGAGTGTAGCTATAGCGACTTCTATGGGATATTATTTACTTGATCCTTTTTCAAAGGGCTTTATCCTGCCGTTTTCATTGCTTGCACTTATGTCTGTGGCATCATTTGTATGCGGTCTGATCTATATAAGGAAACATATTCACACTGACGCTTGACCTCTTGATACGATTTATGATAAAATAGCATAAAGTGAGGTGCTTAAAATGTTCAATATACTTGTAGTTGAAGATGATAAAGAGCTTTGCGGACTCTTTTGCAGAACTCTGATAAAGAACGGGTACAATGCTATCCCTTCCCAAAACGCATCAGAAGCTCTTGACGTGCTTGAAAAAGAATACATTGATCTTATGATCTCCGACGTTATGATGCCGGGTATGAGTGGATTTGAGCTTGTCAAGGCGATGCGTGTCGGTAGAATGGATATGCCTGTGCTGATGATAACCGCTAAGGGCGATATAAACGATAAGGAACAAGGCTTCAAATCCGGAGCAGATGATTACATGGTAAAGCCGATAGATTTAAAAGAAATGCTTTTCCGTGTTGCGGCACTGCTCAGACGCGCTAAAAGTGCCAGCGAGCGAAAGCTGACCTTTGGTGAAACCCTGCTTGAATACGATACGCAGACTGTCAGCGATACAAACGGTTCACAGATACTTCCACTGAAGGAGTTTCAGCTTTTATATAAGCTGTTGTCTTACCCTGGGCAGATATTTACCCGCCAGCAGATACTTGACGATATATGGGGATTTGATGACGTAGCCGATTCTCATACTCTTGATGTGCATATAAGCCGTCTGCGTGAGCGTTTCAAGAAAAATACCGATTTTAGAATAGTGACGATCAGAGGACTTGGGTACAGGGCGGTGAAGTATGAGTCGTAAAATAGATAAGACGAAAATGCGCCGCTACTCGAAAATGGTCAGAAAACTTATGTTTTCATTTTTGATAACACTTATTGTGTTTTCTTTGATCCTTGCTCTTGTGGGATATATTGTTGTAAAGCTTGGTGGCAGTGTTACACGTCTGCCGGGTATTGGAATATTCATTTTATTCGGGCTATGCTTTTTAATGGCTTCTGCTGCCGCTTATTTTATCATCTGGAATTTTTTTAAGCCTTTAGGTGATATAAGCAAGGCATCAAAAAAGATCGCAGAAGGAGATTATTCCGCACGACTTGAATACAGCGGAGACATTGCAGAGCTTGCCGATGCGGTCGAGAATTTTAACTACATGGCTCAGGAACTTGGCTCGGTAGAGATGATACGCAATGATTTTATAGCGAACGTATCCCATGAATTCAGGACTCCGCTTTCAACACTGAGCGGATACCTTACGCTTTTACAGGACAGCAGTCTGTCTGATGAGGAACGTGACGAATATATCAGAAAGGCTTTTTTCAGTATCGAAAAGCTGAACGATCTGACAGACAATATCCTGCGTCTGTCAAAACTGGAAAATCAGGCAAGCCTTGACGAGCCTGTGACATACCGCCTTGACGAGCAGCTCAGAGAATGTATCGTAATGCTCGAACCCAAATGGAGTGCCAAAAATATAGAATTTGAACTCGATCTGCCTGAGCAGACATATACAGGTCAACGGTCACTGCTCTTTCAGGTGTGGACAAATATTATATCCAACGCAATAAAATTTTCGGGAAACGGCAGTACAGTTACGATAAAGCTGGAGAGTACAGAGCATCATTACAAGGTCTATATCAGCGATGAGGGCATCGGTATGACCGAGGAACAACTGCGCCATATCTTCGATAAATTCTATCAGGCAGACAGCTCAAGGCAGTCACAGGGAAACGGCTTGGGTTTGGCACTGTGCAAGGAGATACTTGATAAGTGCGGCGGCAAGATATTCGTTACAAGCAGGCAGAACGCAGGATCAATTTTCCTGATACAATTGAAAAAATAACGTGGCAGAAAGGTATATAAAATGAGTGGATTTTTTTCATATATCACAACAGAGGTAAAATCACTGCTTTTTACTGCACCTGTGATATTACTTGCTATAATGTTTCATGAGTGCGCACACGGTTGGGTGTCATACAAATTGGGCGATCCGACTGCTAAAAATGCAGGACGCTTGTCGTTTAATCCGATAAAGCATTTAGACCCGATAGGTGCATTATGTATGTTGTTTTTTCATGTAGGCTGGGCAAAGCCGGTACCTATCGATCCTTCGTATTATAAAGATAAGAAAAAGGGCATCATATACGTTTCGTTAGCCGGACCCGCAGCAAACTTTATTCTTGCATTTATATCTCTGTTTATAGAAGGTATTATCATAAAATTTGCTGGCACGCAGAATACTTTGCCTTGGGTATTCGCACAGCTTTGTTATTATTCAGCAGTTATAAACATAGGACTTGGGTTATTTAACCTTGTTCCAATACCGCCTCTTGACGGTTCAAAGGTGCTTGGGTGTACTTCAAAACGGGCAATGAGCGTGTATATGAAATATGAGAGATATTGGCAGATCGTATTGATACTGTGTGTTGTAACAGGATTTTTATCTAAGCCTTTAGGGTATGCGAACTCATTTGTACTGAATGCAGCAGCAAGATTTATAGAAACGATACTTAGGATTTGAACACCATCATAAGGAGGTCACATGAATCATAAAGGCGACGTATTACAACTGATCCCAAAACATAAAAAGGGCTTATTAAGAATCATTTTCAGTAGAATAATGCTCATCGCTGTGCTTATATTCATACAGATCTGTATTGTTTTATCCGTTTATGGGTGGTTCAGCGAATATTTCAGATATTTCAAAGCAATACAAGCGGTATTTTCGATCGGTATGATATTTTATTTGTTTAACTGTTCAATGGACTACTCCGCAAAACTGACATGGTTGTTTATTATTATGCTCGTCCCTGTTCCGGGAACGATACTGCTTTATTACACCCAGGTCAATTTCGGACATAGAGCGATCACCACACGAATAGAAAGCCTGATTTCCGATACAAAAGATAAGCTTCCACAAAAGGAGAGCGTAATGAATGCACCCGCACTTGTTCAGTCAGGTACGGACGATCTATGCCGTTATCTTAATCGAAGCGGTTGCTTTCCAATCTATGATAATACCGAAGTAACATACTTTCCTTTAGGTGAGGATAAGTTTGAAGCAATGCTGAGAGAACTTCAAAAAGCAGAAAAATTCATTTTTTTGGAGTATTTTATAGTTGAAGAAGGATATATGTGGGGCAGGATACTTGCAATTCTTGCAGAAAAGGCGAAGCAGGGTGTTGAGGTGCGTTTCATGTATGACGGAATGTGCGAGGTAAAGCTACTAACTCATGATTATCCAAAAAGACTTGAGCAGCTTGGTATAAAGTGCAAAGCATTTTCGCCGATCAGACCGTTTGTATCTACACATTATAACTATCGTGACCACAGGAAAATACTTGTAATCGACGGCAAGGTGGCATTCAACGGCGGTGTGAATCTGGCAGACGAATACATCAATAAGATAGAGCGTTTCGGACATTGGAAGGACACAGCAGTAATGCTCAGGGGCGAAGCTGTACAAAGCTTCACGCTGATGTTTTTGCAGATGTGGAATATCACAGAGCGTGAGCCGCAGTGGGACAGCTATCTTACACTGCCCGATGAAACTACGCAGGAGGATGGCTATGCGATGCCATTTGGTGACTGTCCGCTTGATAAAGATAAGGACGGCGAGATGGTATATATGGATATTCTGAACCGTGCTAAAAACTATGTACATATCATGACACCCTATCTTATCCTTGATAATGAGCTTGAAACAGCTCTGAAATTCGCTGCCCAAAGGGGCGTTGACGTGAAGCTCATCCTTCCTGGTATCCCTGATAAAAAAGCTGCCTTTGCGCTTGCAAAATCACATTACAAAGAACTAATCACCGCAGGTGTGAAGCTGTATGAATACACCCCTGGATTGGTTCACGCAAAGGTATTTGTCAGCGATGATGAGAAAGCAGTTGTTGGAACGATCAATCTTGATTATCGCAGTCTTTACCACCATTTTGAGTGCGGGACATATCTGTACCAAAAGCCCTGTATAGCGGATATAGAAGCGGATTTCGAGGACACGCTCTCAAAGTGCCGGGAGGTCACGCCCGACACAATCAAAAATGAGAAGCTCAGCTATAAGCTGCTCGGCGGCGTGATGAAGGTGATTGCACCGCTGATGTAGTATCATAATTCACTGTTAAGAAAATATGCACCCATGTTCATTCGTGTAGAACATGGGTGCATTTTATTTATGCGAAAGCAAGTGCAATTCATTTTTTTACATAGATTTTAACCTTTGCTTTGTGATGATGCGGTAGATATATTCATGTATTATAGCAAAATCGTCTGTTTCTTGCATTTTTAGATTGTTCGTAAAGTGTTCGGGAAGGTTCAGCTTCTCACAATAAGATACGAAACCAGAGCAGTGCAGGATCTGCGCCGATGAGCTTTGGACAAGCTTCGTGATGAGTGCATATATAAATAAAAACGGTATATTATTGCACAGAAATACAAACTCCCGATACTTTGTATCGGGAGTTGAACCGTGAGCATGAGGAGCGGCTCTTTTTTTAAAAGGTTCCTCCTCAATAATACGCTTAAAACTTCTATATAGGCATTATGGTTACGGGGAGACTTTTTATCAGTCCTTACGAAACAGCTCGCGGAGCACAAGCCCTGCGCCGGCGGCAGTCATTCCGAACATTATAATAAATACGTAAGCGCTTGTAGTTCTCCACTGTAAATGCGTTGTCAGCAGAACGCTCAGCAGGATTATCACGACGCCTATCGAGAGCACTACCCAGCCGTATATCTTCCTGCGCATGAGGAACAGCATTGCTATGCCTATTATTGCCGGAAGCATTATCATTCCGTTTGCAAGGTGGAACGAGCCTATGTGGAAAAAGTAGCCGCCCCAATTACTGGAAACGTTGATGTTCTGGAAGATCATAAATAGTCCGCCGCCAAGCATGAGCAGTCCGATGAAAAAGCGCAGAAGCCGGTTGCCCTCATTTTCGCGGTTTTTGGTATCTATGAGCTCTTTGTACATTTTATCCAGTTCCTTGTCGTTTTTGGATTTCGACATACTATCCCTCCTTCATGATTTTGCAATATTATTATACTTGTTTTGCACAGGCTTGTCAAGTACTCGGCGGGGAGCCCCCGCGGGCGAGC
>CALEPT010000083.1 GCA_937910385.1 uncultured Ruminococcus sp. | reverse complement strand
CTTTCCCTACACGACGCTCTTCCGATCTGACTTATTTCTCCTCCGCCTCATCACGACATATATTCGATAGAGGATCTTGCACAGCTTATCTACGACCTCAAAAACGCCAACGACCAGGCACGTATCTCCGTTAAGCTCGTTTCCGAAGCGGGCGTGGGTACGGTCGCTGCGGGTGTTGCGAAGGCAGGCGCACAGGTAATTCTCATCTCAGGCTACGACGGAGGAACCGGTGCGGCACCTGGAAGCTCCATTTACAATGCGGGACTTCCGTGGGAGCTCGGGCTCGCCGAGGCTCACCAGACGCTCATAATGAACGGACTGCGTTCAAGAGTAGTTATCGAGACCGACGGAAAGCTCATGACTGGTAGAGACGTACTTGTTGCGGCTCTGCTCGGAGCGGAGGAATTCGGCTTCGCGACGGCTCCGCTCGTGACGATGGGCTGCGTTATGATGAGAGTCTGTAACCTTGATACCTGTCCTATGGGCATAGCAACGCAGAATCCTGAGCTGAGAAAGCGCTTCAGGGGCAAGCCTGAGTACATCGTGAACTTCATGCACTTCATAGCTCAGGAGCTGCGAGAGTACATGGCAAAGCTCGGCATACGCACGGTAGACGAGCTCGTCGGAAGAACCGATCTGCTTTGCAAGAAGCCAATATCCGAGGCAGAGAGGATAGATTTCTCTCAGATACTTGCGGGCACAGACGAGGGCAAGAATCATTGCTTCGACCCTGCCGACATCTACGATTTCGAGCTTGAAAAGACCGTTGACAAGACGATCATCATGAAGAAGCTCGGAACAGCACTTAAAAACAAAACTAAAAAGACGATTGACATAGACGTTGTGAACACCGACCGCGCTCTGGGCACGCTTTTCGGTGCGGAAATAACGCGGCGCTACGGCGACAGCGCTCTCGATGATGACACCTACACGGTAAAATGTACAGGAAGCGGCGGACAGAGCTTCGGCGCATTCATTCCCAAGGGACTTACACTTGAGCTCGTCGGAGACAGCAATGACTACTTCGGCAAGGGGCTTTCAGGCGGCAAGCTTGTGCTCTATCCGCCCAGGGACTCGGGCTTCAGGGCAGAGGAGAACATTATAGTTGGCAACGTGGCGCTCTACGGAGCGACCTCGGGCAAGGCTTTCATAAACGGTATCGCGGGCGAGCGCTTCTGCGTGAGAAATTCAGGAGCTGTTGCGGTCTGCGAGGGTGTTGGCGATCACGGCTGTGAGTACATGACGGGCGGACGTGCAGTAATACTCGGAAAAACCGGCAAAAACTTCGCTGCGGGAATGTCGGGTGGCATCGCTTACGTTCTCGATGAGGACAGAGACCTCTACATGAAGCTGAACAAGTCGCTCGTGTCGCTCGAAAGTGTCAGCGAGAAGTACGATATCCTCGAATTGAAGGGAATAATAGAGGAGCACGCTGCTGCGACCGGCTCCGAGAAGGCAAAAAGGATACTTGCAGACTTCGACAGTTATGTTCCCAGCTTCAAGAAGATAATACCCCATGACTATGCGAAGATACGCAGCACCGTTCTCGCCCTCGAGGAAAAGGGAATGACGGGCGAGCAGGCAGAAATAGAAGCATTTTTTATCAACAAGAAGGAGGCGTGAGAAATGGGTAAGGCTACAGGATTCCTTGAATATACAAGAATTGAAAGCAGCGCCTCGGAACCGCTTGAAAGGATAAAGAATTTCAACGAGTTCCACACCCCGCTCAACGAGCAGGAACGCTGCGAACAGGCGGCGAGGTGCATGGACTGCGGAGTGCCGTTCTGTCAAAACGGAAAAATGCTCTGTGGTATGATATCGGGCTGTCCGCTCAACAATCTAATTCCCGAGTGGAACGACCTGCTGTACAGGGGGCATAAAGATCAGGCTCTTGAAAGGCTGCTCATGACCAATAACTTCCCCGAGTTCACCTCGCGTGTATGTCCTGCACTTTGTGAAAAGGCGTGTACCTGCGGACTCAACGGCGCTCCCGTTACCGTTAAGGAAAACGAAAATGCAATAATCGAATACGGCTTTGAAAGCGGACTCATGCAGCCTGTTATCCCTGAGATACGCAGCGGCAAAAGGATAGCGGTTATCGGCTCGGGTCCCTCGGGCCTTGCTGCTGCCGACACCCTCAATCATCGCGGACACAGTGTTACGGTCTTCGAGCGTGAGGACAGAGTAGGTGGACTTCTCATGTACGGAATACCGAACATGAAACTCGAAAAACACATCATCGAGCGCCGCACGGAGCTCATGCGCGCGGAGGGGGTTACATTCGTTACCAATGCGGACGTGGGAAGCAGTGTTTCGGCAGATGAAATACTTGAAAGCTTCGATGCTGTGATACTCTGCTGCGGCTCCTCTAATCCGCGTGATATAAAGGCGGAGGGACGCGATGCGGAGGGAATTTACTTCGCGGTGGACTTCCTCAAATCGACCACAAAGAGCCTTCTTGCCTCCGACCTTAGCGATGGAAACTATATTTCCGCAGAGGGGAAGAACGTCGTGATCATCGGCGGCGGAGACACGGGCAATGACTGCGTTGGCACATCGGTAAGACACGGCTGCAAGTCGGTAGTTCAGATAGAGATGATGCCGAAGCTCCCCGACGAGCGTGCCGAGAACAACCCGTGGCCCGAATGGCCGAGAGTATGCAAGACTGACTACGGTCAGGAGGAGGCAGCTGCCGTATTCGGCAGCGACCCGAGAGTCTACGAGACGACGGTCAAGGAGTTCATCAAGGACGAAAACGGAAAGCTTTGCGCTGTTAAAACGGTAAGGCTTGAATTTGTTACCGACCCCGAAACGGGCAGGAGAGCTCCGCGTGAGATAGAGGGCAGCGAGCAGATACTTCCGTGCGAGCTCTGCCTTATAGCAGCGGGCTTTTTAGGCTGCCAGGGCTATGTTGCCGAGGCGTTCGGAGCGGAGCTAAATGAGCGCACGAATGTGAAAACGGAAAGCGGCAGCTTTTCAACTAATGTTCCCAAGGTATTTGCGGCGGGAGATATGCATATCGGACAGTCGCTCGTTGTACGCGCTATCCGCGAGGGCAGGGACGCTGCACACGAGGCGGACGAATACCTCATGGGCTACACCAATCTATGATAACGGAGGAAAGTATGATATACTCGGAAAATGAGATACTGCAATATGTGGAGGAGAACGACGTAAAGTTCGTAAAGCTTACCTTCTGCGATATAAACGGAAAACTTAAGAACATATCTATCCTTTCGTCGGAGCTTGCTGTTACATTCGAGCGCGGAGTCAGGATAACCGCAAAGAAGATAACGGGCTTTGAAGCTGCACAGGGAAAGGACCTGTTTCTCTTCCCAGACGCAGGCACGATGACGCTCCTTCCGTGGCGGCCGCAGCAGGGCAGGGTAATAAGAATGTTCTGCTATATACGCTATGCGGACGGAACTCCATTCGAGGGGGACGGAAGGTACTTCCTGAAAAAAGCAATGAAGGATGCTGTTTCAAAGGGTTACTGCTTCCGCTTCGGAACGTCATGCGAGTTCACGCTTTTCCGCACCTCCGAGAGTGGCAAGCCGCTGAAAAAGCCGCATGACTACGCAGGCTACTGTGACATTGCTCCGGATGATAAGGGCGAGAATATCCGACGCGACGTCTGCCTCACAATGGAGCAGATGGGCATACACCCTGTTTCCTCCCGCCACGAGAGCGGTCACGGACAGCATGAGATCGACTTTAATGCAGCCTCTGCATTAAAGGCAGCCGATACATTTTTAAGCTTCAAGTCAGCAGTAAAATCTGTAGCGGAGATACACGGAGTACACGCAAGCTTTATGCCCAAGCCTCTTGCGAACGATTGCGGAAATGGTATGCACATAAGCTTCAGCATTTTCCGCGATAATGATCTTTTCGAGGAAAATACTGACGGAGGAGACGTGATAAAAAGTGCCTGCGCGGGATTAATGAAGTATATCCGCGAATTTACTGTTATGACGAATTCAACTGTGAATTCATACAAGCGTCTCGGAGAGTTTTCTGCTCCGAGGAATATTGTATGGTCGGCAGGCGAGTGCTCTCAGCTTCTCAGGATACCTGATGACAAAATAGAGGCATTTGTCACACTTCGTGCTGCGGACTGTGCCTGCAATCCGTATTATGTATTCGGACTTATCATATATTCTGCACTTGAGGGCATTGAGGGTTCGTTTGTTCTGCCGCCCGAAAACAGCGGAACAGAGCTTCTTCCTCAGGATCTTTCCGAGGCTGTTGAGATAGCAGAAGGCTCACATTTCCTCAAAAAGTATATCCCGGAAATAATACTTTCTGAGATAATAAAAGAACGCAGTGACGAATGGAAGGAATATACGGCTGCGTACGATAAAGAGGCATTTGAAGATAAGAAATATTTTTACAATCTTTGACGGAGGTACACATTGGAGAATGTACTGATAATTTCGAGCAATAAGAATGCTTCCGAGCTGCTCTCTGATTTTATGAAGGAATCGTTCCAATGCAGCGTGAGAACAGCCGAAACGTCATATCAGGCAAAGAATATATTCGACGCCGCTCCGTCCATAGAACTTGCGGTGATAAATTCTCCGCTTTCGGACGATTCGGGAGCCGGAATTGCAGAGTATATCATTGAGAATACATCAGCTAACTGTATTCTCATAATAAAGGCTGAGCTTGCCGAAAAGCATATGGATCGTTTTGAAAAGAGCGGGATCATTGTGGTCAGCAAGCCTTTTAACAGGTCTGTATTGTATCGCTTGATAAAGACGATAGACATAGCTGTCAGGCGCTCATGGAAGCTCTATCAGGAGACTGTTCGCCTTGAAAAAAAGATAGAAGAGATACGTACGATAGATAAAGCAAAGTTCATGCTTATGCAGTACCGCGGCATGACGGAAGCAGAGGCTCATGAATATCTTGAGCAGTACGCCATGAATAAGAGAAAGAAGAAGAGCATAGCTGCACTTGAAGTCATAGATAAGCTTGGTGAGCAGTATTTGTAGAAAGCGGTGTGAAAATGTTTGATACTATCCATGAGGAATGCGGAGTTTTCGGGATATACGAAAACAATACTGCTGACGTTGCTTCGTCGGTGTATTTCGGACTTTACGCATTGCAGCACAGAGGACAGGAAAGCTGCGGGATAGCCGTCTGTGACGACGGAGTATTCAGCCACAAAAAGGCGGACGGACTCGTTTCGGAGGTGTTTGGACGCGAGGAGCTTGAACGCCTCGGCAGAGGAAACATGTCGGTCGGTCACGTCAGATATTCAACTACGGGCGGCAAGAACCATAACAATATCCAGCCCCTCGTTATCCGCCATATAAAGGGAAATCTTGCGCTTGTCCATAACGGCAACCTCATCAATGCAGCACAGCTCAGGCGCAGCTTTGAGCTTTCGGGAGCTATTTTCCACGGAACTTCCGATACGGAGGCTATTGCCTATGAGATAGTCCGCGAGAGACTTTCGAGCAGCTCCACTGAGGAGGCGGTCGAGCGTGCAATGCCCAATATAAAGGGAGCATACTCCTGCATTCTCATGACGGCGACGAAGCTCATAGCTTTCCGCGACCCCGAAGGCTTCAGACCGCTCTGTATAGGCAGGACTGCCGACGGAGCTTATGTTGTCGCCTCGGAGTCGTGCGCTCTGGAAACTGTCGGAGCGGAGTATCTGAGGGATGTCAGACCCGGAGAGATAGTCGTCATAGGCGAGGACGGACTGCGCTCCGTCACGACTCACTGCCGCGAAAAGAGTAATATCTGCATATTTGAGTATATCTACTTTGCACGTCCCGATTCCGTTATAGAGGGAATCTCGGTACACCACGCAAGGGTTATGGCAGGCAGATTGCTTGCAAGGCACAGCCCCGTAGAGGCTGATATCGTTGTCGGAGTTCCCGATTCCGGACTTGATGCCGCACTCGGCTACTCTGAAGAAAGCGGCATACCATACGGCATAGGGTTCATCAAAAATAAATACATAGGGCGCAGCTTCATACAGCCATCGCAGAACCAGCGCGAGAGCGCCGTGAAGATAAAGCTCAATGCCGTGCGTGAGAGCGTTCGAGGCAAGCGCGTCATAATGATAGACGATTCGATCGTGCGGGGAACTACAAGTGCAAGGATAGTGCGGCTTTTGCGTGAAGCAGGAGCGAGCGAGGTCCATGTCAGGATATCCTCACCGGTGTTCAGGCATTCGTGCTATTTCGGAACAGATATAGATTCCGAGGAAAATCTCATCGCAAATCATTGCGGAACGATCGAAGATATAACAAAATTCATAGGAGCAGATACTCTTGCATATCTGCCGACTGAGGCTCTGAGCGAGCTTGTTGGCGGTAGGAAGGAATTTTGCCGCGGCTGTTTTACCGGCGACTATCCGCTCGATGTCGCGGGCGCGGGAAGCAAGAACAAATTTGACGAGAAAATTCATAAGGTTACGGAGGAATAAGCAATGTGTACTATCATGGGATATTGCGGCACAGACGGAGGAATGAAAAAGGTGACGAAGGGGCTCGAGGCAACAGTCTCTCGCGGTCCTGACGACTGCCGGATCATCTACCTCAAAGACGGTGTACTTGGCTTTCAGCGCCTTTCGATAATGGGACTCACTCCCGAGGGAATGCAGCCGTTTGAGCTCGGCGGAAATTACCTTGTCTGCAACGGTGAGATATACGGTTTCCTGCCGATACGCGAGGAGCTTAAAGAAAAGGGATATACCTTTCACAGCGACAGCGACTGTGAGATACTGCTGCCGATGTACAAGGAATACGGCACGGATATGTTTGCAAAGCTCGACGCGGAGTTTGCCTGTATAATTTACGACTCTCAGTCGCATGAGTTCATCGCTGCACGTGATCCGATCGGCATACGTCCGCTGTATTACGGCTATGACGCAGACGGAACGATAGTTTTTGCAAGCGAGGCAAAGAACCTCGTAAAGCTGTGCAAAAGAATAATGCCATTTCCTCCCGGCCATTACTACAAAAACGGCAAATTTGTCTGCTACTGCGACATAACGAAGGTCAGCGAGGTCATATACGATGACCTTGATACCGTATGCAAAAATATCCATGACAAGCTTGTGGCAGGCGTGGAAAAAAGGCTCTCTGCCGACGCCAAGGTAGGATTTCTCCTTTCGGGCGGACTCGATTCCTCGCTTGTTTGCGCTATCGCTCAGAAAAAGAGCAATACTCCGATAAAGACATTCGCGATAGGCATGAACACCGACGCTATCGACCTGAAATATGCAAAACAGGCAGCTGATTACATAGGGAGCGACCATACCGAGGTCATCATCACAAAGGACGATGTGCTCTCGTCGCTGGAAAAGGTCATAAAGCTGCTCGGTACATACGATATAACGACTATCCGTGCGAGCATGGGAATGTATCTGCTGTGCAAGGCGATACACGAGCAGACCGATATCCGCGTCCTTCTTACGGGAGAGATATCCGACGAGCTCTTCGGCTATAAGTACACTGATTTTGCTCCCTCTGCACAGGCGTTCCAGCAGGAGTCGGTAAAGCGTGTTCACGAGCTGCATATGTACGATGTGCTCCGTGCAGACCGCTGTATTTCGGTGAATTCCCTTGAAGCAAGAGTACCCTTCGGCGACCTTGACTTCGTAAAATACGTCATGGCGGTAGACCCCGAGATGAAGCTCAACAAATACAACAAGGGCAAGTATCTGCTCCGTCATGCTTTCGAGGGAGACTACCTGCCGCATGATATACTATACCGTGAGAAGGCAGCATTTTCCGATGCAGTGGGACATTCAATGGTCGATTATCTTAAGGAATATGCCGAAGGACTTTACTCTGATGAGGAACTTGAGCTGAAATCCACAGTATACAGTCATGCCCGTCCATTTACAAAGGAATCTTTGCTTTACCGCGAGATATTTGAGAAATATTATCCCGGACAGAGCGAGATGGTAGTAGATTTCTGGATGCCGAACAAAGAGTGGGAGGGCTGCAACGTCAACGATCCCTCTGCACGTGTTCTTTCCAATTACGGAGAAAGCGGAGTGTAATAAAATACCGCACATAAGGAAAAACTGCCTTGTGTGCGGTATCTTTGTATTTGGATATTGAAAAAGCTTTGGGTCAGAACCTGAAAAACAGCTCAGACATTCTCGGGTCAAAATCGTAAAGACCGGTTTTTATCTTAGAGATGACCCGCCCTTTCTGTTCGTCATAAACGGGTGAGAGTGTATATAGTCCGTCAGACCTGTGAGCTGCTCTGAACAGCTTGCAGGTCTTGTTTTTTTCAGTGCGGATACGTACGGCTTCAGCTCCACGGGTAAAACATATGCCTTTTGGGGTTATTTTTACTGTTAGCGGAGGAAGATCCTTGAAAGGGCGGCAGCTCATATCCTGTTCAAGGTAATGAGCTGCTTCCGGAGGGAGCGATATATCATTGCAGAATCTGTAAAGCAGAGCTGCTACAGCTCTTTCGGTTGCAAGAAGACGGTGCTTTATCTCGGCAAGAGGGTCATTTTTTAACTGTAATATCTCCTTAGCTTCTTTTTCTGCTATTTTATTAAGAGCAGGTCCGAAGCTTCTGTGAGAGGCGAATATTTTTAATGTTTCCTCAGATATACTCTGTCTGGGGACGAAGTCCGGATATACTGCCGCAGCGAGCTTTTCATATATTTTGTGCAAGCTGCGCTTTGAAGAAAAATATGTCCATTTTGAAGAATGTGGCAGGCAGCACATATCGGACAGCATATGCACGGCTCTGCCGAGAAAAGCAGCCGATTGCTGATAAAAACCTGCATTATACATTGTAAGAGCCATTGTATAGTCCTCTTCAAACATAGTTCGTGCGCTTTTTGAAAAACGTCCCATTCCATTCCGGTAATAGCTGAGGACGGGCTTGAGATGCTTGCCTGAAGAATTAACGGCGCAATAGTAATGCCTGCCGAGCCCCTTTTCGTAGTCGCCCTTGCTGTCGGGACACCAGCAGTAATGAAGCATCGTTTCAAAATGAGTTCCGAGAACAGCCTCGGTATATGGGTAAAACGGCTGTATAAGATCGTATGCGCGTATGAGTAATACCTTGTGAACAGAACTTGTGATATTATATCTTTTTTTGCGATACCGCTCATATATAGCGGACATCTTTTTTTGTGTTCTTTTAAGATCGGACATAGCAATGCTCCTTTCAGGGAAATAGGTATATACTATAGCAAACGCCAAAAAATTTTGTCGTTTGCTATTTGCCGATACGCAGGGAGCAAATCTTTGATTTGCGTATCTGCGAGGCACTTTAAATCATTTATTATAGTGAACGTCAAATTATTTTTGACGTTCACTATAATTATACCTGTATACGCTGATAAAATCAATAGCCGATGTAATAAATTTTTCAGGATCGTGGGCGGATATTCTTCAAATATTGACATATATGGAGGAATATGTTATAATCTTATTGTGTATAATAACTAATACTGTTGCCTGAAAATTTGATTTCGGGAAGTATATGTCCGCAGCGTGGACAAGCATGATTTCTATGGAGGCACAATTATGAATGAGCTTACGACAATTGAAAGATTCGATTCATCATTAAAGGATCTCTTCGATGAACAGTGTGATGCTGCAAAGGCGGCAGCGGCGGGTTCAGCCGCTCCTGCTGTACAGGGAGTTTACGCCAATAATGCGCTTATAATCTATTTACAGTCTTTAGACGGATATACTGATTGGCGTATGATGCCGTCGCAGTCTGTATTCAATATAAATAACAATTTCGGGCAGCATACAGAATACGGTGAAAAGCTGGGCTTTATTGACGGCGCTTTCATTTTCAAAAAAGGTAAAATAGGAATACTTTTCTTTCAGGGAGGCTTTGCGGTAAGGAGTTCTTCCGATAGTTGTGATACAGCTATCTCCTACGAAGACCTTTGCAGGTCAATAATAAGAAACAGTAACGATCCTGCTGTAAATGACGGAAAATACATTATAACCTTTGACCGGACTGCGATGATAGATGCGACCGGACGTATGTATGAAAAGCTTACGGGAATAAGAGCTGTGCTGCTGAATTATAACGAGGCCGCACAATCTGCGTTCAACGATCATTACAGTGCTCTTATCAGAAATATTAGCTGCAATGCTTCGGGCGGTTCGCTTGAAGAAGCAAGGGTGATAGCGGCGCTTCTTTGCGAATTTGCAGCCGGAGATCCGCGCAGGAGCTATCCGATACCGGTTCCGATAGAGATAACTGTGCTTATGATGCAGCATCTTTTTGATGATGCAGCTGCAAAAGCTTCATTGAACGGTTTATCAGAATGGCAGCAGACTGCGCTTCAAAAGAAGGAAGAATATCACCGTATACTCAGTAAATGCTATTGTGACCGCGCTCTTGAGCATTATCATAACAGAGATATTGCCGAAAGCCTTGCTGATATCCGCAAGTCGATACAGACTTATCCTACCTATGAAAACTGGGCGCTTTATCTCAATATCGTAAATGATTTTGCAGACGAGAGCAATATGTACCTCAACGAAGACATTAGCAGGATAATCCATCCCGATCAGTCAGCTTCTCCTCAGCATAAGGAGGCTCTTGCAGATAATAAGGAAATCGCTGCGTCTCTCTCAGAAAAGTACAGACAGTTCATATCACATCTGCGCGAGCTGATGATCGGCAGGATACTTTGCGGTGATATTGATTTTTTCCGCAGCAACATATATAATATAAATTCATATATAGACGATTACGGTATGAATGCGCTGAATTATGCGGCACTTTACAGGAAAAATCACATGCTTCCTGAGCTTATGAAGCTTGCTCCCAATAACAGGACAAAGAATATCCTCGGTCACGATCTGCTGGACGTGTGTGCATTTTCGAGCCTTACTATATTTGATTACGATAGCTTTGCCGGCAATTACGATCTGCATTATCAGAATACAAAGAGAGCGATACCAAGCAATGCTTCTATGGGGAATAATACTCCCGGAAATTATGGTGCTCCGCAGCAGCCGAACCCTGCTTATAACGGGAATATGCTCGGTCAGCCGTATAATAACGGCTATCCGGCAAACGCTATGCAGCGTGAGAATAACGTGCAGGGATATGCTGCTAATTACCAGAGCCAGACTGCCTTTGCTTCCGATCCGAGGCTCCTTCAGTTTTACAGGGATCGTATATACAATGCATGGACGCCGGTGCTTACCTATGTGAGAATGGGAACAGAGCAGCTTCCGGAGCTTCTTAGAGAAAATGCTTCCATAACAGATTATATGTCTCATCCTACGTACAGAGAGGCTTTTGTTCATCGTAAAGAACGGTATATTGCTGATTATCTTAGGAACAATGTATCTCCGAAGGGAGAGTTTGAGACCTCTGTACAGTATGAGGAAAGACAAAACAGCGCTAAGATACAGGCTCAGCAGGCTTTTGAAACTAACGCGGTAAGCATTATGCATTCATATGAGGACGAGCTGAGAGAGAAGATAAGAGTACAGAATATGTGCGTAAAGCTTTCTTATATTTATCTTTCTGCCTATTTCAGCGGAAACGCTTATCTTGGAAACTACAATGCCGATGAGCAGAAATTCACCGTCAAGTGGAATGGTATCGAGAGCACGGTTTCGGTGCCTCTGACCGAAGCTCCCGGTTTTAAGGAAGCGTTTAGTGAAAGCGGAGTCACATTTGATGTTGAGAGCATATCTGTTGACGAAGATAGAAAGGTCAGAGTGAACTGCACTATTGAATTTAATGGACAAAGCTACCTGTTTGTGCTGGTAAAAAGTGCATAAACAGACTGATAAGCTATTTGTTCTGACGCTTTTTCATCTTCTGCCAGCTTATGAAGCCGTAAATATCGTTGAGCAGGAAGATCACAAAGCAGATGACAACTGAAAGATATGAGATATCCTTCACGGCAGCCATTGTCCACAGAATTATCAGAACGACATCGTTTGCGGCATAAATCAAAGCAAAAAAAGCACTGCGTCTGAAGGTGAGATAGGCTGCCGCGAAGCTCGTGGCAACAGAGACGGTGCTGGGTATCAGATTGGCTGTGTGGAAATATCGCAGTATATGGTAAAATATAAATGTTACTGCGGCTGTAACGATGAGCATGAATGCTGTTTCCGTGTACTTTATTGTGTTCACTCTTACCTCTGACCGGTCGCTGCGGAAAGGATTTTTTATCCAAGAAACGAGAGATATCAGTGCCATAGGAGCTGTCATGCCGAGATATGTTATCATTTCTCCGTAGTATGAAAAACCAAATGATATAACACCGTATATTGCAGAGAAAATTATCATAAGCAGCTGTCCGATGGGATTGCCTTTGGCGCAGAATATGAGGGAAGTCGTTCCGATCAGCGAAGCTATGAGCGTTAAAAAGCTTTCTCTGCCGAACAAGCAGAAAGATAACATGATTATGCTCACGGAAGATATCCAGATCAAGAACTCTGTTCGGGTAAATGATGAAATTTTCATCTTATGTCCTCCTAAAAATAAAAAGCATTTGCAGGCACATCTTCAAAGGCCTAACGATGTGCTGGCAAATGCTATACATTTCTGCCCGGCGGCAGAATTATTCAACTGTAACGTATTCGACTATCTCCGCAGCCTGACTTTGAGACAGGTCTTCGATCAGCAGAAGCTCATAGACGTGCTGAAAACCGCCTATTTCTGTACGGAGCGTTATTATTTCATCAGCGATATCATATGTCACATACGGCAGGAGAGCTAATTCTTCAATATCGGCGGTGTTTATGTTTATGGGAGCACATTCCTCAAGTGTAAGTGCGGAGGACTCCTCAATTTCAGGCTCTGTCGTTTCTTCGACAGCGATAATGATTTCCGGCTCGGTAGGTGATACGGCGGTCTCGTAAACCGGATCTTCCACGTATACAAATTCCCTTATATCCTCAAAAACGGAGCTCCCTATCCCGGATACTTCCATAAGTTCTTCGATGTTATTGAAGCCATTATTCTCGGTGCGGTAAGCAATGATATTTTCTGCAATGACCTCGCCTATACCGTGGAGCTGTATGAACTCCTCGCACGTGGCAGTATTTATATTGATGTAAAGCGGTTCTGCAGGGGGAACAGTGGTCGTGACAAGCGATGAGGAAACGGCAGACCGCACGGCAGAAGTGGATGTTATAGTTGTGGAAACGTTCTCTGTTGCAGCAGAAGTAGCTGAATGGGAATCTGTTATTGTTATTATAGTGGCTTGTCCGGTATTGTCCCTGTGGATAAAGAAAAACAAGGTAATGCTTATTATAGCAATTATCACTGAGATGATTGCGGCATTTCTATTTTTGTCGTTCATGGTTATCGCCCGCCAATCAATTGTCTATGAGATATTATATCATTTTTTTGTGAAAAAGTCAATATTTGTAGAAAAAAGGATATTGTGCTGACGATCGTTTCATAGTTTATATTAAGAATCAAAGTGCACTTCCAAAAGGATGAAAAAGAGATCCTTTATTGATTTTTATATAAAGTAGATCATATGCTCGTCCGCGCGCATATAATTTACCACATTATAATGTGGGGTGGTTTTATGGTTTGCGGACTGGAGGACATGAGGAGCAAGGAGGTCATCGACATTAAGACGGGCGAGAGACTCGGCTACATTGATGACGCTGAGATAAATATCGATTCATCAGAGGTGATAGCCCTCGTGATATACGGCAGGAACGGATTGTTCGGCATTTTCGGCAAAGAGGAGGACATCGTGATACCCTGCGCGGACATTCGCGTTGTGGGCAGCGATGTGGTACTTATTGAGCGTTCAGAGGCGTCGAAATCGTCACATATAACAAACAACCGCCGCTTTACGATACAAAGTTTGTTCAAATGACCAAAGCTCAAAGACTTGCAAAATTTTGTCTGAAATGGTATAATATTAAGGCAATTCGCACGCCTGTGCTTTTGCAGATCGGTGTACCCTTTCGGGTATTGTCTGCAAGCTAAGCCAAGCGGAGGATTATAATAACCAATTTTAAGGAGGACTACACCATGGGAGTAGTATCAATGAAGCAGCTTCTTGAAGCAGGTGTTCACTTCGGACACCAGACAAGAAGATGGAACCCGAAAATGGCTCCGTACATTTTCACAGAAAGAAACGGTATCTACATCATCGACCTTCAGAAGACCGTTAAGAAGCTCGAGGAGGCTTACCTCTTCGTTCGCGACCTTTCGGCTGAGGGCGGCGAGGTGCTCTTTGTAGGTACAAAGAAGCAGGCAGGCGATTCCGTTAAGGAAGAAGCTACCAGAGCGGGCGCTCACTATGTAAACGCAAGGTGGCTCGGCGGTATGCTCACAAACTTCAAGACCATTCAGACAAGAATCAAGAGACTTGAGCAGCTCCATACAATGGAGGAGGACGGCACATTCGCTCTTCTCCCCAAGAAGGAAGTTGTTAAGCTCAATCTCGAAATAGAGAAGCTCGAAAAGTTCCTCGGCGGTATCAAGAACATGAAGAAGCTCCCCGCAGCTCTCTTTATCGTTGATCCACGCAAGGAAAAGATCGCAGTTGCAGAGGCTAAGAAGCTGAATATCCCGATCGTTGCTATCGTTGATACCAACTGCGATCCCGATGAGGTAGACTACGTTATCCCCGGTAACGATGATGCTATCCGTGCAGTAAAGCTCATCGCCGGAACTATCGCAAACGCTATCATCGAGGGCAGACAGGGCGGCGACGCTGCCGAGGCTGAGGAAGCTCCCGCAGAGGAGACTGCTGCAGAAGAGTCTGCTGAATAATCAGATGATTTAAACGGCTGCTGTCAGACAATCGGCGGCAGCCTTAGTTCTAATATCTAATTTTTAACCAATAATTTCTAAAAGCAGGAGGTAATAACAATGGGAAAGGTTTCCGTTGCAGAGATCAAAGAGCTCATGAAGTCCACTGGCGTTGGCATGATGGACTGCAAGAAGGCTCTCGAGGAAAATGACGGCAATATGGAGAAGGCTATCGAGTTCCTCAGAGAAAAAGGACTTGCCACACAGGCTAAGAAGAGCGGCAGAGCTGCTGCCGAGGGTATCGTTGCTGCTGTAGTTAACGGCAATACAGGCGTGCTCCTCGAGGTAAACACAGAAACAGACTTCGCCGCAAACACAGACGATATCAAGAACTTCGTAAGCGGTGTTGCAAATACTATCATTGAAAAAAATCCCGCAGACGTTGAGGCTCTAAAGGCTGAGACTATCAGCGGCGGCACATCTACAGTCGGTGAGGTACTCACAGAACTCGCAGGAATGAAGATCAGAGAGAATATCGTTATTCGTCGTTTTGTAAGACTCGAGGGTGTGCTCGCTTCCTATATCCACAACGGCGGCAGCATCGGCGTTCTCGTAAAGCTCGACACAGACCTCTCCGCAGATCAGGTAGCAGCTATCGGTAAGGACGTTGCTATGCAGTCTGCTGCTCTTAACGCTCCTTACCTCAACCGCGAGCAGGTTCCTGCCGAGGTTATCGAGAAGGAGAAGGAGATCATGCTCGCACAGATGGCTGAGGATCCCAAAATGGCTTCAAAGCCCGAGCAGGTCCGCGTAAAGATCGTTGAGGGCAAGGTAGGCAAGTACTACAGTGAGAACTGCCTCCTTGAGCAGGCTTTCGTAAAGGACGACAAGCTCACAGTTCAGGGCTATGTTGACGCAGAGGCTAAGAAGCTCGGCGGCTCTATCAAGGTCGTTGAGGTTATCCGCTACGAGCGCGGCGAGGGTGTTGAGAAGAAAGAGGACAACCTTGCTGATGAAGTGGCAAACATGATAAAGAAGTAAGGATCTATAAGCGCAGCTTAAAAACTGCGCTTATATTTTAAAATTTTGTTTTCACAGAAGAACAAGTTTTATAAGACGATAAAAAACAAATGATATGATATTTTAGAAGGGTGAACGATATGAGAAAAAATAAAAAGCTGATGGTATTTCTGATAATATTTATCCTTGGTGCAGTAATGGCACTTGCGGGCTTTGCTGATACAAAGCTCCTGATGAGCGGTGATAAGATAAACCTCAATACCGCACAGATGGGTGATCTGGATAATCCGGCGATCATAGAAGGCGAGATCGATTTTGTATACGGACCTTTCGCAATCCTTGAACAGACTGAAAAAACCTATGGTATAACTACAAAGAAAACCGAGACCAATTTCTATATAATCGGAAATTTCAGCGATGACATGTATGCTGAATGGGAAAATGGCACCGACGAGGCTGCCGAACTGGATTATTTCTATGTGGTCCTTGCCACATCAAATAAGGATAAACAGGCAGAGCTTGATAAGGCTTACGATAAGTGGTATAGCTATCTTGCGAATATATATAATGCCGAGGCCGCTAATGAACAGTACGGTGGAAATTTTCAATATGACGGAGAGCCTCCGAAAGTATCGGTGCAGTTCAAAGGTAAGACGGTCGAACAGATGTCTGATCCTGAATATGAACAGTATCTGAACGAAGCTATGGAGGATCTTGGACTTGAAAGCGGAGATATCGCATTCCTTGAAATAAGAGAAGGCGAGGTCAAGAAAACCACTACCTACGCGATATTCTTTGGAGGCATAGCTGCTGCTGTTATCGGTCTTATAGGAGCGATAGCTTCGATAATTTCGGCGGCAAAGAAGAAAAAACAGGCAAAGGAATTTGACGAAGCTTACGGAGAATTTTAATAATAATGCGCTTGTGCAATTACAGCAAATGCACGGGCGCATTTTTTGTATTGCAAGGCGTAAACTGCTGTTTTCATGCTGTAGATAAAAGAGACTAAAATTTTTTGCCCCGCCTGTTGCTTTTTCAGCAATAATGTGATATAATAATTTTAATTGGATATTCTGCCAAATTTAACAGGAGATCATGTATGAATAAAAATATAAATTTACTTGCTGATTCAATAGGCAAGGTAATTGTAGGAAAAAACGATACGATAATAAAGCTCATTTCTGCGCTTCTCTGTGAGGGTCATGTGCTGCTTGAGGATGTTCCGGGAGTTGGAAAGACGCAGCTGATAACAGCTCTTTCGCGTTCTATAGGCGGAAGCTTCAACCGTATCCAGCTCACTCCCGATGTTATGCCGTCCGATATCGCAGGCTTTACGATGCTCGATGCCGGGTCAGGCGAATTTGTCTATCGAGATGGAGCTGTAATGTGTAATTTCCTGCTTGCTGACGAGATAAACCGTGCTTCGCCCAAGGTGCAGTCGGCTCTGCTGGAGGCTATGGAGGAGCGGCAGATAAGCCTTGACGGAGTTACTCACGCTCTGCCAAAGCCATTTCTTGTTATGGCTACACAGAATCCCGTAGAGACCTACGGTACCTTTCATCTTCCCGAAGCTCAGATGGACAGGTTCTTTATGAAGCTCTCAATGGGCTATCCTACAGCCGAAGAAGAAGTCAGGATACTCGAACGCACTGAAATGAAAAACCCTATACTTAACATAGACGCTCCTGTAATGACAGTCGAAGATGTGACGTTCATGCAGGAAGAGGTGAAAAAGGTGCGTGTTACCGATCAGATAAAGGATTATATAGTCAGCATAGTTGCTTCCACGAGAGGCGACCGCAATACGCTCCTCGGAATAAGTCCGAGAGGAAGCATAGCTCTTTACAAGGCAGCCAAGGCGTTTGCGTATATATATGAAAGAGAGTATGTTACTCCCGATGATGTGAAGCTTGCGGCTGTTCCTGTTCTTGCCCACAGGATAATCCTTTCGCCGCAGGGCAAGACCGAATTTGTAACAAACGAGGCGTATATATCAGCAAGGGTGGATTCCTGTCCTGTACCCTCAATGGGCGGAAAATAATGAAGTATATCAAGCACATTATCAGTGTTGCAGCGGTAGCGTTTCTGGTTTACATATTCACATTTTATATTGACGGAGAAATGGGAGCTATTCTCTTGGCTTTCCTTATAATCGCTCCGCTAACTTCTCTTTTGTTTGCGGTATATGCCAGAAAACGGATAAAGGTATCGTTCGACTGCGACGCATACGTTCCTAAAGGAAGTGCTCTCACTGTAACGATCAATATTGAAAAAACAGGTTTTTTTCCTTTTGCTGTAGTTGAGATAAAGCCGTTTGTTTCGGAAGTTTTCGGTGAAACAGATAAGGTTTACAGGCTATCGATGCTGAATTCTTATCGGAAAACCTTTACGTATGAAGTGCAGGCTTTGATCGGGGGAAACGGTTCTATCGGTGTAGCCTCGGTATACTCATGCGGATTTCTCGGATTTATCCGTTTTAAGGTGAAGCAAGGTATCCCCGATGCCGCTTCGGTGGGAGTGATCCCCGATATACCTGATGTAAAAACGAGTTCTCAGCTTTACCGGGCTGTAGCCGATTCGGTTGTTACGAGCGACGAGGAAGAAGAGAATGATTCGGCACTTCAGTTCTCGGCTAATACTACTCCGGGCTACGAACACAGAGAATACGTTCAGGGCGATCCGATCAAACGTATAAACTGGAAGCTCTCCTCAAAGAAATCGAAGCTGATGGTTCGCCTTGATGAAGCTGTTTCGTCTGTTCAGCCTGTACTGATACTTGATCTTTACAGAAACAGCTCGGCGGATATCAGAGCGGCTATACTTGATGAAGAACAGATAATACGTTCATCATTCGGGCTTCTTCTGGCACTTGTAAAGCACGGTATATCATGCCGCATGGCTTACAGGACAGCTTTGGGAGAGATAGCATCTGAAAGCGTGGATACTCCTGAATATCCTGCTCAGCTCCTTCTGAAGGTGCTTTCGGTAAAGGTAGCCTCAGATACGAGGATAGATGTATCGCGCGTAGAGGACTCAGTGTGTGCCTGCATAATAGCTACCACCGATGCGGGAGTGGGATTCGCTGCCATAACGGATAAGCTTGAAAGTACAGATAATGTTAGTCTTATCGGAGCTTCGTTGAATACGCCTAATTCAACCGAGCTTCCGCTGTGGTATCTTGACGATGATAATAATTTTAAAATGGTATAAGCGCAATCGATGCGCGTCTGCGTTACAGTTATAAGGTATAAAATATGTATGAAACAGAAAAAAATCGTTCCGGCATGAAGGATCTCATGTTGAGAACGCTTTTAGATCCGGTGCTTATATACGCCGCAGTGGTCATGATGTCGATAATGTATCATTACCGCAGCAGCCTTGCGATAGTTTACGGTATAACAGCATATATCATTGGCTGGATCGTGTTCAGGGTATTTGATTTTATAAACAAGCATAAGCTGATCGGTTCGGCTGCGTATATTGCTCTTTTTGTCCTGTTCATATTCGGCGTACAGTTTTCGGTTACAGAGGGAAGTGCTGATTACCCGATATCGTGGGGAATATGGTTTCTCACTCCGCAGGATGTGCTGGAATACAACAAGTGGTATACGCTTGCGATATACCTTCTTTTCCTGATATTCATGCTCTCGGTCATTTACTATTTTACGAGAGTGCGTTACAGGATATTCATGAACTTCCTGATATTCATTATTCCCTTTGCCATATATGGTAAGGAATATGAAAAAATGCCCACGATATTTATCATACTTCTTTCCGTGGGATATGTGCTGCTGATGGTATATTTCAGGCAGCTGCACGGCGATGAAAAAACGGTCGTTGTCGCAAGAGATGAGGTGTGGAAGCCTGTGGCGGTCTATGCTGTCATATTTGCGGCGGCGGCAGCCCTTGTGCCAAAGCCGGCTATAGAGGCTGACAGAACTGTTCTTGAAACACTCATTTCAGCCGATCAGTTCACCGATCGGCTTGTGGCGATGCTGAATGTTTTCCGTGATACTACCTCATCACAGCAGTTTACGGGAAACCTCGATAATACACCGCTTTATTATGCCCGGGCAAGTGAGCCTCTGCGCCTGAAGACCTCTACATTTTCGACCTACGACTTTGATACAGATTCGTGGTCAATACTGGAAATGGATGACGACGCCTCCATCAACAGTCTTGATACGACCTTTAAGGACAGATTTGATGAGACTCCATATCAGATAGCCTCGGCAGGAGAGCTCACACAGGCGCTTCTTGAGGCTGCCGAGCTTGACAGCGATTTTGCCGAAAAGTACGGACTTTCGGCTCTTGCCGGCACTGAGCTGACCATACCTGCGCAGAAGGAGCTGAGCATATACAGCGCCTATTATGAGGAGACGCAGTTCGCCCCCGTTCCGCAGTATGCTCAGGAAATGACCGATACCTCGTATGATAAGCAAATGGCTCTGATATATTCGGGATTGGTATATGCGGCAGACAGCAAATTCAGTTCGGATGAGCGTTTTACATTCAACTACAGTTCGGAAAATTTTTTCTACAACGATGCAAACAGGGCTGTGATAGACGCGCTTGACCGCAGCGATTACGGGCAGATGCTTGAGGACGCTGACGATATACTTTGGAATGCTTACACAGAAGAATACGATGATGATATGGTGCATTATTGGTATGTGATCAGAGACGAGAGCAATCTTTACGGCTACTATGAGCAGTATCTGCTCGATTACGGCGAAAACCAGCGCATTTACGACCTCGCACATGAGCTTACCGATTCAGCCGCCTCCAACTTTGAAAAGGCGAAGATACTTGAGGGATATTTCTATAAAAACGGCTACATTTACGATACGAGCTACCTTAAAACAAGCAAGGAAAACGCTGAGAGCTTCCTCTTTGAGACAAAAACAGGAGTCTGCTATGAATACGCCACAGCAATGGTGCTCATGGCGAGGGCAGTCGGCATCCCCGCTCGCTACTGTGAGGGCTACAATATGTCTGAAGAGCTTGAGAACGATCAATACGGAATGAACTATGTCGTTACATCACGCTCGGCTCACGGTTTTCCGGAATTATACATAAAGGGATATGGCTGGGTATCGTTTGAACCTACCATAACTGACGGGCTCGTAATGCAGAATGAGGATAGCGCTACGAACAAGCTTTCAAGAGCAGGTATCATTATTCTTACGGCGGCTCTTCTTGTGATCCTGTCTGCGCTTTTATATCCGTCTGTTTCGCATAAGGTGTTTTTGTTTACGGCAAGAAAACGCACACCCGATCAAGCGATTATTATGATTATCCGCAGACTGTGCCTCTTGTGCGGAATAAGCAGCGCCAATACTTCTCAGGAGGCTGCCCGCAAGATAATGCAGATGACAGGAAAGGATATTTCTTCCTCTGCTTCATTATTCGATAAGTCGGTTTATGGAGGTATTGTCCTTAATGAAGCTGAAAAAGAAATGGCATTCAACGATTATATCGAAGTTTATAATGCGCTGAAAGAGCTCAGGAAAAATCGGCGCAGAAAGCTCAGAAATTCTTGAAGGAGGTAATTATGCAGGAAAACAGTAAAAAAGGTATATTCAGTGCACTGCTTGCTGCACTTATCCTCATAATGACTTTAACGTGTAATTGGCACTTTGTGAAAAATGCTGATTCGGCTGAAGATTACCATACATGGCTGCAAACAGATTCACGGTGGGGAAGCGTTGCTATGGGCAGCTCTACAGTTGCAAAATCCGGCTGCCTTATCACGTCCCTCGCTATAATGGCAATGCACTCGGGTTCGATAGACAGCACTGCTCTCAGCAACATGGGCATAAGCAGTACAGATCAGTTCAATCCGGGAGTTCTTGCAAATGCTTATACTGCACGCGGAGGCTTTACAAGCGGAGGCGCTATTGCGAGCTGGGGTACTATAGGACAGATAATCCCCAATATCACATTTATCAAGGACGCTAACCTTTCAAGCTATTCTCAGAGCGCCATCGCATCAGAGCTCAAATCAATGCTTGATTCCGGTACACACGTTATACTGAACGTAAATGGCTATCATTGGGTGTATATCGAGGCAGTAGTTGGAAGTACGGTGTATATGAACGACCCCGGTACGAACAGTACGGACCTCTTCAGTCAGTATTCGGTATCCGGCGGAAATGAATATTGGGCTCTTAAAGGGACTAAGACTCCATACTATTCTGCTGCTGCGACAACGACTACGACAACAACGACTACGACAACAACGACAACAACGACAACAACGACTACAACGACCACCACGACTACAACGACCACTACTACCACAACAACCACCACGACCACTACCACAACAACGACCACCACTACAACTACAACTGCCGAATCTGCAACTACAAGCTGCACAGTGAATTATGACACAGGAGAGTATATATATGGCGGAACTGAGACAGTTGCGGTCTGCTCTCAGACCGGCGGCAGAGGCAATGTTCTTGCGCAGCTAAGCTCTGGTAATGTTATAAATGTAATAAGCGTAGATAACGGATCCGGACTGATAGACCTCGGCGGTACCGATGGCTGGGTGGAGCTTTCAGAGCTTACATTTATCGGAGACGAAGATATTCTTATGACCGGCGATATCAACAATGACGGCAGCGTAAACAAATATGATCTCGCTGTTCTCAATGAGTATCTGAGAAGTCTTACATATATGCCTGAAGGAATATCTATCCTCAAAGCCAATGAGATAGCCGCTGCTGATATCAACAGAGACGGTATCGTTAACAGCAGCGATGTTCTGACGTTTATTATTCTGATATGCAGTTAAGGAGAACTATAAATGGAATGGAAAGAAGTAAATATCTATACGACTACCGAGGGAATAGAGCTGCTTTGCTCTAAGCTTACGGATATCGGCATAAAGGGCTTTGCAATACGCGACGCAGAGGATTTCCGTGAATTCCTTGAAAATAAAAACGGTCAGTGGGATTATATTGACGACGACCTTATGGGACTTACTCAGTGCGAAACGTGCATTACTGTATATATCCCCTCGAACGAACAGGGAGCGGAAATGCTTGCCGCCATAAAGTCTATGCTGAGCGAAATACGTTCTCTCGATTCTCAAAAGCTCTATGGCAGGCTTGAAGCCGAGTTCACAAGCATACGTGAGGAGGATTGGGCGAACAACTGGAAGCAGTATTTTAAACCATTCAAGGTCGGTCAGAAGCTTGTTATAAAACCCTCATGGGAGGATTACGACAATACAGAGGGCAGGATAATACTCGAAATAGATCCGGCTTCAAGCTTCGGTACGGGAAAACATCACACCACGAGGCTCTGTCTGGAGCTCCTTGAAAAATATCTTTCCGAGGGCGACCGTTTGCTCGACATGGGCTGCGGCAGCGGTATACTATCTATAGGAGCAATGCTTCTTGGCGCAGGAAGCGCCGTAGGCGTTGATATCGAGGAAAATGCAGCTGTTACTGCTCTCGAAAACGCTGAAAAGAATCA
This sequence comes from uncultured Ruminococcus sp., assembly GCA_937910385.1. Lineage (GTDB taxonomy): Bacteria > Bacillota > Clostridia > Oscillospirales > Ruminococcaceae > Ruminococcus. The sequence goes on along the minus strand of CALEPT010000083.1, from coordinate 19,159 downwards.
TATATCCCCTGAGGTATATAAAACGTATTACGGTAATATTCTCAGCGACGAAGGACTTGCCGCGCAGATAGATGAGAAATATGATATCATCACGGCAAATATAGTTGCGGACGTGATAATAGCAATGAAGGAATATTTTGTAAGATACCTCAAAAAAGGCGGAATACTCATAATCTCGGGTATTATAGAGGAGCGTATGGATGAGACCATAGCGGAGCTTGAATCCGCGGGTTTTTCCGAATCCGAGCCCTATGTTAAAGAGGGCTGGGCGGCAGTTAAATTTACTTTGTGATATTATGCTTTCTGCATTATATTTATAAATAATTTTTAAGGAGAATAGGATCATGGCATTTTTTAAGAAAAAGAATCAGCAGGCAGAGGAAGTCGAACAGAAGGATCCAAAGGCAGACCTTAAAGCTTCCGTACTAAATTTTCTCAATGAAAAGCTCAGCGGAACACTTTATGACGACTGTGTTATCATGCCAAAGGGCTATACCGTTGATGTTCAGATAGGCAGACACGATCAGCAGGATAATGTTCACATACTTCAGGTCATTTTTATAATCAAGAATGACGCTTTCGATGAGCCCCTCATAGAACCCGTTGACGCTCAGGGCACCACTGAGGAAGAGGCGGCGAAGATGTCGGTTGATATCTTCTACGGCTCTGTATGGCATCCGCTCGATCAGTCGATGACAAAGAAGAACCCCACTCACATTTCTGTGGATTTCCTCAGACAGCACTACGATTTCGATATGTACTGTCAGTCTGTAGTTCGTATAGGCGTCAAGGAGAAGCAGCCTACAATGCTCATAAACTTCATAAAGGACGATATACCCAAATATCTCGGTTCAAAGAAGTACTACTGGATAAGGATATATCTTGCAAAGCTCAAGGATAAGACAATGATAGAGGTGCGTGTAAACGGCTCTGTTTGCAATCAGCTCGGCGAACGCTTCAAGGAATATGTTGCTTCATGGGAGGATTCCGGAAACTTCCTCTGCGAGAAGCAGTATGCGATCTTTGTTCAGCGCGAGGACGATCAGTGTCCCTTTGATAAGGAACTTGTCATGAACGCTGCAAGAGAGACTATCTCTGCTATGGAGAACATCAACAGCAAGGAGGATTACCTTGCAATGATCGAGAAGCTTGAGGAGCTTACCGACGGCAATAAGGCTCTTGCTTCCGAGATCAGGATATTCATTCCCGAGATACTTGCCAAGCTTACACTCGGCTACCGTGAGGGCGACAGCCTCTTCCTGCTTGAGGACGACGGCGATGACGGACAGTCAAGCATCGAGTTCAAGAAAACTCAGCTTCGCTCATATTTCTATATCCAGCAGGCTCTTATAGAGTATCTCAGCAAGAAGCCTGAGCAGGAGAAGGTTTCGAGGATAGTTACCAACAGTGTAGCATTCAGAGAAATGAGAAAGGTCATGGAAAGTGCAAAACAGCAGGGTCATGAAATAAAGCCCGCGGATATGTTCGTTCCCGGTACATCATATAAGATAGGTGCAGACGATTACAAGGTATGGTAAACAAGCTTGGCGAAGAAATGGTGCATAACCGCATGATGATCCAAAAATGCGAGAAAATATATAAGTGGGTATTTATTATCTATGCGGTCATATTTGTACCGTGCGCCATTACCGCTATTTTCTGCTGCTTATTGTTTACAATAAGCAGCAGTGAGCTTGGTTTCATTCTCCTTGACGGTCTGTTCTTTAAGGGAGCGGTGTTTGCGTTCGGACTGCTCGGAGCATATAAAAAGGACGATCGTTTCGCACTGCTTCCTCCGATGATCCTGCTTATTGATACGGCAATAGTTGCATATCCTCAGTTTGCGTGGATGTTAGGCGTTTTCGGAGTGCCTGTGAACGCTCTTATCTGCGCAGCTTCTGCAATAATGGCAGTGGGAAATATATGGGCGAACCGCAAGTACAAGTGGCTCGAATCACAGTATGGCTTTCCGCATTTCAATGAGCTTCAATCGGATCAGGAGCTCAATAGAGTACAGCGCGGTATAAAGGACGAGTACACTCAGAAGCTTGAAAGGCTGCAAAAGACCCGTGCCGACGGTATGGACGTGGTATCGGTAAGCGGTACGGTCGAAGCACACACTGATGTAAAGCCCGACCTGATGAACAGCGTCAGCGTGTCCGATACTGTGAGCGACCTTATCGGCAAAAGTGACTGCTCCGCAGATAGAATGGAGGAACTTGAAAATGGACAGGCAAATGTCACGCAATCACACTAAGATAGTGTGGGTAGAGAGGATATACAGAGGTGCGATAATATCGTATTCGGCGATATGCGGAGTCTGTGCGTTCTTCTCGGCTAATATTTTCTTTGAGGGCGGCGACTTTGTGAACAAAGCGGCTGTTGAGATAGTCTGCAAGCTTGCGGTAGTCTTCATAGGAATATTCGGTATTCTCAAGCGGAATGACAAACTGGCGCTGCTGACGCTCGCACCTGCGCTCATAAATACTGTTGTCGCCCCAAACCAGCCGTTCATGTATGTGCTGTACAACGAGACACATCACGTTACCTCGGGCGGTTTCAAATGGAATATAGCTATTTTCATATACTTCGTCATCTTAGCTGCTGCGACGATATGGGCGAACAGAACATATGCCTTTTTAGAGCATCAGTTCGGATTCCCTCACTTCTTAGAGTGGCGCGCTGAGGACGAGTTTGCAAGGAATCGTAACATCAAAGACGAATATACCCAAAGCTATGAGGCTTATATAAAGACTCAAACAGATGATATGGGCGAGGTCAGAGCTAACGGTGTTATCGAAAGGAAGCAGACAGAGAAAAAGGAATACATGGACGGCGTGTAAAATTTGCGGAAAATGTAAAAAAATGCTTGACAAAGCCTATGCTTTGTGATAGAATATTATTGCCGCTTGTAAACAGGCTTTAAAGTCATGCAAAAATGCGCCTGTAACAGCGAGTTCATTGAAAAGGCAGGTGCCACATATGTACGCAGTTATTGAAACTGGCGGAAAACAGTATCAGGTCAATGAAGGAGATATTATCTTCATCGAGAAGCTCGCAGCAGAGGCTGATGAGACTGTTACTTTCGATAAGGTAGTAGCTCTCGGTGCAGACGACGGACTTAAGGTCGGAACACCTTATGTTGACGGAGCAGCTGTTGAAGCTAAGGTTATCAAGAACGGCAAGGCTAAGAAGATCACAGTTTTCACATACAAGCCCAAGAAGGGTGAGAAGAGGAAGCAGGGTCACAGACAGCCTTACACTCAGGTCAAGATCGAAGCTATCAAGGCTTGATCATGATTCGTGCAGAGTTCTACGAAAGCAAGGGGCTTCTCAGCGGATTTAAAATAAGCGGTCATGCGGGATATGCGGAAAGCGGACAGGATATAGTATGTGCCGCAGTATCTTCGGCAGTATCCCTTGCAGCAAATATCATTACTGATGGTTTTCATTCGGACGCACAGGCTTCCGATAAGGGCGGTGCGGTCGTTCTGACAGTAAAAGAGCCCGACGAGAAAACTCAGGCAGTGCTGACTATGCTGGAGCAGCAGCTTAAAATAATCCTTGAGGAATTCCCAAAAACGATCAAAATCACTATTTCGGAGGTGTAAGTATGTTAAAGATCAGTATGCAGTTCTTCGCTCATAAGAAGGGTGTTGGTTCAACTAAGAACGGACGTGATTCCGAGGCTAAGAGACTCGGCGTCAAGAGAGCTGACGGTCAGATTGTAAAGGCCGGCAACATTCTTGTTCGTCAGAGAGGCACTCATATCCACCCGGGTGAGGGCGTAGGTATCGGTTCTGATGATACATTATTCGCTACAGTAAGCGGAAGAGTTAAGTTCGAGCGTTACGGACGTGACCGCAAGAAGGTCTCGGTTTACGCTGAGCAGTAACTATTAACAAGTATAAATCCCGAGCTTACCGCTTGGGATTTTCTTTTGACGATCAGGGAGGTCGTAAAATGTTTGTCGATCAGGCGAAAATTAAGATCAAAGCAGGCGACGGCGGCGACGGAGCAGTTTCGTTCCACCGTGAGAAATACGTTGCGGCAGGCGGTCCCGACGGCGGCGACGGCGGAAGAGGCGGAGACGTTGTCTTTCAGGTGGACGACAATTTTTCGACACTCATTGATTTCCGCTATAAAAGAAAATACGCTGCACAGCGCGGTGAAAACGGCAGTTCACGCAACTGCACCGGAAAAAGTGCTCCACCGCTCATCATAAAGGTGCCGAGGGGGACTGTTGTGCGTGATGCTAAGACGGGACGCATAATGGCAGATATGTCCACCGACGAGCCGAAGGTGCTCGCAAGAGGAGGAAACGGCGGCAAGGGAAATGTTCACTTTGCCACCTCTACCCGTCAGATACCTCGCTTTGCAAAGCCGGGATACCCGGGTGAGGAATTCGAGGTAACACTTGAATTAAAGCTCCTTGCGGATGTGGGGCTCGTGGGGTTTCCGAATGTCGGTAAGTCCACACTGATCTCCGTTGTAAGCGCCGCAAAGCCAAAGATAGCGAACTACCACTTTACAACACTTACGCCAGTGCTGGGAGTTGTGAGGGTCGACGAGGAAAAGTCATTTGTAATGGCTGATATTCCGGGACTTATTGAGGGTGCAGGTGACGGTGTGGGTCTGGGACACGAGTTCCTACGACACGTTGAGCGCTGCCGTCTGATAGTTCACGTCGTGGACGTTTCAGGTGTAGAGGGACGTGACCCAAAAGAAGACTTCGAGATAATCAATACAGAACTTGCTAAGTTCAACGAGGAGCTTGCACAGCGTCCTCAGATAGTCGCGGCAAATAAATGCGACATGGCTTCCGAAGAGCAGATAGAGGCTTTCCGCAGCTATATTGAAGGAAAAGGACTTACGTTCTTCTGTATTTCCGCGGCTACCACTCAGGGCACGGCAGAGCTCATCGGCAAGGTAGCAGAGGTGCTTGATACGCTTCCCCCGATAAAGGAATTCGAGGCAGAGCCAATTCCGCAGGAGGAACTTGACGAAATGCTCGGTGTGGACAAGAAGTTCGAGATAGAGCTTGAGGACGGAGTTTATTATGTTGAAGCACCGTGGCTGCAGCCAATCATGCGCACTGTTGATCCCGATGACTACTCGTCGCTGCAATACTTCCAGAGAGTTCTGATAAACAGCGGTATCATCGCCAAGCTTGAGGAAATGGGAGTTCAGGAGGGAGATACTGTCAATCTCGAGGGCTTCGAGTTCGACTTTGTAAATTGATATGAGCAGAGAATTATTATCCAGGCGCGAGGCAAACGCCTACAGTCCGCTGTCATTGGCATTCCTCGGCGACAGCGTTTACGATATGCTGGTGAGAGAGTATCTTCTGCGGCAGGGGAATATGCCTGTTGCAAAGCTGCACTCGGCAAAAATAAAGCTTGTCTGCGCGGAGTTCCAGTCGGCGGCGTATGATCTCATTGCGGAGGTTCTCGATGAACGTGAGCTTGCCGTCCTCAAAAGAGGTCGGAATGCCACGGGAAATACTGTCCCAAAGCACGCCGAGGCAGTGCAGTACCGCCGAGCAACAGCAGTTGAGAGCCTTTTAGGGTATCTCTACCTCACGGGAAAGGACGAGCGTATCAGGGAGCTTTTTGAACTGGTACTCAAAAACCTTACAGACCCCGGCGAATGAGTAAGGAGAATCGTTATGCGGATAAAATGCCCTGAATGTCATGTGAAGTTCAGCGAAGAACTCAATGTCTGTCCGAACTGCGGATACGTGGTCTACGAGAGCATTTTCACGGATATCGCGCAGGAGGTAGAGAGCGATATGCAAAAGGTCACCGACTATGAGCTGAAAAGAGTTGCACGGGAAAGCTCAAAGAAAACAGGCGGTGCTTTTTCTGACAAACTCACGCTGGAGGAATTTGAGGCGCTTATGCTGAAAGAGGGCAGAATAGAGAAGAATTATCCGATACTTCCGAAAAGTTATTTCAGGCAAAAGTATGTTTACGAGGCTGAATTGAAGGCAATGTATAACGCATACCTGAAAACTATAGGTTATAAATAATGTGTCCTCAATAGCCGCAGTCAAGCGGTTATTGCCCCGAACTTCGTTCGGAGAGCGCAAAAAATAAATCAATTAATAGTTAGGAGCGAAAAATATGTCAGGTCATTCAAAATGGAATAACATTAAGCGTAAAAAGGAAGCGACAGACGCTGTAAAGGGCAAGATATTCACGAAAATCGGACGTGAGATAACTGTCGTTGTACGCGAGGGAGGTCCCGATCCGAACAACAACAGCAAACTGCGCGATCTGATAGCTAAGGCTAAGGCGAACAACGTGCCCAACGACAACATTGAGCGCGTTATCAAGAAAGCTGCAGGCGGCGAGGACAAGAACAATTACGAGAACATAACATATGAGGGATATGGTCCTAACGGCGTTGCAGTTATAGTTGAGTGTCTTACCGACAACAGGAACAGAACTGCGGGAGAGGTGCGCCACTATTTCGATAAATTCGGCGGCAATCTCGGCACTATCGGCTGCGTATCGTTCATGTTCAGTCAGAAGGGTATCGTAGTGCTCGAAAATACCGGACTGGATGAGGATACAGTCATGGACGATGTGTTCGAGTTCGGTGGAGATGATTTCGATATCAATGAGGAGACTGTCGAGATCGAATGTGCTCCTGAGAATGTTCACGCGCTCCGCGAGGGACTTACCGGTAAGGGTTACAATGTGCTTTCCGCAGAGACCGAGATGATACCCGCTAACTACACCACGCTCACCGATGAGGAACATATCAAGAAGATGAACCTCCTCCTTGAGCACCTTGAGGATAACGACGACGTTCAGAACGTTTACCACAACTGGGAAATGCCCGAAGAAGCATAATGAAGAAATATCTGCCCCCTTTAATTATGTTTTCTGTATTTGAAGCGGTAGCGGTAGCGTTGTGGCTGAGCAAGGATAATTTGTTTTATCTTTTCAACTTTTCATATATCGGTATCTGCGTTTCTGTGGGGATCTTCCTGATAGTAAAAGGGAGAAATTATGCAAGGAGATTTGTTCAATTTGCAGTCGGGTCATATATGCTCGTGTACCTCGGATTGATGAGTCGTGAGAATATGCAGATAGAGGGCTTCTGGTATTATCTTTCACTTGGAGCTTTCGAGGCTGCGACAATACATTATGCCGTGGCAAAGATATTCGGACCGCTCATTTTTGGCAGAGGCTGGTGCGGATATGCCTGCTGGACTGCTATGATACTCGACCTGCTGCCATATAAGCAGCCGCATGAGCCGCGGAAAAGACTTGGCTTTATAAGATACATCACATTTGCAGCGTCTCTTGCGCTTGTAACAGGGCTGCTTTTAATGAAGCTGGCTGATATCGAGATGGTGATGTTCTGGCTGTTTATAGCGGGGAATGTGCTGTATTACGCGGTTGGGATATTGCTGGCATTCTTACTGAAGGACAACCGCGCCTTCTGCAAGTATATCTGTCCTATAACGGTCTTTCTGAAGCCCATGAGCCGCTATTCACTGATACGTCTGCATTGCGATGAGAGCAAGTGCATAGGCTGTGGGAAATGTCTGAGGGTATGTCCGATGAACGTTGAGGTCAACAAGGAGTCAAGGAAACGTCAGAATGCAACGGAATGCATTCTGTGCTACGAATGCAAGAAGGAATGCCCGGTGAATGCTATACATTAACGTGAGGAGAGTCTGAAATGGCTGTAACGATAACAAGAGTAACGCAGGACGGTGAGCTGCACGAAATAGCTCAGCTTGCTGAAAAGATATGGCAAGAGTGCTTTCCGGGTATAATCAGCGAGGAGCAGATAGGGTACATGGTGGATAAATTTCAGTCCTACGAGGCTATGAGAGCGCAGGTAGATACGCAGAACTACACTTATTTCGCAGTCCGCGACGATAGCGATTTGTGCGGATATATCGGCGCTAAGCCCGAGGAGGATGAGCGGTACTTCCTTAGTAAGCTTTACCTGCGCAGTGATAAGCGCGGCAGGGGAATAGCTTCTCAAATGCTTGAAACGGTATTTGGAGAAGCGCTCAGCAACGGCAAGAAAAGGATCTATCTGACCGTCAACAAGCATAACCGCCACGCCATAGAGGTCTATAAGGCAAAAGGTTTTGTCGTTGCCGACACTGCTGTGACTGACATCGGCGAAGGATTTGTTATGGACGATTTTATTATGGAGTATGCTGTTTAAAGTTTTTTTATGCTAACAGTTATAAATTGACAAGTCTCAAAATATATTGTATAATGAAAGCACTTACTGAGGGAGTAGTTAGCGTATACAGTATACGTGGCAAGCCGACATACTGACCTTTATGAGGTCCGGTTTTGTCTTAAATAATGAGACTCAAGTATAGCTTTGCTGCTGTACCTGAGTGTTTATCCGGGTGCGGTGCGTATCCGGATTTTTTTATGGAGGTTTGATCAATGGGAAAAATAGAACTTATCGCTCTTGCAGTAGGGTTGTCGATGGACGCCTTTTCTGTTGCGGTCTGTAAGGGGCTGAGCATGAAAAAGCTCAGCGTAAAAGGAGGATTTGTTACAGCACTTTTTTTCGGTGTTTTTCAGGCGCTTATGCCAATGACAGGGTATTTTTTCGGGAGCCGTTTTGCGTCATATATTGACTCGTTCAGCCATTGGATAGGATTTGCGCTTCTTGCGATAATCGGCGGAAAGATGATATTAGAGGTGATCTCTGAAAAAGAAGTTGGATCTGAGACAGGAGAATACAGACTTGACATCGGGGAGCTATTTCTGCTTGCGATCGCTACGAGTATCGACGCGCTTGCTGTAGGTATCGTGTTTGCGGCTGAAGAGGTAAACCTCATTTTTTCGGTATCTGTAATCGGAGCAATTACCTTTGCACTTTCGTTTGTGGGAGTCGTGATAGGCAATAAATTCGGCAGCCGATACGAAAAAAAAGCCCAGATCGCAGGAGGAGCTATTCTGATACTCATCGGAGTGAAGTTGCTTCTCGACGGACTTGGTGTTATATAAACAATCGGACGACTTTAGTCAGCTTCCCTTAACGGAAAAAGTGGGTTACTGAGCCTGAAATTATGGGCTCGGTAATTTTATGCCACGATTCCGCCAAAGGGGGCTCCCCCTGGTCGTCCGCTTATATTATATTCTGCCGTATGAAGCTATCTTGCGTGATTTTTCCGCAAGAGCTTCTGCGGCTTTTTTTACGTCATCTGCGCCGAAAAGCGATGAAACTACGGCAATACCGCATATTCCGCTGCCAGTCAGTTCATCAGCATTATCATTGGTTATCCCTCCGATAGCAACGGCGGGGATAGCAACGCTTGAACATATCTCGCTGAGCTGTATGGTATCTATTCTTACGGCATTCTTTTTGGTGGGAGAGGGGAAAACGGCTCCTACGCCGAGATAATCGGCACCCTCAGATTCGGCTTTTTTTGCCTGTTCAATGGTTTTTGCAGTAGCTCCGATGATAAAGTCGTTACCGCAGATCCGTCTTATCTCGGCGACGGGCGCGTCCTCGATACCGACGTGAACTCCGTCTGCTCCTGATTTGAGAGCCGCTGAGTAATTATCGTTGATTATCAGCGGGACATTATATTTACTGCAAATCTGCTTGATAATGATCGCCTCATCTATCAGCTCCTGTTCCGACATATCCTTTTCGCGCAGCTGCAATATCGTAACTCCGCCTTTGAGGGCGTTTTCTATTTCCTCGATGAAGCTTCTGCTGCCGATACAATGTCTGTCGGTAACAGCGTAGAGCCTCAGAGAATTTTTACTGAGCATTTTCAAGTTCACCTCGTAACTTTTTAATATATCCGGTCGGGTCTGTGCAGCGCATAAAGCCGCTCATTATGCAGGCTCCGGAAGCTCCTGCGGCGGCGATATCGGCGATATTATCGGTGGATATCCCTCCGATTGCGTACACGGGGAGAGATGTGTTGCGGCAGACCTCACGAAGAAAATCAAGTCCGCGTCCGGGAAGCCCCTTTTTGCAGTCTGTATTGAAAACGTGACCTGCCGTGATGTAGGAAGCTCCAATTTGCTCAGCTTCTATGGCATCACTTACGCTGTGGCACGAAGCACCAATTACCTTGAAGCGATCCTTTTCGGTGTCAGTCAGCACTCTCAGAACGGAAAGCGGCAGGTGCAAGTTTTTCGCACCGAGTTCTGACGCTTCACGGACAAAGCTGTGCAGAGTGCATGAAACGCCGAATTTTCCGCAGATATCCATTACTGTACAAGCAAGAGCAGCATAGTCCAGCACATTCATATCCTTTTCCCGCAGAATTATCGAGTCAGGGCGAGCTGCGGCAATACTCTCGATTTGCGTTAGAAAGTCCCCCCTGCACAAACTGCGGCTGGTAACACAGATTATCTTAAACATACAGATAGTCGTTCAGTACGGGCTGGAGCCCCTCGGCTGCCATATCCCTGTACATATCGCCGAAGCTGCGGCTATCGTTTATCTCAAACTGCTCGTCGCCCTCTTCAGCGCTTTCCTTTCCGCTGTATTTGCTTTCGTGATCGCCGATACCTGTAGAGACTCCCGCAGAGATCTTAGTTGCGGCAATCTTCACTATACCATTGCGGAAGCTCTCACTCTCGCGCGATGAAACTGTTATTCCGGCAAACGGCAGGAAAAGGCGGTATGCGCACAGTATCTGGCAGAGCTGTCTTTCGCCGACGTCATGAGGATTTATCTTTCCGTTGTTGATTATCGGGCGAAGTCTCGGACATGAGAGCGAGACCTCGGCGTGTGGGTACTTCCTTTGCAGATAGTAAACGTGCAGTGCCGAGGCAAGGGCGTCCCTGCGGAAGTCGGAGAGACCCAGCAGTGCGGAGCACGCAATTCCCCTCATTCCACCCATGAGAGCGCGCTCCTGTGCCTCAAAGCGATATGGGAACACTCTTTTGTGTCCCAGCAGATGAAGCTGCTCGTACTTCACATTGTCGTATGTCTCCTGAAAAACGGTCACATAGTCAACGCCGCATTCGTGGAGGTAGCGGTAGTCCTCGACGTTCATCGGATAGACCTCTATGCCCACCATACGGAAGTACTTGCGCGCGAGCTTACAAGCCTCACCGATGTATTTTACGTCGCTCTTTGAACGGCTCTCGCCAGTGAGTATGAGAATTTCCTCCATGCCGCTGTCTGCAATGACTTGCATTTCGTGCTCGATCTGCTCCATTGAGAGCTTCATGCGGCGGATATCGTTATAGCAGTTGAAGCCGCAGTAAACGCAGTAATTTTCGCAGTAATTGGCGATATACAGCGGAGTGAAGAGGTAGACCGTGTTGCCGAAGTGCTTGCGGGTCTCGATTCGCGCCTTTTCAGCCATTTGTTCGAGGAACGGCTCGGCGGCAGGGGAGAGCAGAGCCTTCAGTTCCTCGACTCCGAGACTGTCCTTTTGCAGAGCACGAGTAACATCGGCGGCAGTATAGCTCTCGTAGTCGTAGCTGTTCATCTGCGAGAGTACCTTTTCGAGTATGTCGGATTCTATCCGCTCCTGCCCCTCCATGTATTTCATGTGGTCAGTTCTTGCGGCGGGATCGCTCTCAAGCTCATGCTTGCGTTTCAAAGCAGACTCCGAGAGCTTTCCCGAATCTATAAGATATTCATTCTCCATAGCGCTCACCTCAGTCGTGCAGGAAGCCCGTCAGTGTGTCAGAGGGCGAAGCTCCTCTGACGAGAACGCGTCCGAGCCCCGAGAGATACGCTTGTCTTCCCGCTTCCACAGCCTTTTTGAACGCTTCTGCCATTGTAGGCAGGTCTCCTGCGGTCGCAAGAGCAGTGTTGGACATCACAGCAGCTGCACCCATTTCCATAGCCTCGCAAGCCTGTGAGGGTCTGCCGATACCTGCATCTACAATAATAGGCAGGTCTATCTCGTCAATGAGTATCTGAATGAAATCTCTCGTTGCAAGTCCCTTATTCGAGCCGATAGGCGAAGCGAGCGGCATTACCGTTGCAGCGCCTGCATTCACGAGGTCGCGAGCGGTATTGAGGTCGGGATACATATAAGGCATGACCACGAAGCCCTCATTTGCGAGAATTTCGGTAGCCTTTACGGTCTCGGCGTTGTCGGGGAGGAGGTACTTTGTGTCCCTCATAATTTCTATCTTTACGAAATCTCCGCAGCCGAGCTCTCGTGCGAGACGGGCGATCCGCACCGCCTCCTCTGCATTTCGCGCCCCCGAGGTGTTCGGCAGGAGAGTCACTCCCTTGGGGATATAATCGAGTATATTTTCGTTGTCCTTTGTGTTGGCGCGTCTTACAGCGAGCGTTATCAGCTCTGCGCCTGCATATTTCACGGCTGCTTCTATGAGAGAGAGGGAATACTTTCCCGAGCCGAGTATAAAGCGTGAATTAAATTCGTGACCGCCTATAATAAGCTTGTCGTCGTTGTTCATGATATATCTCCTTTAACAATCGAATTGTCCCGCAATTATCCGCAGAACTGTATTTGCCTGATGAGCCGCGCAGATCGCTACCCTCGAGGAAACGAGCCCGAGTCCGTCGTTTACATCGCTTTTACCGTCGCCGCAAAGATAGAAACGAGAAGTTATCATGCGTGTTTTTATCTCATTGGCAGAGCCGAGACCCGCCATTCCAGAGGCGGCGACGAGGTATTTTTCGTGGAGCTTTTCCAGCACGCAGTTTACGAGCATTGCCTTCTGATCGGCTCTGTCGAACGCTTCGCAGACTATCTCTTCGCTGCACAAAAGCGTTGGGATATTTTCCTCGGTGAGCTTTATGCAGTCTGTTCTGATATCACAGTAAGGAGCAATCTGACGCAGTGTATCGGCAAGTGCAGTGGTCTTGAACTGTCCGAGCTGAGCAGGGAAGTACTGCTGTCGGTTGAGGTTCGAGATGTCCACTGTGTCGAAGTCCATAAGGTGCAGCGAGCCAACTCCTGCGCGTGCAAGGTGAACGGCGATATTGGAGCCGAGTCCGCCGAGTCCGCATATTGCCACTGAGGCTTTTGCAAATTTTTTTTGCAGCTCCTCACCGTGACGCTCCGCTAAAGCCCGGTACATTTCTTCCTTTGTCGGTATCATATCAGCCTCCGCCCACGAAACGCACGATCTCTACGATGTCACAGTCTTTGAGTATCGTCTGTACGTACTTCGCCTTTGGCAGGATCTCGTAGTTAAGCTCCACTGCCACCTGAACGGGGGAATAGTTCTCCATTTCAAGGAGCTCAGAGACGGTTTTTCCCGAAACATCAAGCTCTTTGCCGTTTACTGTTACCATAAGATATCACCCTTTTAACAAAAACTGCGGATATACCAAGCCGGTACATCCGCAGACGAGCAACGATATATCCCTACGTTGGCATTATCCAAATCAGGTTACGGGTCGGGACAGTACCAGTCCCCTCTCAGCTGCTTCTGCGGCTCCCCATAAAAATATGATAGCTCATTCAAGTGTTTAAATGGTGAAACTTGTGTGAAAAATACGTGTTAACGTATATGACGCAGAACAAAACCGATATTGACGTTAGCAAGATATTGCTGTATAATAGTATGGTGAGAAAAAGTTCTGATGATTCTTAGGAGTATTTTATGGATAAGATCGAGAGAATGAGGGAGCTGAACGCTATGCTCGCGAGGGCTTCCGATGCATATTACAATACAGGAACAGAGATAATGTCCGACCACGAATACGATGCACTCTATGACGAACTCGAATCCCTTGAGCGCGAGACGGGCGTTATCCTCAACGGCAGCCGCACTCAGCAGGTTGGATATGAGGTCGCTTCGTCACTGAAAAAAGTCCGCCATGCCTCGCGTATGCTGTCGCTCGAAAAAACCAAGAGCGTTGATGAGCTGAAGAGCTGGCTTGGCGACAGAGTGGGATTCCTTAGCTGGAAGCTCGACGGGCTCACGCTCGTGCTGACCTATTCGGGCGGAGAACTCGTACAGGCGGTCACGCGCGGAAACGGTGAAATAGGTGAGGACATAACGGCAAATGCGCGTCATATTATTGGTATACCGTCGGCTGTTCCGTTCAAAGGAGAGCTCGTGGTGCGCGGTGAATCGCTGATGAAGTACTGTGATTTTGAGCGTGTTAATGCCGAGACCGACGAAGGGGCGAAATACAAAAATCCGCGTAATCTCTGCGTGGGAACAGTCCGCAATCTCGATTCGCGCGTGACCGCGGAGAGAAATGTGAACTTTTTCGCGTTCAACCTCGTCTCTGCACACGGCTATGAGGAAAATTCCTTCTCAAAGCGGCTTGAATGGCTTGCATCGCTCGGTTTTCAGACCGTTCAGGGGAGGCTTGTTGACAGTAAAAATATAGAGGAATCGGTTATGGAGTTCGAGTCCGCGATAACCAAGAATGAGTTCCCGTCCGACGGGCTTGTGCTCACCTTTGATGATGTGGAGTACGGGCTAAGTCTCGGACAGACCTCCCACGCGCCGAGAAACGGTATCGCGTTCAAGTGGCGCGATGAGACCGCAGATACTACGCTGAGAGAGGTGGAGTGGTCGGCAAGCAGAACAGGTCTGCTCAATCCTATCGCTCTGTTCGATCCCGTGGAATTAGAGGGGACGACGGTCTCGCGCGCACTTGTTCACAATCTGAGCATAGTGAAGCAGCTTCGTCTCGGCATAGGCGATACGCTTACTATTTTCAAAGCGAACATGATAATCCCGCAGGTACTTGAAAACAAGACATGCTCGGGATCTTTGGAGATACCTGCCGTGTGTCCCGTGTGCGGGGGAAAGACCGAGATAAGGATCTCAGATGACGATGTGGAAACGCTTGTCTGCGGAAATCCCGAGTGTGCCGCGAAACATATCGGCAAATTTGAGCATTTTGTCGGCAGGGACGCTATGAATATCGTGGGAATGTCAACAGCTACGATAGAGGTTCTCGTATCCGAGGGCTTTGTCAGGGAGTTCCGTGATTTCTATCATCTTGATGACCATAAAGAAAGGATAGTATCGCTCGAAGGCTTTGGTGAAAAGTCCTATCAGAAAATGCAGGAGGCGATAGAGTCTTCTCGCCATACCGAGCTCAGTCGGGTGCTCTATGCACTGGGAATACCGAATATAGGCAGAGCTGCGGCGAGGCTAATTTGTGCGGAATACACGACTCCCGAGGCTTTAGAGCGACTGACCGCCGATGAGCTCACGGCGATAGACGGAATAGGCGAAGTGCTCGCAGGCGAATACATTAGATTTTTCGCCGATGAGACAAAGCTGTCGGAGTACCGCAGACTTGTTGCGGAGCTTGATATAGCTTTACCCGAGCAGATCAGCTTCGAGTCCGCTATCGCAGGAAAGAGCTTCGTCATAACGGGCTCGGTACACATCTGGAAAAACAGAAACGAGCTCAAAGCCTATATTGAAGCAAACGGCGGACGTGTTGCTTCGGCGGTCTCGTCCAAGACAGATTACCTCATCAATAACGATACGCTTTCTGGTTCCACCAAAAACAAGACTGCGAGATCTCTCGGTATACCGGTGATATCAGAAGAAGAATTCAGGAAAATGGTATAAAAATATAAAAAACGGGACCGTAAAGTCCCGTTTTTTACTAATGCCTGAAACGTTGATGTTATTATTCATGTGATGTTATTTTGAATGTAATTTTTTCAGATTGCTCGACCTCGCTTACAGAGATCACTCCGACGGTTACGCGAATGTGCTCCAGAAGTGCCTGTTTGTCGATCAGAGCCTTACGGGGACGCAGTGTTATTATTGCGGAATATAGAGAATTTTGTGAATCGTTTGTACCGGTTACCTGAAGATTTGCAATAGCAAGCCTGTTATTTTTGCAATATCTGAGAACATGGTCAAGAGAGGTTTTGTTCTGATAGCTGAGAACTATCTGAAAATCCGGAGCTCTCTGGAAAAGATGACGGACGTTGTTGAAGCACGTTTCGGCGGCGAGTACCAATACGGCGGATATGATCGCTCCCTCATAGAAGCCTGCGCCTATCGCAAGACCGATTATACCGCACGCCCAAAGTCCCGCGGCGGTAGTGAGTCCCTTTATCTTGTTGTTTTTAGTAACTATGATAGTACCTCCGCCGATAAAGCCGAGTCCCGGAACGACCTGTGCGCCTATACGGGAAATATCGGTGGGAAGGTGAGCATTCAGATATAGATAGATACCTGTCATAGAAGCAATGGTTGCGCCGATACAAACGAGTATATGAGTTCTGAAGCCTGCCGGTCTGTTCTTGTATGAGCGTTCAATACCTATCGCCGCACCTATAATGAAAGCTGCGATAAGGCGAAATGTTACCGAGAGCAGGTTTATGTCCCTTAGTTTATCAAGGATAGAAAGCATAACAGACTCCTTTACGATATGAGCTCCTGAACCGAATATACACAGTTCAGTACGGCAACGGTGGAGAGCATTTGTGAGTGTGAAGGTTTTTCATCGCTGAGTCTGATAGTAATAATAGCGGAAGGGAATTTATCGATCTCACGCTTTGAGTTTTCTATATCGGCGTCAAAGATATGAGCGCCCTCTTCGGCTATAGTACGTTTTATCACATCAAAGTCGTCGATACTGTCGAACTCCACAAATAGCGTTATGTAGCGGAGCTTTCGCTTAAAAGCGATTTCCAGCGGCTGAAGGACTTCCATCGAGATGATTATGAGTATATCTGAGATTATGACACATTCGTAGAAGCCCGAGCCGGCCGCTATACCCAGACAGGCTGCGGCAAAAAGACCGATCGCGGTAGTCAGTCCGGAAACCTGCTGATGAGAGATACCTATGATAGTACCCGCTGCGAGGAAGCCTATGCCGTTTATTACCTGTGCCGAAAAGCGTGTGCCGTCGAATTTTATCTCCGAATATTCCGCCGCAAAAGCCCATTGTTCACAGAGCATCTGATATTCATACATGGATATAAGTATTGTCAATGCAGCACCGATACTGGTGAGCATATACGTGCGCATACCGGCGTTACAGTGCTTCTGTGACCTGCCGAAGCCGATAACTTCTCCTGAAACGAGCGCGAGGACAAGCCTTATGATGACAGACGGCAGGTTGAATTCTCTGAGGTATTCGAGTGAAGACATTTTATGCCTCCTTTTTTAAGGAAATTATCTTACCTTTTTTGCGATATCGTCAATAAGTTTGGCAAGCAGGTCTGCCTGAGTCATTGAGCCGAGATCTCCTTCGCGGCGCGAGCTTACTGAGACTGTTTCTCCCTCAAGCTCCTTGTCGCCGACAGTTACCCAAACGGGGAGCTTTTCGAGTCTTGCGTCACGTACCTTCTTGCCGACCTTTTCGGCTCTGTCATCTATAGAAGCACGTATGCCCGCAGCTTCAAGTTTTGAAAGAAGCTCTTGGCAGTATTCGATGTGGCGGTCCGCAACCGGGATTATCCTTACCTGTTCGGGAGCTACCCACAGAGGCATTGCGCCAGCGTACTTCTCTATCATGTATGCGAGAGTTCTCTCATAACAGCCGAGAGAGGTTCTGTGAATGATGTAAGGACGCTTCTTCGAGCCGTCAACATCGACGTATTCCATGCCGAAGCGCTCAGCGAGGAGCATATCTATCTGAATGGTAACGAGTGTATCCTCTTTGCCATAAACGTTCTTGTACTGGATATCCAGTTTAGGACCATAGAATGCAGCTTCGTCGATGCCGATAGTATAATCGAGTCCGAGGTGGTCGAGGATCTTGCCCATTACCTCCTGAGCGTAATCCCACTGCTCCTTAGTACCCTCGTACTTGTTCTTTGGATTTGCCGGATCCCACTGAGAGAAGCGGAAGGTGCAGTCCTCAAGGAGCCCTACAGTACCGAGCATTTCCTTAGCGAGTGCGAGACAGTCAGCAAATTCCTGTTCAAGCTGATCGGGACGGAGCACGAGATGTCCCTCGGATATAGTGAACTGACGCACGCGGATAAGGCCGTGCATTTCACCGCTGTCTTCCTTGCGGAAGAGGGTGGAGGTCTCGCCGAGCCTCATGGGAAGGTCGCGGTAAGAGCGCTGTCTGTTTAGGAATACCTGATACTGGAAAGGACAGGTCATCGGGCGCAGTGCGAAGCATTCCTTTTCTTCGTCGTAGGGGTCGCCCATAATGAACATTCCGTCGAGGTAGTGATCCCAGTGACCGGATATCTTGAAGAACTCTCTCTTTGCGAAGAACGGAGTCTTTGTGAGGAGATAGCCGTGCTTCTGTTCAACGTCCTCTACCCAGCGCTGGAGAGTCTGGATAACTCTTGCACCCTTGGGGAGGATAACAGGGAGTCCCTGTCCGATAACGTCAACTGTCGTGAAATATTCGAGTTCGCGACCCAGCTTGTTATGGTCGCGCAGCTTAGCCTCTTCGCGCTGCTTGATGTCCTCCTCCAGCTCAGCAGCCTTGGGGTAAGCCGTAGCGTATACGCGCGACAGCATTTTGTTCTTCTCGCTGCCTCTCCAGTAAGCGCCTGTGCATGAGAGCAGCTTGAATGCTTTGACGGGAGCTGTAGTCATAAGGTGAGGACCTGCGCAGAGATCGACGAACTCTCCCTGCTTATAGAATGAGATAGGCTCGCCCTTGCCTACGTGCTCCTCACAGAGCTCGACCTTATAGGGCTCGTCCATTTCCTTCAGCTTAGCGATAGCTTCCTCGGGGGAGAGCTCGAACTGTTCAAGAGGGAGTCCTTCTTTGACTATCTTCTTCATCTCGGCTTCTATTTTTTCAAGCTCCTCCGGAGTGAACGGCTTTTCGAGATCAAAGTCGTAGTAGAAGCCGTTGTCGATAGCGGGACCGATAGCGAGCTTTGCATTAGGGTATAGCCTCTTTACTGCCTGAGCGAGAATGTGAGAGGCGGTGTGCCAGAATGTCTTTTTGCCGTCAATAGAGTCGAATGTGCAGACCTCAAACTCGCAGTCACTGTTGATAACGGTGCGCAGATCCTTGACCTCTCCGTTTATCTTTACGCAGCAGGCTGCCTTGTAAAGTCCCATACCTATTCCCTTGATTATCTCCGCAGCAGGCTGTGCGGACTCGATCTCGCGGACGCTGCCGTCCTTTAATGTCAGTTTAATCATAATTATTTCTCCTTTATATACTCCGCGCTATTGCAAAATATCCATTAAGATATTTTGCAATCCGCCGTCTGTGACGGCTTACGGCGCATTGCGCCGTAAGCGCTCCGTTTATACTGCCTCTTCAAAGCCGCAAAGCGGCTTTGTGG
>CALEPT010000082.1 GCA_937910385.1 uncultured Ruminococcus sp. | reverse complement strand
TGTTCCACAGCACTCCCTGCAATCGGGCAATTATATCATAACGCTGCGCTTTTATTATATAATAGAAGTACCGAAAGCGAGGCAGCAGCGATGTTATCGCATTTGCAGGAAGTATTCCGTAAAGAGCTTGGCTAAGGACGGTACATCGGAGTAAAAATTGGATGTTTTTTGGATAAGTTCAGATATAGCAAAAAAGACAGATACCTCATCACTCATATGAAGTATCTGTCTTTTGTTTTCATAGCTCGTTGTTTTGACCTTAATATAGTAGTTGGGATTATACTGCTATATTATCGCCGCACTTCTGAGCTCCCAATTTCATTTGATATTGTATTTTCTTATAAATTTTTTATCGCCGAGAGCGAATCTGATCCGCAGCTCCTCTGATGAAGCGTCAGCGGAGATGATATCTGCATCTCTCAGTTTCATTGAACGTGAAAGAACGCTGAATTGCTCCTCGCCATATTCAGCTATGTTATCAGAGGTAAAGAGCACACTTCCCGTAAGTGCATTGACCTCTGCAAGGCATTGTCTCTGTTCCGCTGTCATTGAGTTGGAATCTGTGCGGAGCAGGAAAACGTCGGGATCGGAAAGAAACGCCCTTCCGTTGAGCTGTCGGCGGAAAACGGAATTTAGAATGGAATTCTTAGTGCTGACGCGCTCGCGGTGCATGAGCCTCATGTGAGGCTTATCGTTCCAATCAAGGCTAACATCACAGCCGATCCGGCAGTAATCAACCTTACCGAACGCCGAAGCGAGCGGAACTCCGCAGCCGAGGATAAATGCATCTCCTGCTATCTCACGCAGAAAGCTCATGCCGTCTGCCATTATCTGACCGCGCGTTTTATCGGAGCGCGGCTGAATACATGCCGCATAGAGGAAATCGAGTTTCAGGAGCCTGTAGCCCCAGTCATTGACAATTGTATCAAAAACGTTTCTGAGGTAGCTGCGCACCTCATCGTTATAGATGTCGAGTGAATAGAAGCCGCTCCAGTTGGAGCCGCCTCGAACGTAATTTCCATTATCATCGGTCACGAGCCAATCCTTGTGGCTGCGGAAGGTATCCGAGTTTTCCTCACAGACAAACGGTGCGAGCCATATCCCGGGGAGCAGGTCGCTTTCCTTTATCATATCGGCAACAGACTTCATTCCGTTCGGGAATTTCGTGCTGTCAACGGAGAGCCAGTCTCCTACGGCAGTCTGATAGCCGTCGTCGATCTGAAAAACGTCCGCCTTGTATTTCTGAGATTTGAGTCCGTCAAGGTCAGCTTTTATTATGTCCTCGCTTATGCACTGGTAGTGCCTGTACCAGCTTGTATAGCCGAATATCGGCTTTGCCTCGGGGCGGAGTGAAACTCCGAGAAGGCGGAAATACTCCTCGAACACCTCGTTTTCTGTTCCGGACTTCAGGAGCAGTTTCAGCGCTGTCCATTCGCCGCTGACAAGGTGTTGTTCGCAATCCTTTTTCAGACCGATGAGACAGTTCTTTGTATTCGTAATTATCTGAGTAAAGCCCGAATCCTCTGCAAGCGAGCCGATAAAGTCGAAATTATTTGCACATCTGATATATCCGTAGCTCCAGCCGTGAAGAGAGCCCGAGTTTTCATAATCCGCGAAATTATAGTCGCCGTATTTGTCAAACTCATACTTAGCAATGACTTTTTTCGGCAGATGGTCAAGCCCGCGCATTTTTCCGTGAATGCCGTGCTCGATGCTGTCGGTCCATGATTGATAGCCGTTGAGGAAAATGCGGTCAGTCTCGGCAAAATCGTACTCAAAAGCTGCGTAGATGCGATTTATCTTTATCTTTTTCTTTGCGCTGAGCTGTACAGTAAAAATATCGCCGTCCGTGCTGATATCAAGGGACATTGCGTCGTTATGCAGGGATCGTGAAGTAACAGCGAGAAAGGTCTCTTCGCCGTCTGAATATGAAAAGTGGAGCGTTTTGAATTTAAGCATTTTCATTATCCTCCCGTGCAGAGCTTATTTTTTCTATAACACTGTTTTCGTTGTAGCGGAAGAATACTACTCCTCCGAGCAGACAGAGAACTGCCGCTACGACTGCGGTCAGGCGATAGCCCAGACCCGTGCTTTCACCTATGGCAGAAATGCTTGTAAAGATCAGCAGAGCGAGCGACTGTCCCAGCTTGAATGCAAACGTCCTTGCCGCATAGAACATACCCTGTCGGCTCTCGCCGGTTTCGAGCTTATCCGCCTCGGATATATCTGCAACAACGGCCTGAGGCAGAATACCGAGGATAGCCATCGGAAGGGAAGCGAGCACTGCGATGATGATTCCGTATGTCATTCCCGGGATACCTGTTTTTCCTGCAAACGCAGTGACGAGGAAGGTAAGCGAAAAGAACACGAACGCAAACGAGATGAGCTTCTTTTTGCCTGTTTTCTTGGAGACTACGTTTACCGCAGGATAGAAGCAAAGCGATACAACTGACATGATGATGAACAGCAGCGTGGATTTAGATTCTTCAAGATCCATTAGTTCTGTTACATAGTAGAGCAGTCCGGTCTGGAAGAGAGTGAGCGCTATCCAGTACAGAATATCTGAGCCGACGAACGTGCGGAACTGTTTGTTCCCGAACGTAGCTGTGAGCGAGCTGAATGCCGAAGTTTCGGAGGGAGTGGTATCTGCATATTCATTCTCGTCTATGAGGAAGGCAGGTATCAGCATACATACTACAGCAATGACTGCGAGCACAGCGATAGATATACGGTAGCTGTTGGCATAGCCTACAGAGGGCTTTAGCATACCTGCCGCAACGGGTATCACATATGCAAGAGCCGTGCCGAAGAAATAGGTCACGGAAATGAACGTAGAGAGATTTATACGAGATTCCTGAGTTCTGCCGAGTTCGGGGATAAGCGCGTTATAGGGTGTGCAGTAGCATGTCATGCAGAGGTAGAAGAGCATTGCGCAGATAAACAGTGCTACAGCGTTGACGGGGCTTTTTCCATTGACGGGGGAGATAAACATCAGGACAGTGACCAGCCCGAACGGAATGGCAGAGTAGCGCATAAAGGGAATGCGTCTGCCGAGCTTATGACGCAGACTGTCGGACTTCCCTGCGATAAGAGGATCTGTTATCGCATCGAAGATACGTCCCACAGCCGAGATGAGTCCTATGACAGTAAGACCTATGAATGTTCCCTTGGTGATAAACAGCGTCTGACCGTCGGCAAGAGCCTCCTTGCCGGGGCGGTAGAAGAACACCAGAAGATTCGTGACTATTCCCGAAAGCGTGGACCAGCCGAGCTGACCTATAGCGAAGATCCAGAGGATCTTGTTTGAAGCGGTTTTTTTCTGGGACATAGTATCAGTCCTTTCGCAGATAATTTACACCGGTTTCTATTATGGTTTCAAGTTCGTATTCGGCAAATGAGAAATTGTCAGAAGGAAGAAGCTCGCCCTGAGTCAGTTTTTTGCACATTTCAAGAAGTGCGTGTGCATAAGAGAGGTAAAACAGCTTTACGTCCTTGACCTCTCTCACTGTGCCGTCTGCGAGACCTGCAGTATATGCTTTTTCAAATACAGGATAGAAATTTATTACTGATCTGTCGTATTCGTGAAGCTTGTCCTTGGGGATATTCTCTTTCATAAGGAAAAGATCGAATTCCGAAAGGAGCTTCATAAAAGCGGGATGAGCCTGATAGAGAACGATAAACATTCTCATAAGGTCGTTTATCTGCTTTATGCCTTTTTGAGAAAGAAAAACATCAGATTCAAAGATACCGCTGAACATATCCTTCATTTTATTCCAGAGATAGGTCATTGAGGCGACAGTGATAGATGTTTTTGTACCAAAATAGCGATATAGAGTTGCAACGCCTATACCGCTTTCCTCTGCGATATCAGTCATTTTTACATTTGCGATGCCGTTTTTCAGAAACATATCCGCGCTTACTTCAATGGCTCTGTCGATACGTCTGCCTTTTATAGCCTCATGGTTAAATTCATTTTCCACTTGACAAACCTCCCTTTTTGTGATAGACTGTATACAACAATCCTTGATAGACAGTCTATCACATTTTTCTCGTTTTGTCAAGTGTCAGGAGTGATTTTAATGGACAGATCCGGATTTGTTTTTGAAAATGAGATCTCTGCCGGAGCGTACAGGCGCGCTGTAAAAAACAAGGCAAAATATATCCGCAAATACGGCGATGATTCCGGAAGAATATATCATCTTTCCGAAAGGAGCGCTCCTGCTATAGGAAAACTTCTGGGAGTAAAGAATATAGTCATTTCCGACAAGAGCGAATGCTCTTTTAATGAAAAAAGCGTTATTGTCGGAAATATAAGAATGGGCTTCGGACATTATAGGATATCTATGGCTATAGCTTCTGCAGTGCATTCAATGGGATATGAACCGTATTGGTTTGACCTGCATTCGTTTGATGAAGCTGTCTGCGGAAAGATAATCGCGGATCAGAACAGGCTCTATTCTATGGGCTCAAGACTTTCCCAGAAGATACCGGCTTTTAATAAGCTTATCTGGGAGCCGCTGAACAGCGAGGGCTTCAGAAGACTTTCATACAACAGCTCAGACCAGAAAACGGCTGAGCTCATGACTCCTGTTTTCGGCGAACTTCCGAAGGATATCCCGTTTATCGCAGCTCATACGTGGGCAGCACAGGCTGCTCTTCATGCAGGGCTTACAAACGTTGTAAATGCGATCCCCGATAACTGGGCTATGGCGCTGCATCTTGCAGAGGGAGCTGTTCATACAGTCCAGACCCCATCTGTTTATCTCGGCTACAGGACTCTCAGAGGAATGGACGGAAAGCGTATTCTCAAGCCGATGCCGGAAGATTCTATTGTCTGCACCGGGCATTATATCGACCACGAGTTGGTTCAGGGTGTTGATGAGGACTGTGCAAGGCGTATCGAGCGAATAAAATCGTGCAGACCCAAGAGGTGGCTGCTCTCTGTTGGCGGCGCAGGTGCTCAGAAGGAGATATTCGTAGAACTGATAAAAAAGCTCATTCCCGAGATAAAAAGGGGAAGAGCTGCACTGCTTATAAATGTCGGAGACCATAAGAGCGTTCT
Source organism: uncultured Ruminococcus sp. (assembly GCA_937910385.1). Classification (GTDB taxonomy): domain Bacteria; phylum Bacillota; class Clostridia; order Oscillospirales; family Ruminococcaceae; genus Ruminococcus. The sequence goes on along the minus strand of CALEPT010000082.1, from coordinate 9,941 downwards.
AAATGAGCTGATAAAGGAACTCCCGGAAATGAAGAAATATCTTACGCTTCACCCTGATGATTTTTCCCGGACAGAGCGTTTTGTAAGAGAGATATATGACGGAGAGCTGAGCGGTATTCATGCATTCTGCCATTCGGATATCTTTGCGGCGGTCTACTCGACGAATCTCCTGATGAGAGCGTCCGATGTTCTTATTACTAAACCCAGCGAACTGGCATTTTATCCTGTTCCGAAGCTGCTGATCAAGCGCGTGGGAGGACATGAGGCGTGGGGCGCAATACGCTCCGCAGAGGTGGGCGACGGTACTTATGAGTGTACAAGTTCATCAGAGGCTCTTGCAATGCTTGATCTTATGCAGAACAGCGGCGATATCATCGTAAAGATGTGCGAATATATCAAGGCTGCGAAAAAAGCAGGGGTCTACAACGGCGCATACCGTGTTGCAGAGATCGCGATAAACGGAAAAATAAAGTAATACAAAGGGCTTCCGGACATTTTCCGGAAGCCCTTTTATCGGGATTCAGCCGCCTGAATATGGAAAAGTCTTACTTTTGATAGAGATGTGGATCAAATTCAGGTGCTTTTTCATGGATATCAGCTATCATAGCCTCAAATGCGGGCTTGTTAAATACCTTGTCGCTGCACGCTATCTCAAATTCCGTATCCATGTAGTACTGATAGTAGCCTGTCGGGAAAAAACCGTTTCTGTAATAAAAGGCTCTTCGCCTTAAACGCTGGGCATTGTTGCCGGAGTTCTCGTCGGGAGCTTCAAAATCGACAACGATCTGACAGCCGCTGTAATATTTGCTGAGCATTTTCAGCGCACAGCCTCCTATACCCTTTGAGCGCTTTTCGGGACATACTGCAAAATAGGCTATATATGCGCATTTTTCAAGCTTTCTTATTATGAAGAAGCCTGAAAACTCTCCGTTGACATATATGCCAAGTATATCCATACCATTTTTCTCGGAGAAGCTGAACATCACAGGTATCGGTACGCGCTCATTATCGGGAAAGGCTTCGTTGTTGAGCTTTTCAAGCAGCGGTATATCGTCGGAACTTCTTGATAGCTTTCTCAGTTCCATTTATTCACGCTTTCTTATTTCCCTGCACCGAAATGTTCGGACAGAAGTCTGTTTTTGAGCTCCCACAGAGGCTGGGAAAGATCTACATAATATTCATGTGGATTCTCGAAGCGTTTGACCTCGTCCCATATCGTGCCGAGCTGCTGTTTGCAGTACAGACGTATCTCTTCTATATCTGGCGTGGTGTAAATACATCTGCCTTTGTCAAATATCTGCACCTGAAGCGGCTTTGCGGTGAAGTCGGTTAGGGTGGTCTTTTTGTAGGTCTGCTCAGGATCGAAGATGGTGTAGGGTTTTGAGGTGTCTATGAACTCGTCGGCGAGAGTGATAACGTCTGCAACAGCTTTTCCGGTAGCGTTATCGAAAAGCCTCCACACTTTTTTGTAGGAGGGATTGGTGATCTTGACGATGTTCTCGGATATCTTTATTTTCGGTATCAGCCTGCCGTTTTCCTCGACTGCGGTGAGCTTATAAACTCCGCCGAAAACGGGCTCTGACTTCGATGTGATGAGCCTTTCGCCTACGCCGAAGCTGTCTATTTGAGCTCCCTGCATTATAAGGTCACGGATAATAAATTCATCAAGCGAGTTGGAAGCTACTATCTTAATGTAATCCAGACCCGCTTCGTCGAACAGCTCTCTTGCTTTCTTCGAGAGATAGGCGATATCACCGCTGTCTATGCGGACGCCGACGCCTTTGTGTCCTTGTGCTTCGAGCTCCTTGAATACGGTTATCGCGTTTGGAACGCCCGAGCGGAGGACGCTGTAGGTATCGATGAGCAGAGTGCAGCTGTCGGGATAGACCTTTGCATATGCGCGGAAGGCTTCGAGCTCGGAAGGAAAGAGCTGTATCCAGCTGTGTGCCATAGTACCGAGCGCTGCAACGCCGAAATCGCGCTCGGAGATAGTGCAGGCAGTTCCCACGCAGCCGCCGATGTAAGCGGCTCTTGCACCGTATACCGCGCCGTCGTAGCCCTGAGCTCTGCGCGAACCGAATTCCATAACAGGTCTTCCCTGAGCAGCCTCAACGATGCGGTTTGCCTTAGTTGCTACGAGGCTCTGGTGGTTGACAGTGAGAAGTATCATTGTCTCAATGAACTGAGCTTGTATCGCGGGACCTCTTACGGTAATAAGAGGTTCATTCGGAAAAATGGGAGTTCCTTCGGGTATAGCCCATACGTCGCATTCAAAGCGGAAGTCCTCAAGATATTTCAGGAAGTCCTCGCAGAACATTTTTTTACCGCGCAGATACGCTATATCATCCGGCGTGAAGCTCAGACCTTCGAGATACTCTATGACCTGCTGTACGCCTGCCATAATTGCGTAGCCTGCATTGTCGGGAGTTTTGCGGAAAAACATATCGAAATATGCTATCTCGCTGCCTCTGCCGTTTTCAAAAAATCCGTTTGCCATTGTTATCTCGTAGAAGTCCACGAGCATCGTTAAGTTGCGGTCGTTCATCGTTTCAGTCCTCCGTATTTTGGAAAGGTGAGAGAAGTGCATTTTTAAGATAACTGCACCATATTATTATGTTGCAAAAATCGCGTTCCAGTAAAACTGAAACGCGGTATCCCGGAGTTAGTTTACTTCGGTAAGTGAAAGCAGACTAACTGTTTAATAATGAGTGAGCGAGCTTGTAAGCGAGAACGTGACCGCGGTCAAGCCGGCTCAGCTTGCTGGCGTTCCAAAGAGGATTCGAACCTCCGACCTACCGCTTAGGAGGCGGTCGCTCTATCCGGCTGAGCTATTGGAACACAACATAATTATTTTAGCATATTTGAACCCGAAATGCAACAGGTTTTATTAATTTTATTTTTTTATCTAATTAGTACAAACTCTGCTCCGCAATAAAAATAAACTGAAATTTTTCTGCGCGATTCATTGCTTTTTATGACTCAATATGATATACTAAAATATATACGATCAGGAGATGATAGGATTGACAGATACAGAGATAGCCGCTGTTGAGGAAGAACTCTCATTGGCGGAGAATATAGAGGAAACGACCACAGAAGATGCTGATGCCGAGGCGGCCACTCAGACCGAGACATTCGAGTCCATACAGCAGCAGGTCGACCGTACGGCGTCGGTATTTACCCACGCCGGAAAGTACATAAAGGGCATACTGCCATCGCTCATTATGGCGGTTTTAATACTTGTTATAGGTCTGCTCATATCAAAGCTGATATCGCGGATAATCAAAAAGGCTCTTTCTAAATCGAATGTTGACAATGCGGCAAGGAGCTTCCTTTTGTCGCTTATCAGGATAATTCTATACGTAATAGTTATAATCATGGCACTTTCCGCGCTGGATGTTCCTATGTCATCGCTGATAACCATACTCGGTGCTGCGGGACTTGCGGTGAGCCTTGCACTGCAAAATTGCCTCTCGAATCTCTGCGGAGGCTTTATAATCTTATTCTCAAAGCCTTTTTCGTCCGGCGACATTATTGAGCTCGACGGTTCGGTAGGAACAGTCCGCAGCATAAGCATACTATACACGACGATAGTCACCTTTGACAACAAGACCGTTTTTATCCCTAACGGAAAGGTCTCCGACGCGAAGATAATCAACTATACCGAGACCCCCACGCGCCGAATAGATCTTGTCTTCGACATAAGCTACAGCGCGGACTTTGAGCGTGCACGCGAGCTGATACTCGGCGTTATCGCACAGGAAAAAATGATACTCACAGACCCGAAGCCAGTTGTGCGAATGACCTCGCATAATGAGAGTTCTGTTTCGATAGATACGCTTGTCTGGGTAAAGAATGAGGACTACCTCACCGAGCGCTACAATATGCTTGAAGCGGTAAAGCGCACTTTTGACGAGAGCGGTATCGAGATACCGTTCAATCAGCTTGACGTGCATATCAGGGAGAGTGCAGATGAATGAAAATAATGCTGCCACGGCAGAGTCACAGGTGAGCTCAAAGCGCAGCTCCAAAAAGAAAGCGCGTTCCCACAGGTTCTGGTTTGTTGTGATTGTACTCATATTCGTGTGGTGGTTCAATAACTACACGTTGAAAACCACGAATGTTGAGCTTTCCTCAACAAAGCTCTCCGTGCCCATACGCATAGCTGTTATAAGCGATCTGCACGCCTCAAAATTTGGTATAGGAAATCAGCGGATACTGCGCAGGATAGAAAATGTTGACCCGGATATCGTCGTCATGCTCGGAGATATGTACACTCAGGATAGCAGCTGGGATCTCATTCAGATACCGATCGAGCTCACTCAGTCCGTTGTGGACGCTGGTTATCCCGTCTATTTTGTAACAGGGGAACACGATACTGACGCGGAGTATATTGAAGCTATTGCCAAGACCGGAGCTCATGTTATGAACTATGAGTGCGAGTATACGGAGATAAACGGAAACAGGGTGCAGATAATGGGGATAGATAACGTTTATTATTCCCCGACCTTTGACCTCAGCAGCGTGTTCACACTCGACGAGAGCTGCTACAGTATTCTTCTTGCTCATATTCCCAATTATACTAAATTATCGCAGTTCGGAGCGGATCTCACACTCTGCGCCGATACACACGGCGGAATGGTACAGCTCCCTTTCGGAATGGGACCAATATATGATTCGGAGTGGAATCGCTGGTTCCCGTATTTTACCACGAAAGGCAGGACTGTTTACGACAAGGGCATATTCGGATACGACGGAGGATATATGTTCATAACCTCGGGAATAGGCGCTTCGCCTGCGCCTGTGAGACTGAACAACCGTCCCGAGGTAGCTGTGATAGATATAATTCCCGAATGAAAGCGCGGTGATCTTATGAATGTGGATATAGCGATAGTCGGTGGAGGAGCTTCGGGGCTCATTGCAGCTGTCGAGTCAAAGCGGCTTCTGCCAGGTGCGGACGTTGCTGTCATCGAGCGCCTTGATCGAGCCGGAAAAAAACTGCTCGCCACCGGAAACGGCAGGTGCAACCTCGGGAACACTAATATATCCGCGGAAAATTACCACGGCAGCTTCTACGATACTATGAGGATAATAAACAGCACTCCTTTGGCGGAGGAATACTTCCGCAGTCTCGGACTTTTGTGCGTTTCCGATGCACAGGGCAGGCTCTACCCACGCAGCAACGCGGCAGCTTCGGTGCTTTCGGCACTTCGCCTTCGCGCACAGGAGCTCGGAGTAAAGGAACTGTGCGGAGAATTTGTAAAGGGCATAGAGCACGGCGGATCGGGCTATCATCTTATTTGCGAAAACGGCGATACAGTGACTTGCCGCAGAGTTATTATCGCGGCGGGAGGCTGCGCTGCCCCGCAGTTTGGGACGGACGGGACAATGCTCGGTATTCTTCGCGGTATGGGCTATAAGATAACGAAGCTGACTCCCGCAGTCGCGCCGCTGAGAGCCAGACCCGAGCTTCTGAAAGGACTAAAGGGCGTAAGGGTCAAAGGGAAGGTGAGTGCGGTCTGCGGAGGAAAGGTGCTCGCGGAAGAGCACGGCGAGATACAGTTCACCGAAAATACGGTTTCGGGTATATGCATATTCGATCTTGCGCATTTTTATGCTCGCTGCGGCGACAGGCTCGTCATACGCGCCGACCTTGCTCCCGAAATGACCCGCGAGGAGCTCGTCTCATATCTTGAAGACGTGAGCAGGCAGAGAGCTCAGCACACGGTCGAGGAGCTTCTGAGCGGCGTATTTACCAAAAATCTGGCGGTTTATCTCGTAAAGACGACTCTCAGCAGAGCCATGACGGACAAAATAAGCTCCCTCCGCCACGATGAACTTCTATGGCTTGCGGAGCGAATAAAGCAGTCTGAATTTCCTGTCTTGGGAAGTGCTCCGTGGAAAAATGCCCAGACGACCTCGGGCGGTATTCACAGGGACTGCGTTGGCGATTACCTTGAGTCCCGACTTGACAGGGGGATATATTTCTGCGGCGAGATACTCGATGTTGACGGAAACTGCGGCGGTTACAATCTGCAATGGGCATGGTCGTCTGGAATTACGGCTGCACGCAGCTGTGCGCGGTCGCTGAAAGGAAAAGGCAATGATAAGAGCATCAAACATAAGCGTACCTCTTGATTTTGATTTTTCGCGCCTTAAGGAGCTGTGTTCCGAAAGGCTTGGAATAGACAAAATCCGCATAAAAAGCGTTAAGCTCTCGAAAAAATCGGTGGACGCGCGCAAAAAATTGGACGTACACTTCGTTATCTCCATCGATATCGAGGCTGAGGGCGAGGACAGGATCATAAAGCGCCTGAAAAATGTTTCGCGGGTCGAAAAAAACAAATATTCCGTTCCGCGAGTACCATCAAGCTCGGAAAGACCTGTTATAATCGGCTTCGGACCAGCGGGAATGTTCGCGGCACTCGTGCTCGCGCTTGCAGGTGCGAGACCCATTGTACTCGAAAGGGGACTTGACGTTGACCGTCGTGTGAGAGCGGTGGAAAGGTTCGAGCGAGAGGGAGTCCTCGACCCCGAGTGCAATGTGCAGTTCGGCGAGGGCGGCGCAGGAACCTTCTCCGACGGCAAGCTCACAACGGGTATAAAGGACAGGCGTATCGGCTGGATTTTCGAGCGGCTTGCTGAGTTCGGCGCGCCCGAGGAGATACTTTATCTCGCAAAGCCGCACATCGGTACGGACAGGCTCCGCGAGGTCGTAAAGAAACTGCGCGAGAGAGTGATACAGCTTGGCGGAGAGGTGAGATTCGGAGCACGTTTTTGTGGATATACCACAGAATGCGGACACCTGACTTCTGTCGCATACAAGGACGGAGAGGGTGAGCATACGGTACCGACCTGCCATGCCATACTCGCAGCGGGTCACAGTGCAAGGGACGTTTTCGAGCTGCTTTACAGTAGCGGTGTAGACCTTTCGCGAAAGAGCTTTTCAGTGGGAGTACGCATAGAGCACCTGCGAGACGATATCGACAGCGCTATGTACGGAAAGTTTGCTGGTCATCCCGCATTGAAAGCCGCTGACTACAAGCTTGCGGTACATCTCCCGAACGGACGTACTTTGTACACATTCTGTATGTGTCCCGGGGGAGTCATAGCGGCAGCTTCTTCCGAGGAGGGGCGGCTCGCAGTGAACGGTATGAGCTGTTTTGCAAGAAACGAGGAGAATTCCAATAGTGCGCTGCTCGTCAACATCAATGCCGACGACTTTGAGGGCAGCGATCCTCTTGCCGGAATGTATTTTCAGCGTGATATTGAACAAAAAGCATTTGCTGCGGGTGGAGGAGGATACAAGGCTCCCGTTTCGCCAGTCGGGGACTTCCTTGCGGGGAAAGCTGCCAGCTCCCTCGGCAGAGTTAAGCCCTCGTACAAGATAGGGTACACGTTTGCAAGCCCTGAGGATTATCTGCCTGACTTTGTCTGCGATTCCCTGAGAATTGGTATTACGGAAATGGGGAATAAGATACAGGGGTTTGACGACCCGGAGGCTCTTTTGACGGGGGTGGAGAGCCGCAGCAGCTCTCCCGTAAGGATAAACAGGGGAGAGGCTGTGTAAGATAGGAGTGATACAGATGGCGACGTATGTCATCAGCGATATCCATGGTTGCTTTGGAGAATTCCAGCAGCTGTTGTGTAAGATCGAGTTCTCTGAGGCTGACCGTCTGTATCTGGCGGGGGATTACATTGACCGGGGAAAGCAGAGTCTGGAAATGCTGCGGTGGTTAGAGTCCTGTCCGAAGAATGCCATGCCGATCAAAGGCAACCATGATGCGGAGTTTGCGGAGAATGTCGGCATTATGCGGCAGATAGATCAGGCGGAAGAGCTGGCTACAGATCCCGATTCCAATGAGGATGCGCTTATCCTGCTGGACAGCGTGATATACCTGATGAAGACCAGGAACAAGGCGATTCTCGAATATTTTGACTACTATGGAACGATAGAGGATCTGCTGAAGAATAAAGGCGCAGCCTTTGGGGAGCTTTGCCGGTGGGCGGATATGCTTGCGGCGTATCCATACTTTTATCGATTCCCAGTAAATGACAGGGATTGTATTGTGGTTCATGCCGGGTATTGCGAGGATATGAGCCTGATAGCCAATCAATACGGGAGCAAGGAGCAGTTTTATCTCTATGCCAGAGAAGAGGCCATAAAGTTCGGTGGCGTTGAGAACGGGCTGATCATTGCCGGTCATACTCCGACCATAGCAAAGGATACGGCGTTTTATACGGATGGAGAGGTGTTCCGTCATTATGATGAAGTGAAGAACTGCATTTTCTATGACATTGACTGCGGATGTGCCTATTACGAGAGGTTTCCATCGGGGACGATGGCATGCTTAAGGCTGGAAGATGAAGAGGTTTTCTATCTGTAGAAGTTACTTGCAAAATAAATAACGTACAAATCAGGTTTAGTAGGGGCGGATGTGTACCATCCGCCTCCTAAACTGTTTATGAAAGCTTTTATTAAAACTTTTGTAGGAGGGATTTCCGAAACTGCAAGTAAATATCAATTAATATCAAAGAACAGATTGAAAGAAAAAGGGATTTATGCTACTATATCTTAAATACGGCTAAGTATGTATTAAGCATGAGTAGATGAATCTTGAACTGAGAGGAAATCAAAATGGAAAATACAAATATTGATAGCTATATCAGTTTGGAAGAAGCAGCAGCTTATCTCGGAATTAAGGCTCCGACATTGAGAAGCTGGATCAGAAATCCAAAGAATGAAGTTCCTGCCCATAAGATTGGAAGGCTGTGGAAGTTCAAGCGGTCTGAGATAGATGAATGGGTCAACAGCGGAAAAAGTGCCATTAAAGATTGAAACCCATTTTATTGGACACGTCATTTTATAAACTACAATTGCCGACACAAGGGTGCCGGACTAAGACTTATGGAGGATCGGCCAAATGGCGACAGATAAATTTAGCGTAGTAGGAACCAATATTGCCGAAAAAGCTACCATGATCTGGAATGTGGCGGATATGCTGAGGGGACCTTTTAAGCCCCATGAGTATGGGCTGGTTATCCTGCCTATGACAGTTGTGAAGAGATTTCACGACTGCCTGCTTTTGACACACGACGCCGTGCTCACGCAGCACGAGAAGGTGAAGAATTTTGCAGTAATAGACGGATTCCTTACCAAGGCATCCGGCTATCAGTTTTATAATACCAGCAAGTACACCTTTACTTCGCTTCTTGCGGATCCGGAGAACATCGAGGCAAACTTCAGGGATTATCTGAATGGATTCTCAGCCAATGTCCAAGATGTGCTCAGCAAATTCGATTTTGAAAATATCATCAAGCGTATGGTGGAGAGCAATACGCTGTATCTGGTCATTAAAGAGTTCAATTCGCAAAAAGGTTATCTGGGTCCTGACAAGATCAGCGCAGTGGATTGTGGATACATATTCGAGGATCTGGTTAAGAGGTTCTCAGAATCGTTCGGGGAAGAAGCGGGAGCTCACTTTACCAGCAGAGATATCATTTATCTTATGACGGATTTGCTTCTTAGTGATGCTGATCTCAGCAAAGGTGGAAATGTTACTGTTTATGATATGGCGATGGGAACAAGCCAGATGCTTTCCTGTATGGAAGAGCGCATCCATGAGCTTAATGGATTCATTTCGTCCGCCCTTAATGCCAAAAGCCAAGACACCACAAGGAATTCCGCCCTTGAATTGCTTTTGTGCAAGAGCATAATCCGGATTGCTTTCGAGACCTGCAAAGTTCACCCAAGCAACTTTCGGATGATTTTCAAGGAACTTTGCAACCTTCAAAGCGTTTTCGCAATGCTTCGGCATGCGGAGCGCAAGAGTTTCAAGACCCGTGTTTAAAAGGAATGCGTTTTGCGGAGCCTGGATGCTTCCGACATTTATTCTTTCGTTGGTTTTAATTTCATTATTAGTTTTCGTCCAAAAATTTTC
>CALEPT010000081.1 GCA_937910385.1 uncultured Ruminococcus sp. | reverse complement strand
GGCTATCTGAACGGATGGCTGGATGATGTGGTTCAGATAAGTCCGATGAAACAGGATTCCAATGACTCTAAATGGTTTGTTTCGCTAAATGAACCTGATGTAGAAAAGATATGCGAGATAATTCAAATCTGGATAGCAGGCGAATACTTAAGCCATTATAAAAAAACAGATGAAACAGAAAGAATTGCTAATGAACTTATGGATATGATCGATCCCGAGGTTCTAAGATCTGGGATCAGCATTGAAGAAACTGTTATGTTTGATTCTGAAGGACACGCTTTGACTGATTACGCCTTTAATGCATTTTCTCTTTATGCAACTAACGCTCTAAATGGAAAGACAATAACAATGAGTGGACAAGAACTTACACTTTCAAGTTGCGGCTCAAAAATGCTTATGAGTCAGCCAATCTCAGATGGTAGACCTAAGCCAAACTACTATTCAGTAGGTTTGCAGCTTTCCGTACAGACCACACCACCTGAGCGCACTTGTATGCTTTTGTTTGATTCTTCTGTCAAAAGATTTATTTCAAACATAAAAGATGAAAAAGAAAATGTTTATCTTTCTGAAGATATTCATGCGTATGTTGCGACAGGGAATAACAAATACAGACGAATAACTTTATCGCATTTAGCAAAAAAAGAAGAGGGGTCTGATAAGTATATCCACAGTTGGTACAAACCCGAACAGGATTGTTATAACCTCTATAACTCAACTCTTTTGCCAAGTGCTGATGATGTGCTTTATCACCCTGAGCAATATTTAAAAGGATCCGCAAAGCCGCAAATTTTACTCCCATATAAAAATGGTCTGAAATTCACTGATATGTATATTGGTACTGGTGTTTCTGTCAAGGATAAACGTGAAATATTTCATCAGTTAAGCACATTATTGCAGGAATTTTCCGAACAGATTGCACCTGTACATCCGATAAGCAAGTCAAAAGCTGTAAGTAATAATAATTCAAATAAAAATGAGTTTCAGAAATTACACCGTGAAAGATTAAAACAGTGTACAGGAATGTCTGAACTGCGAATTGAAGTATATGGTCATTCGTCAGATCGTGATTTATCAGAGAAGATCAAAAGTGAATTTGAATCATATCTCGGCGGAGAAGAATACCGATCTGTTCTTCCTGTTGATATAGTTGAAAGAGAACTTGGTTCTTTGAGTGATATGATGAAAGATGACACGTTTATGTCACATATTCAGAGAATCGAGAAGGTAAAAGAGCTGGTGACACAATCTAATAAAATAATTGGCGCTATCATTATTCTTCCCGATATGCGTGATGACGTAGGCGATCCTAAAAACGCACTGCGTGCTGGTTTTGCTGAAACAAGCCGTATTACACAGTTCATTACCCCCGATGGATCAAAACAAGATGATACTAAAGACGATCCGCCTGAACACAGAGTAAAAGGTGCTGTCATGGATATGCTTCGGCAATTTGGTTACACAGAGTTCTGCGAAAAACGCGGTATGAAGAATAATCCCGCTTTTGATGCAGATACAGTAGGTATGTATGTTCTGCATCAGTTAAAACCTCTGTGGGCGGAAAAATCCAGATTAGCAAAAGATACTGCACGTTTTCTACCTGTGTATGTTACTTATAATGTCCGAAGCGGTAAAGTATCTGTAGATTCCGATCTGTTAGAAAAGCGGCACTTGTCATATCCAGAAGCACTGATTGCTTTTTCAAAGCTATCACGGGATAAAGATTTTGTACAGAAATGTGTTGATTCATCCAGAAGTGGATTCCGTACAAAGCTGCTTGGCCTGCACAGTTTATATAACGATGAAAATGCAATTGTTCTTTCACAAGCTAATGGAATCACGAGACAGTTTTGGCATGGATTAACAGATAAGAAAATATCAGAATATCATTTTACATCTCCATATATTCCGGAAACGATTGAAATCGGAACCAAAAATTATTCTGATATTCGCTCTTTCTGTGGCACCGGGATCAGGATAATTAGAATACGTGAAAACCATAGCACTCACGAGGTTCCCGATTATTATACCGAATTCAATGATAAAGGCAATTGCATATCTGCCAGTGGCGTTTACAGATACAAAAATGTGTTCTGGGGCTTGGAAAGCAGACCTAATAACAAGGAGTATACCCTTAGCTATAACTCATCTAAGATCAAAAATCCTTCTCGGAGTTTTGATGAGTGTAGTTTAGTCGAATACTATCCTATACAATTGCAGGCAAATGATGATGCAGAACAATTGGCAGCTTATGCCAACTATCTCAGAGAAGTAATGCCGGAAGTTAACAGATCCGTCAGGCTTCCTGCACCTTTGCATTTTGCAAGTAAAATTGAAGAGTACCTCCTGCTCGTAAAACATAGGTAATATATATTCACATGAATCAATGAAACACCGCCGCTCAGGTTCGTCCTGAACGGCGGTGTTTTATAGACAAATCGTCATATAAGGCGGTATGCAAACAATGTCCTCCTTGAAACTGAGATTTCGTGGGTGTATCACATAGCACTCTCCGATCCTTGCCTTGTACTTCTCCTTGAAGCGTTTGAGCGACTCTATCGAATACTTCTTGCTCGACTTGACCTCTATCGGAAACATCTTGTATTTCAGTTTGCTGTTGTTGGAAATCAGGAAGTCTATTTCAATATCGTTGCGGTGCTTCTCAGCGTTGTACTGCGTATAGAAATACAGCTTGTGACCGTTCGCTGTCAGCATCTGAGCAATAGCATTCTCATAAAGCATACCTTCATTTATGTTCAGTTTATCGCCGAGTATCTGCTTGTAGACCTCATCTTCCAGCAGTTCGTTCTCATCAAAGGCATGGCTGACAAGCAGTCCTGTGTCACCGAGGTAGCACTTCACATACGCTCTGTTCTCATTGATTGACAGTCCCACATTTGGGTCATTGCACAGGAAACACTCGTTTGAGATCATGGAATCCGACAGCCAGAAGAAGGTTTCCTCATACTGGTCAGCCGTACTTTTGGCAGCTACGTCGCTGAAAACTACGCGCTTTTCGTGCTGTGAGAGCAGACCGGGTATCTGATCGAATATGGTGAGGACTTTGCTCCTGTACTTGCTGTCTATCTTCATGATGTCGCTGCGATACAGTGAGAGAATATCACGCTTTTCAATATCAGCCTTGTCGAAGTCCTTCCTGCTTTCAAGAAAAGCGATAACGCTCTGAGGCATACCGCCTACAAGCATATACTGCTTGAACAGGAGCATCGCCTTGTGGTGAAGCTCATTTTCAAGGGGAACTCTATCGGCAAAGCACTTACGAATATAACCGCATATTTGCTCCTCGCCCAATGCATCGCAGAATTCTTCAAAATCCAGCGGATACATACTTAGATGACGTTCCTCCGAGGGGATGACAATATCCTTGACGTTCTCCTTGATGGAAATGAGCGAGCCTGTTTCGATATAGTCGTATCTGCCGTCGGCAACAAGATACTTGACGCACTCTCTTGCCTTCGGGTACATCTGCACCTCATCAAAGATGATAAGCGACTCACGCTCATACAGCTTCACACCGTAGTAGGTGGACAGCAGCATGAAGAACGTATCAAGATCGTTCATGTGCTTGGCGAAATAGTCCTTGACCTCGTCGGGGCACTTGGCGAAGTCTATGAGGATATAGCTTTTGTACTCATTCTTACCAAATTCTTCGCATATCGTTGACTTACCGATACGCCTTGCCCCCTCTATCAGAAAGGCTTTTTTGCCGTTCAGCTCGGTTTTCAGAGTCAGCAGCTTGTCGTACATTTTACGTTTCAGTATCATAATAACGCCTCATTTCCATAATACGCAAGTTTTAACTTGCTCGCAAATTCCTGAATGCGCAGGTTTATAACACTATCTAAATTCCATTATGCGCAGGTTTGTGATAATTATACTACATGAAAGCACAAAAGTCAAGCGTCAAGTAAAAACGCATTTTACGTAAAGATTTGTCAACTAAAACGCAATTTTACGTAATTTGACCATATTTCAAGACACAAAAAAGCTCTCACAGCCGAAACTGTGAGAGCATTATTATCAACTATTCTATCGGCTCAGACATACACGTTTACACGGATGTCGCGCCAATTATGGAATTCACGCTTCTTAGACTTAGCTCGGAAGTGTTCCTCTGCATCGCCCTGAAACAGCGTAAAATCACCGATTTTGATATAGTCGTGAATTACTTGTTTTCGCTGATAGCAGCCTGTTAGTTAACCAAATACATCTCTCTGATATAAAAGTGCGTATTCTTTCCGTATGAAGGACATCACGAAAAAATGGACTGGCCGCCGTCAGGACTGGAGCAGCATC
>CALEPT010000080.1 GCA_937910385.1 uncultured Ruminococcus sp. | reverse complement strand
GTCCATAGCTGTACTATTCTGTTCTGTGCTGATTCAGACATATTCTGATAGTAATCCATATTGTGCATTTTGTTTTCGGCGTCTTCTATGCTGCTGTAAATATAACCTGATTCTTTTGCAGCTACAAGACTGTCAATTGTCTGTATTTTAAAATTCAGTGGAGATGTAACAGGATCATCGAAGATAAGCCTGGTGTACTCCTGCCCAAGTTCAGTTTCATGAGCTTCTCCATGATATGTTAGTTCACGCTGTTCCTCATACTTTTCATAGGTATCAATACCATATTTCTGCATGGTTTCGTCCTGCAATATATACTCCATCAGATCATCTATCAGGTCTTGACGAAATAACATAAATTCGTCCCATTCGTCAATTGTAAGAGTAGCACCGAATTTTCCGATAAGCTCCCTATGAAGATCAACCTCGTATGGTGAAGCTGTATGGTTCCACCAATTCATCGCAATATAGGGGATTTGTGTTACATACAGTACTGAAAATATCAGCAGAATGACAATCAGCTTAATGCTCAGGATCTTACGGATTTCCTTTCTTATAATTCGCATAATATCTCCTTATCTGTATGTTACGAGGAATACATCTTCCAGATTTGGCGTGCATTCTCTTGCATCAAAGTCTGTTTTACTGTCACTATAATACCTTACTGTCATACCATCACGCTCCTGCCTTGCAGACAGCACAAGGTATTTCTTTTCAAATTCTGCGTATTCGCTGTCGGTAACGGAAGTCTCAAATACGCACCCATCAAGCTCCGAGCAGATCGCTGTTACCGTATCATTCTTGTAAAGGTGTTTGTCCTTTATCATCACAACTCGATTGGCGATAGATTCAATGTCTGAAACGATATGCGTGGACAGAATAACAATCCTGTCTTTGGAGAGAGCAGAGATAATGTTGCGGAAACGCACTCTTTCTTTCGGATCAAGTCCTGCTGTTGGTTCGTCAAAAATCAGAATTTTCGGATCATTGAGTATCGCCTGTGCAATGCCGACACGCTGAAGCATACCGCCCGAAAACTTCCGCATTTTCGTGTTAGCTGAATCAGACAGTCCTACTTGCTCTATGACATCGCTGATACGCTGTTTCAAGCCGTTCGTCGGCATACCTTTCAGAGCAGCGAGGTAATCAAGATACTGAACAGGAGTATTATTCTTGTAATAGCCGAATTGCTGCGGAAGAAAGCCGAGCAAAGTACGATACTCCGCACCCATTTTACGTATTTCCACACCGTTATAAAGTATCTCTCCCGATGTTGGATTCAGCAATGTGGTTATCATTTTGATAAGCGTTGTCTTGCCTGCACCGTTCGGAGCAAGCAGACCGTACAAGCCGTTGTCAAGGTCGAGCGTGATATGCTCGACTGCTGTGAACTTGCCATAGTTTTTCGTTACATCAGAAACCGTAAGCATTTTGTTTTTCCACCTTTCCAATATATCTCATAAAGCTCAGAAAGCTGATGACCATTGCCACTATATGCAC
>CALEPT010000079.1 GCA_937910385.1 uncultured Ruminococcus sp. | reverse complement strand
CATCAAGGACGGCAAAATCTTCAACGAGATAAGCCGCGGCGCGGACAGCCGCAAGCAGTTTTTTGATAAGATAATCAACGTGGTAACGCTTCTGGGAGGTGACGTGAGCGATGCTCTTTAAGCTCTCCCTTAGTAATATCCGCAAGAGTCTGCGTGACTATGCGATATACTTTTTTACGCTTATCATCGGCATTTCGGTGTTCTATGTTTTCAATGCGGTCAGCGGACAGGTTGCTATGACGGTCATCGACACGGACGGCAGAGAGGTTGCACGAATACTGCAAATGGGAATTTCTGCGATGAGTGTTTTTGTCGCAGGCGTTCTCGGTCTGCTTATCGTCTATGCGAGCCGTTTTCTGATGAAGCGGCGGAACAAGGAATTTGCGCTTTACCTTCTCCTCGGTATGGGAAAGGGAAAGATTTCTGCGATACTCCTGCTTGAAACGGTCATTATCGGACTCGGTTCTCTAGGGGTTGGGCTTTTGCTGGGGATAGGTCTTTCACAGATAATGAGCGCACTTGTGGTTAGCCTTTTTGAAGCTGACATGACAAGGTATAGCTTTATGGTTTCGGGCGATGCGATTAAAATGACAGTTATTTGCTTCGCAGTCATGTATCTTGTGGTGATGATATTTAACAGCGTGATAATCAGCCGTTTCAAGCTGATTGACCTTATGCATTCCGGCAAGAGGTCGGAACAAATTAAGCTGAAAAATCCGGTGATTTGCGTAATCATATTCCTGATTGCGGCGGCAGCTCTTGGCTATGCATATTATCAGGTGGGCTGGAATTATGGCGAGGTCACGGGCAAGAAAATGGCACTGTATATTACAATGGGTGCGGTGTCAACATTTATGATATTCTGGTCTGTATCGGGAATGCTTCTACGAATCGTCATGTCAATGAAAAACGTTTATTTCCGCAGTCTGAACGCCTTTACATTCAGGCAGATAAGCAGTAAGGTCAACACTATGGTCTTTTCTATGACGGTCATTTGCCTTATGCTGTTTGTTACGATATGCGCACTGACGGCTTCCTTTTCCATGCGCAACTCTATGAATGCGAATATTGAGGAACTTTGCCCTGCGGATTTTGAGCTTTCTGCAAATCTCAACGAGCCTGTGGAAAATCTCGATATTGTTTCGGAGTGTAAAGACAAAGGACTGGATATAATGGCTTATGCGGGAGAATACACGAGATTTTACACCTACGGGGACGCAGATTTTTCGTTGGAAGAGTTCTGCGGCGAAGAAGCTGAAAGGATAAAAGCAGAGTTCATTTTTCTCGACTATTATACCTCCGAGCAGTTGATTGGACTTGATGAATATAATGCCCTGATGGATTTATACGGCAAAGAACCGCTTACAATTGGCAACGATGAATATATTTTGCTGTGTGATTTCAAATCTATGAAAGCGATACGGGACAGCGTTCTGCAAGCTGACGGAGATATTACCGTATATGGTAAAACGCTCCACTCAAAATATGACGAGTGTCAGGAAGGCTTTATCAGCATTTCTGCACAGCATATCAATGCAGGAATTTTCGTTGTTCCCGACAGCATTTTAGAGGGTCAGACACCCAGCGGCGATTTTATTATCGGCAATTACAAAGCTGCTGACAAGGCAGGCAAAACCGAGACCGAGCAGGCGCTTCGCCACGAATACGACAGCATCAGACAAGACCTTAGCGGACTGTCTGTTCATAAAGTCGGTGGATATTTCGGACTAAGCACAAAGATAGACCTTACAAGCGGTGCGGTGGGGCTGGGTGCGATAGCGACATTTATGGGACTGTACATCGGTCTTGTATTCCTCATCGCCTGCGGTGCGATACTTGCCCTCAAAGAGCTTTCCGAGAGTGTGGACAGCATAGGAAGATATGAAATGCTTCGCAAGATTGGTGCAGATGAAAGCGATATTTCCAAATCACTTTTCAGGCAGACGGGTATTTTCTTCCTGCTTCCGCTGCTGCTCGCCTGCGTGCACTCGGTATTCGGCATGAAGTTTGCGGCATTCTTCCTTGAAGTTTTCGGTACGGAGAAAATGGCAGAATCAATTGCGGCGACATCTATCATCATACTGCTGATTTATGGCGGATATTTCCTTATTACCTACTATTGCAGTAAGAGTATCATCAAAGAAAGAAAATAACAAGACGGATATATGAAAACGGCTGTACCTCATGGCTTGGTACAGCCGTTTTTGTTTGTATGCTATCGTTATATTGTGTCGAATTTGGTTGCTAATTCCTGTGTTACTATTTGTATGTATCAGTCTCATCAGCCATAAGGAGAACATCGACACCGATACACCTACGGGCAAATTCATGTTGACCGTGTTTGCCGCCCTCTCACAGTTGGAGCGTGAACAGCTCAAACAGCGACAGCGTGAGGGCATCGAGATCGCTAAGGCACAGGGCAAGT
>CALEPT010000078.1 GCA_937910385.1 uncultured Ruminococcus sp. | reverse complement strand
TAGTTCGCTTTTGTCGATATTTCGGTGATAGTTTATGGATTGAGGATGGACTAATTAAGTCATACTTTTTAAGTAGAGGCAGTCTTTCGTTTATAAGCCATTGGTTTTCAGAAGAACCATGTAGAAAAACACTTACAAGCTTTTTGAGTTTTTTCAAATCTCCAGGATTCTGCACCCACCCCAAAGTTCTTTTTTCAGCCATAATATCCTCCGATCAGTAGTTCGTTATCAGAACCTCTTTGGTCACGTTTTCACGATTGTTCGTATGATAATTGCAGTTATTATAATTGAAGTTGATACCGTGTACGGTATAGCCATTGTCAGCTATCCACTCTATCAAAGCATCGTTGGTGCTGCCTTTATGCTCGATAACGTTAGACAGGGCAAAGTTGACACCACGGTCTGATAATTCGGTAAGGATACGCATAAGGTCGAGGTCGTCTTTTTCTGTCCAGCCACGGAATCCTCTTTTGCCATCGTTATAACTGCCGCATATCAGAAGGTACGGCGGGTCAGCATACAGGAAATCTCCCGTATGAAGAATGTCATAATCGAAATCGCAAAAATCCAATGCAGAAAAATGAATGTCATTGATCTGCTCCTTGAAAAGAATAAGATTGCTTCTCATGACATCATTAAAACTGCTTCTGTTTCTGCCGAACGGATTATTATAATCGTGACTGCTGTTGAACCTGAACTGATAATTGAAGCTGAAACACATCAGTACATAAAGGTCAAGAGGATTCTTGGTCTGATTGTAATGGTCACGAAACAGCTTGTATCCGTCCTCGTTGGTTTTGCTGAGCTGCCATTTTTCTATTGTTGTGTCAATGTAGTCAAGAATATACTCGACATCATGTTTTTGAAATTCCTGGAGGATCCCTATAACATGATAATTTATATCATTGGCATATATGTTGTTTGCAACGGTATTGATGCTCACATCACAGCCACCGCAAAACAGGTCAACAAATGTATCTATATGCTCAGGAAAGCACTCCTGAATGGAGTTTATTATCCTGTATTTATTTCCTATATAATTAAAAGGTGCTTTAACAGCCATATCAATGCCTCCTCAAAAGGTATAACTGTTCTTTAAGTCCTGCTGTATTATTCGGGATCTTGTTCTTGTATCTCCGATAGCTATATTCAAACAGCTTGAAACTGTCATCTATTGCGTAACGTCTGCAAATATCAGAGAGTGCTTCGGTTGACAGTAATGCTTCATTGTTATAGCTTATAAGTATATACTTGCTTTGGCAATCTCTTATCATCGTTTCAAAAGCAGACGCAACAGTGCCTTTCTTGCAGAATACTGATTTCTGATCATCATAATTCCGCATTCCTGTTACGCCATGTATTTCAGGATAATCGTATCTTGCAATAGTTTCAAGAATGTGATAATTAGGCAGATACTCCCTTGAATTATACGGGGGATCAGCATACAGCAGGTCACACTTCTTTGACAATAACTCGGTAAAATCCGAATTATAACATTCGTTTTTCTTTCCGTTGTTTGTGATAACTGGTTCGGTCAATTCAAGCGTTTTATATGTACGCTCGTCCCAGAATTTAAGATAAGCAGCGTAAACACCGGTTATGTTTGAAATAAACGGAACAGCGTTAATAAGAGCCGAAAGAAGATAGAAGTATTCATCTTCCGAGATCAGTTCATCTGTGTACCATTTTTCGATAGTCAGTCTGATAATATCAATTTTCATTGCATTTTCAGGCTGAAAATACATTCTTTCACAATTACCAACAGGACTATAATTGTTGTAAATGAAGCATTGGTCGATTTCAAAACTTGTGTCAGCAATGGTCAATGCATTCAGATACCTAACAGGATCTGCAATACCCAGCTTCTTGAAAGAAGGGTTCCTGTTCAACCCTATAGAGGCTCTGGACATTACATAGCTGAAAAAAAGGAAGTCATTACTGATCGTTCTGTACCCATTAGACTTGAAACTATTTGAAACTATCCCGGAGCCTGCAAACAGATCCACGACCGATGAAACTTTCGGTATCTCGGACGTTATGACGTTATTGATATTTTCTAACAAAAGACTTTTTCCACCGATATACCGCATTTTAACTCCTACTCGCAAACATAAAAAATATATAATTATCCATTTTTATTGTATCACATAATAAATACAAAGTCAACGCATAATAGATGAATTTCGATCTTATCTTAATAAGATTATACTCCGAAGCTATTCAATGCGCTTGTTAGGTATAGCATGGATGTTTTATCAATGGTAACATTAGAGATTTATTATTAATCCAAATGATGAATAGCCTTCTTGAACTCTTCCTCCGATAACTCTCCAGACATGAAAGACATCTTCGCATCATGGAGATCTCTGAGCCAGTCTGCGTAATCGTTATATGACAAATCCTTGCCCTGCTTATCGTCTCCGAGCTTTAGTTCGTAACGCTCAACGCGCCTGTAGTTACGATTGATTGCTCTGTCATAGTCAGCAAGCAGGTCGCTGTGCTGAATCCTGAATTTATATATCTGCTGCGGACCTATATGTTTACAGGTGCGTCCGTCCTCGGTCCTGACCCGATCACAGTATCGGGTCTTTTTCTTTGTCTTGGGTTTGAAGAAGTGTCCGCAGTAGTCGCATTGGCTTAAACCCGTATCATATTCCATTGCGTTCAGAAAAACATACCATATATAGGCAGGCAGATTGTCAAAGCGGTAGCCTCTGCTGTATGGCAGCTTAGGTCTTGTCATCTGAAACATTTCCGTGCCGACATCTGTATGAGCAATGACTTGCTCAAATTGGCACTTGAAAATAGTTTCCCTGCCTAAGAATGCTTTAGTAGTCTTTTCCTCGTGGGTGCCTTCAAATCTGCAATACGCATCGGCGATAGTGAAGAAAATGTTTTGAGTGTGTACCATATCTCGCAGCATTTCAACAGCGTGATCCTTATGCTCAAAAAGCTCTTCATAACTTGATATATCATAACTGTCAACATACAGCTTTGTACACAGCAGAAAGCTGTACACAGGTTCTTCCTGACAAAAGATCTCAGCGGCATATCCAACAGCTCGGCACACGCCCAAAAGTTCATCAGGAGTCGTGTTCTCCTTGGTATATGCTTTCAGCTTGTCAAGAAGTCTGTTGAACGGCGTCAGATTGATCTCAAGAAAGTCTATCAGCTGCTGCTCAAATGTAATCTCAGGCAGCTCAGTCGCTTCCTCTCCATCATACATAAAGCGCCTGATAGTATTTTTATTTGGGAAAACGTACAGTCCACGGCTCAGATACATAAGTTTTGCCTCCAAAGATAGGTTACCACTATTATAACACACATCATATTGAAATGATAGTCTTTTTGAAATGAAAGTGCGAAAAATCTTTTGAGTTTCATTTCGCATTTATTCTCTTTAAAAAGTCTGTTATGATTGAAACTGAGGAAGAGTCTTCGGACTTAGACAGCAGCTTGAAAATTGAATATGGGATCAGGAGTTACGTTGTTTCCGATGGTGGGGTGGTGAGCCGT
>CALEPT010000077.1 GCA_937910385.1 uncultured Ruminococcus sp. | reverse complement strand
ATTATAGAAAGCGTAGGGCTTTTCTTAAAGTATGCGTTCTTCGACAAGCCTGTGGCACTGACTGGATTCGCGGTCTACGATACCTACGGAACGGGCGGCATAAGCGTATACAATGCCTACACAGACGAGCTCATATGGTCGAGCAACCTCGGGGGATATATGTATCGTGCCGTTACGCTTACAGCTCCGAATGAGCCGACTGACTGCGTTAAGATAGTGAAGCAGGGCGGCGACCTCAACGAACTCGCATTCTATGGGTATTCGGCTTCATACATGAGCTGGGACGTTGACAGGAACGGTTCTGTCAACAGCTCCGACATGGCTATGATGAGAAGGCACCTTATATCTGCAGACGGAGCATATACCGTTGCAGATCTCGTCGGCATAAGCAGGTTTCTGCTGAATAAATAGCATTCACCGGCAAGAGGCGATATTCCGCTTCTTGCCGGACATTAAAAATAAATCTCAAAAATGCTTGACAAACAGAAAAATGTGTGATATAATAATCAAGCTGTGAAATTCACAGTAAATATCGTATTCTAAAGACAGCAGGCATTACCGAAAGGTCTGTAAGCCCCGCCGAGGAATAGCAATCAAGTTTTATGATAACTTATTGTCCTTTCCGTGCTGTCGGATAAGGACTTTTTTGTTGCTTTCGGATACGATAACAAAATATTCGGAGGTGAATACACAATGCCAAGCAATGCTGTACTTGAAGCAAAGAAAGCTAAGGTAGACCAGCTTACAGAACTCATCAAGAATTCTGTTTCAGGCGTTCTCGTTGACTATAAGGGTATCACCGTTGAGGAGGATACTAAGCTCAGAAGAGAACTCCGCGAGGCTAACGTCAACTACTTTGTAGAGAAGAACACACTTCTTCTCCGTGCTTTCAAAAACTGCGGCATAGAAGGCTTTGAGGAGGCTCTTAACGGTACTACCGCTATCGCTCTCTCAAATGACGACCAGACCGCTCCTGCAAGAGTTCTCGGTAAGTTCGCTGAGAAGGCAGGCGATGAGAAGTTCAATCTCAAGGCAGGCTACGTTGAGGGCGAGGTATACGATCAGGCAGGAGTTATTGCTCTTTCCAAGATCCCTTCAAAGGACGTGCTGCTCGCTCAGCTCGTTGGCTCTCTCCAGGGTCCCCTGCAGAAGCTCGCTGCAACTCTTCAGGCTGTTGCAGACAAGAAGTCGGAGGAGGAAGCTGCATAATGCAGCCCTATCGGCTTAAAACCGCGGCGGAGCGGCTCTCCGCATGATCAAAAATATTTTATAAAGGAGAAAATTATCATGGCTTCAGAGAAGATCACAAAATTTGTTGAAGATATCAAGACTCTTTCCGTTCTTGAGCTTTCCGAGCTCGTAGACGCTATCCAGGAGGAGTTCGGTGTAACAGCTGCAATCGCAGCAGCTCCCGCAGCAGGCGGTGCAGCAGGCGGCGCAGAGGCTGCTAAGACAGAGTTCGACGTAGTTCTTGCTTCCTTCGGTGACGCTAAGATGGCTGTTATCAAGGTTGCTAAGGAGGTTCTCGGTCTTGGTCTTAAGGAGGCTAAGGAAGTAGTTGAGTCTGCTCCTAAGGCTATCAAGGAAGGCGTTTCCGAGGCAGAGGCTAATGAGCTCAAGGCTAAGTTTGAAGAGGCTGGCGCTACTATCGAGATCAAGTAATTTTAACAAGTTACTTACAAGAGTCCGTACCTGAAAGGGTGCGGACTCTTTTGTCATATATGCCTAAGATACTGTTTTGTATTGTACAAAAAGCAGAAATCATCTTTAATTAATAAAATGGTAATATTTGTATGCTATAATATACTAAATGATTCATTTGGGGAGGGTTTCTTTATGAGTATAACAAAAAAATTTGTTAGTATCGCGCTGCCTTTTGTAATGGCTCTTTGCCTTCTTACTATTAGGACACCTAATTATTTATCAATAGTGCATTCGGAGGGCACAAGCGCGTGGTGGATCGGTGATACCGAATATACCCTTGAAGTCGGAGATGATCTTAAATTTGAGAAGCTTATTGATTCCGAAGGCGGTTATGGATTTTACGTTGAATGTGAATCGGACAATGAGAACGTTGCAGGCGTGCTGAGGGGCGAGATATGGAATCCATATCAATGGG
This sequence comes from uncultured Ruminococcus sp., assembly GCA_937910385.1. GTDB lineage: Bacteria > Bacillota > Clostridia > Oscillospirales > Ruminococcaceae > Ruminococcus. Next base: position 22,213 of record CALEPT010000077.1, on the reverse strand, counting down.
GTGTTCATGCATATAGTGTGGGTACTGCCACAATATGTTTTAGTGTAGCTACGGATATAGCTCAAGGATTTGCGGTAAATATTAATATTACTGTAGTAGATAAAATCAATACTACAACTACATCTGCCGAGACAACAACAACAACTACTACTACCACGGCATCAGCAACCACAAATACTGCCGCCACGACAATCGCATCAACAACTACAACTACCACTTCAACTTCTGAGCCAAAACTGATACCTACCTCACTGATAATGGCAGTCGGAGATGAAAATAACCTGCTGATATTAAACAAGCCATCGGGTACGGAAATAGAATGGACAAGCGACAACACAAAAGTCGCAACGGTCAGCGGCGGCAAGGTAAAAGCAGTATCTGTCGGAACTGCAACTATATACGCGCTTTGCGGAGATACTCTGCTTGAATGCAGCGTTAAGGTTACCGACACTGATATAGAGATCGCCTACGGTGATGCAAACTGCAACGGAACAGTTGAGGTCGCGGACGCAGTGCTGATATTGCAGGCAGGGGCGAATCCGGATAAATACGGCGAAAGCGGTTCGGACGAAAATCACATCACAGCGCAGGGGCTCATAAATGCCGACTGCTCAGGAGGAGGCGACGGAGTTACGTCCAAAGATGCGCTAACGATACAGCAATTCATGCTCGGTCTCATAGCAGAGCTCCCTTATAACGAATAGCACAAAAAAGCCTTTCTCATATATGAGAAAGGCTTTGATTTTTAGTCCTTTAAATTTTCCGGAGTCTGTATCAGCTTCGCTTTGAAAAGAGCGTTGCCGATGAACGTTGTGAGCACGGTCGAAAGAACCATTTCAAACAGCGCGTTGATACCGACCGAAACAACGATATAGAGCAGTGGGTTGCGTCCCGCCATTTTCTCCCGCATATAATCTGTGTTGCCGAAAAGCAGCACCAGCGCCGACATGAAGAAAATAGTGTTAAGTATTGCCGCTGAGAATCCCGATATAGCACAGGCTACCTGCAGCTTGGTAAGCTTTTTGCTGCTTACTATCATGTAACCTATCGTGAAGCCCAGCAGGAATATGCAAATGCAGATATAAGCGATCAATCCGTGCGAGGTCATGAGGCTGTACATTTTCTCGTTCATGCTGTACTTGCCGTTTTTGTCATAGCAGATCAGCAGCATTACCGAGAGGAACAGCGCCAGAGAGAAAGCTCCTGTAACTATGCCTGTGATAATGTAATAAGCTCGCAGGCTTTTAAGTTTTGATATCCCAAGGAATATCAGTCCTACGAGGAAGCCGTCAAGAGTACGCGGGATAACTCGCTGGATAAAGGTAAGCACAGGGCTTATCTCAAGTGTAGCAGCTCCCATTGTACTGAGGACTCCGATGCCGAAGCACTGTAAAAAGCTGAATATACCGAAAATGGCTCCCATGATGGCTCCACCTATGGGTCCGAGGGCTATCGCCGCAATAGCAATAGGGATAATGTTCAGCGTGATGACGAGCGGTCCGACGGGGATCGATCCTATGGGTGTGAGCGAGAATACCACGACAATAGCGGTCAATAAGCCCAGCAATACCATGGATCTGGTGTTGAACTTTGTTTTCATATTAAATTTTCCTCCTTGTTACTACTCCCCTATGGGGATATAATACAATACTGACATTATATCACAGGAAAATGAAAAAATCAATAGTTAAGGAGAAAATTTTATTTTTTAGTCGCTTATACGAAAACGGAACTGATTTCAGGTCATTTTTTCTTCCATTTAAGCAGTATAAACGCTGTTATTCCTGTAAGGAAGACGGTCAGGGCTATCGAGAACCATGTATACGGCATAGGCAGATCTACCGTGTTTATACCGTAGAAAGCGAAGATGATATTTGGTATCTCAAGTATTATTGTGATTATAGTCAATCGCCACATGACAATATTCAGATTATTTGATATTATTGATGAAAATCCGTCCATCATGCTGGATAGGATACCGGTATATATATTTGACATCTCTATTGCCTGTTTCATCTCAATGAGCACGTCCTCAAGTAAGTCCTGATCCTCATCGTAGAGCTTGATAACTCTGCCGCGGAAAATCTTCTCGATAGTCGCTTCGTTTGCCTTGAGAGAGGTGGAGAAATATACCAGAGATTTTTCAAGCGCAAGGAGCTGCATGAGAAGCTCGTTTTTCATTGCGTCATGGAGCTGCTGTTCGGCAGCAGATGATATCTTATCTATCTGTTTGAGGTATGTCAGGAACAGCGCTGCTATCCTCAGAAGCAGCTGAAGAACGAATCGCGTTTTGAAACTCGGGCGCAGATTCCGTATGCTTCCGAGCATTGCCTCATTGATGATCTGAGTTTCCTTTATTGATATAGTGAACACATAGTCGTCGGTGATTATGATGCCGACAGGCTGTGTATAGAAGCTTTTGGTCTGATCCTCGTCAATGGAGGAAACAGGGGTATCGATGATAACAAGGGTCTGGTCGTCCTCGCGTTCGATACGGGACGATTCCTCCTCATCGAGAGATGACTTAACAAAGCCGCTGTCGAGCCCATAAACTTCTACGAGCTCTCTGACTTCCTGCGGAGTAGGCTCTACAACTGATATCCAGCAGCCGGCAGATGGCTGCTGAACTTCGCAAAGCGAGCCGTTTTCAGAAATATAGTATTTTATCATATTGTGTCATACGCCGCAGGGAGCTGCGGCGGAACGCTCCTTTCGCCGGGATTTACGGCGAAAGCACGGCAGCATACAGAGCCTTCGCCGGGTAGGGGGATATTCTGATTAAATTCCCATAAGGGTCGGAACTCATAATGCACCTCCGTAATGTTATTTGCACATATAAAATGCGCTTCACACATATTTAGTATAACACATTATTGAAAAAAAAGCAACAGGCACTGAGTGAAATTTCCTTTTCTTTTATTTAAGGGAAGAAAACACTTGCATTACAGTAAAAAATATGTTAAAATACTCTATAATGCTCATATTTTAATTTCCAAAAGAAAGGTTAATTATGGATAACTCAGACATATGGAAAATACTATTCGTCATAATGATGATGATATTTTCTGCGCTCTTTTCAAGTGCAGAGACAGCTTATTCGAGCGTCAACAGGCTAAGGCTGAAAAATTATGAGGCTCAGGGGAACAGGAAGGCTGCAAAGGCTCTGAGGCTTGCCGACCGGTTTGACGAGGTGCTGACGGCGGTGCTTATCGGAAACAATATAGTCAACATCGCTACTTCATCAGTTAGCACTCTTATTTTTATTTCATTGGTGGGAAGCAACGGCGCGTTGGTATCTACTATAGTTATAACGGCGCTGGTGCTTGTTTTCTGTGAAGTCCTGCCGAAATCCTATGCCAAGAGGAATGCAGAGACGCTTGCCCTTGCCTTTGCTTCGCCTCTTTCTGCTGTTGTAGCAATATTCAAACCTATAGTCTGGCTGCTCAACAGACTTTCATCTCTTGTTTCAAAAGGCAGCTCACAGACTCCGAGCGTTACAGAGGATGAGCTCAAATACATGATAGACGAGATAGAGGAACAGGGTGTTATCGAAGAGCAGGAAAGCGAACTCGTCAAAAGCGCACTGGAGTTCGATGAGATAAGTGTCAATGAGATACTTATTCCGAGAGTCAAGATAGTCGGCATAGAGCTGAACTCTACTATCGATGAGATAAAGGCACTTTTCAGCTCCGAAATGTATTCAAGACTTCCCGTGTATGAGAAAAGTCTCGACGATATAATAGGTATAATCACCAACAAGGCGTTTTTCAAAATGCTTGTAGAGGGCGGAAACGATATCTGCGCGATCATACAGGAGGTGCCGCATATCGCTGATACCAAGCTTATCAGCGAGGCTATGCGCGATATGCAGCGTTCAAAGGTGCATCTTGCGGTCGTCACCGACCAGTACGGCGGAACTAAAGGAATAGTGACTCTTGAGGATATCATCGAGGAGCTTGTCGGCGAGATATACGACGAGGACGATGAGATAATCAGCAGCATTATGATGCTTGCGCCTGATAAATATGAGGTCGCGGGCGATATGAATATCAGTGAGCTTACAGAGCTGCTCGACCTTGACGAAAGGCTGATACAGACCGATTATACCACGGTAGGCGGATGGGTCACAGACGTTATGGAGCATATTCCCGAATCGGGAGAGACCGCTGTCAGTGGTATTTTCCGCCTGACCGCAGCCGATGTCAACGAGCAAACTGTAGAAAAGGTCATAATCGAACTTCTCCCGCAGGAAGATAATCATGAGAATGGTTGAAACACTATAAAAAATGCACAATAGGACAAGCTCTAAATTGTAAGAAACATAGAAATTTTACATTTTTGATAATAATAGCGGCGAATCCGCTTGAAATATGTGCAAAATGTGGTATAATGTTAGTGTAAGTAAAATCTGTAATTAATGAATTATCAATAATTGGGGGAGTTTCCGATGAAAAAGTCAATTATTACAATAGAGCGTCAATATGGAAGCGGTGGAAGTATCATCGGAAAGCTTGCCGCTGAAAAGCTGGGGATAAGCTGCTATAACAGACAGATACTTGAGATGACCGCTGAAAAGTGCGGTATATCGCCGGATTATCTTGAATCTGCGGAGGAAAATGTCCCCACGAGCTTTCTCTATTCGCTGCTCCTTTCCGCAAATCCCGGCAGGACTATGGAGGATAGCCTTCCTCTTTCGGATAAAGTGTTTCTCATGGAGAGCCGCATAATCAGCGAGATAGCTGAAAAAGAAGATAGCTTTGTGCTTGTAGGCAGGTGCGGAAATTATATCCTCGAGGATAAGGGCTGCTTCAGCGTTTATATCTACGCAGAGCCGGAATATCGCATTAAAAGAGCAATAGAGGATTATGGTATCCCCGAGAACAAGGCGGAATCTATTATGAAGAAGGCAGATAAGCGCCGTGAGACCTTCTATAATGTGAATACGGGAGGCGTATGGCAGGATAAGGATCAATATGCTCTTTGCCTGAACAGCGCGCTGCTCGGCGATGAGCTCTGCGCTGAGCTTATTGTGAAGGCGTATACGCAATACAATCAGAATTTTGCAGATAAATAAGCAAAAGGGTACGTGAGTACCTGAAAAGCTGCTGCTCCTCTCATGGCGGCTTTTCAGATATTCACTGATAAACTATCTCTCTTGACACGGGACTGCCGTTTTTTATGGCAGTCCCACTCTTTTTGCCTGAATATTACCGAAGAAATGCGGAATAATAGGTTGTAGTTATGAGGCGAGCGGTCCGGCGGTTGTGTTCTGCTGAATAAAAAGCCTCAGAGCGCCTTACACCTGAATCAAGGGAGCTGATAAAATGAGTATTGTGCTCATAAGGTCGCTGATACTTTATGTCCTTGTAATATTCGCAGTAAGACTCATGGGAAAAAGACAGCTCGGGGAGCTTCAGCCGTCAGAGCTCGTCATAACGATACTGGTCTCGAACATCGCTACTTTGCCCATAGAGGACGTGAATATACCTGTTATAGTAGGGATAACTCCTATACTGGCGCTGGTATGCTTCGAGGTCATAGTATCATGGCTGAATCTGAAATTCCCGAAGCTGAGAAAGATGATCTCGGGAAGTCCGAAAATAGTAATACGTGACGGAAAAATAGACACCCATACTCTGAGAGAGCTGCGATTTTCTGTAGATGATCTTCTAATGGCTCTGAGGGGAAAGGACGCTTTTGATCTTGATGATATACAGTTTGCAATAGTCGAAACGACCGGTAATATTTCCGTAATGAAAAAGCCCCTCAGAGATGCTCCCCGGAGGCAAGACCTCGGCGTCACGGCGGAAAATACAGATCCCCCACAGCTGATAGTGTCAGAAGGGAGATTTCTTGAAAATGCCGCAGATAGTCTTGGTATAGATCGTCAGCTTGTAATGAAGCTACTGTCAGAGGAGGGACTTTCGCTTGAGGACGTACTGATAATGACCGCTGACACTTCGGGACGCTGCTTTATTGCCGATAAAAATGGCGATCCGCCGTGTATTGCAGAGATAGGAGCTGAAAGCAATGACGAGAGTTAAAATAAGCGCAGGTATACTGTGCCTGCTTGTGGGGATCAGTATATTTTCCGGAATATGGGTCAATAATCGCTGCGGACTTATGCTCGACGGTGTAAGACAGCTCGAAGAGCTCGCTGAAAGCAATAATACTGCACAGGCATCAGAGCTTGCTGCCGAGCTTTCCTTTCAGTGGGACGATTTTAGTTCATTAGCAGCAATTCTGGTAAAATATGACAGACTGGCAGAGATAGGGACGCTCTTCTCCAAAATAGATTATCTTGTAGAAAGCGAAAGTCCTGATCTTATAGAGGAGCTAAGTGAGCTTGAGCATTTGCTGGAGCTTTTATGCAGGAGCGAAACGCCGGTTCTTACAAGCGTACTATAGGAGGGAGCATGAAAAAGATCGCAGTTTTTATTTTAACGGCTCTGATGTGCGCGTCAGCTCTTACAGGCTGTGCTGCTTCCGGACGTGTTTACGATAAAAGCTATCTCCGAGCCGTTTCTATCGAAGGAGAAAATGAAAAAACGCTGACCTTCACCTTTTACGGCGCGGACAGCGATGTTGTTTCCGCAGTCGGAGAGGATATCCCCTCGGCTAAGCGCACTGCGGAGCTTATAAGCGGAAAGGAGATATTCACGGGTTATACCGAGCTCGTTATAACGGACGGAGATGGGGTGCGTGACGGGCTTGTTTATCTGATGAACGAGTGGAGAGTCTCGCCGTCCTGCGTGGTCGTTTACGGGGAGCACGGCGGTGAGCTTCTGCGGGATATCTCCGCGGAGACTCTCATGGGCATGGTAAACAGAGCGATATCACAGGGGATATCGCCGGAGTGCGGCATAATAACGGTGTTGGGGGATATCTTGAACGATCACATCGCGGAAGTCGCAGAGGTCACGGACAGAGGCGCGACAGGGACATATTATTTAAAAGACTCATAGGGGCAAGCACTGTGCTCCCTTACATTATTCTATATAATATTCCCGCGAGCGGAGAGCGACTTTGCGATTCGTACAAAGTGAGCGAGATTGCGAGCGTGGGCGTGAAATGAGATTCCAAAGAGGCGACTGACTCTTTGGCGGGGTGTGGGGCAGAGCCCCACAAAAAGGGCGGACACACGTCTGCCCCTACAATTTAACACCTGATACCTATCAATTCTGGTGCCTTACAACGCCGTATTCGTCGTCGAGGCGGTAATATGGGCAGGCATAGTTTGTACCCTGCAAAAAGCGGTACATCTCGTCCTCATCAAGGTTCACCATGCAGACATAGCAGTCGTAATCTTCGTCATAGACGTAATTTGTACAAGTGTCGCAGTTGGTCGAGCTCATCATATCTCCTCCATTGAAAGAGTAGCGACGGCATTCAGGCTTTCGTCCGCCGTTATACCCGCGAGGAGGTTATAGCTTCCCTGACAGGCTATCATCGCACCGTTGTCTCCGCAGAGACTTTTTTCCGGCATGAAAAACTCAAAGCCCTCATGTCGGCACGCTTCCGAAAGTGCCGTGCGGACTCCCGTATTTGCCGAAACTCCGCCTGCAAGGGCAACTTTTTTATACCCGAGTGAACGTGCCGCACGGATAGTCTTTTCGGTGAGGATAGCGGAGATATCCGCCTGCAGGCTTGCAGCAAGGTCGTTTCGGTCGAGTGTTATGCCCTTCTGCTCGGCATTGTGGAGCATATTTATGACTGCCGTTTTCAGACCGGAGAAACTGAAATCAAATTCGCTTCCGGCAACAGCCGGTCTTGGGAGCTTGAAAGTGTTCGGATCGCCTGACTGAGCCGCGCGGTCGATATGGACTCCGCCGGGGTAGGGGAAACCCATTGCACGGGCACATTTATCAAAGCATTCTCCGGCAGCGTCATCACGGGTCCTGCCAATGACGCGGAATTTCGTGTAGCTCAGCACCTCGATGATATGACTGTGACCTCCGCTTGCCACAAGACACAGATAAGGCGGCTCCAGCTCGGGATGGGTGAGGTAATTCGTGGCGATATGTCCCGCGATGTGATGGACGGGAATAAGGGGCTTATCAGCGGACATGGCAAGACCCTTTGCGAAGCTTACTCCCACAAGAAGCGCTCCGATGAGTCCGGGCGCGTATGTAACGGCGATACCGTCGAGGTCGGCGAGAGAGATCTCTGCCTCGTCAAGAGCCTGACTTACAACACCGAGTATGTTTTCGCAGTGACGGCGCGAGGCTATCTCGGGGACTACTCCGCCGTACTTTTTATGCTCCTCTATCTGAGTGGAGATCACCGACGAGCGTATCGTGCGGCAGTCCTCAACAACGCTTGCGGCGGTCTCGTCGCAGGAGCTTTCTATTCCTAAAATAAGCATTTTTATCTTCCTTTATATGTTTTTGACCATAATATCTGCGTCCTCTGCAGGGCCGCGGTAAAATCTGCGCCTTACTCCTGCTTTAGTGAAGCCAAAGCTTTCATACAGAGCTATAGCTGCGGAGTTCGACTGCCTTACCTCAAGGGCGATAGTCTTGGTTTCATCAGGCAGAAGCGTAAGAAATTCTTCTAAAAGCCTTCGCGCAATACCATTTCTGCGATGCTCGGGTGAGACCGCAACAGTCAGTATCTCCCCCGTGTCTGAGGCAGTAAATCCCGCAATGAGCCCCGCGAGGTCATTATAAATATACGCCGCAAGAACTATACCGTCATGTTTTTCGGACTCGCTGAGGAAGTCCTGCGCGGACCAGTTTTCATTTGCGAAGCAGCTCCTGTCGAGCGCGGCAAGCTCCTCGAACACAGAACGCGGCAAGTCGGGCGTTATCCTTTTTATCTCCATATCTCAGCCCTTTGCCTCATACCACGAATCTCCGGTGTGAACGTCCACAGAAAGCGGGACTCTCATATCATAAACGTCCTGCATTTCCTCCTTGAGTATCTCAGAGGCTCGCTGAGCGCAGTCGAGTGAGGCTTCCAGAATAAGCTCGTCGTGTACCTGTAAAATGAGCTTTGCGTCGAGATCCTCAGCATTCAGGCGGCGGTAGACGTTTATCATCGCTATCTTGATGAGGTCTGCGGCAGTTCCCTGAACAGGCGTGTTCATAGCAATACGCTTTCCGGCGGCTTGCAGCATTTTGTTGGATGATGATAGCTCAGGTATTCGCCGCCTTCTTCCGAACATAGTCGTTACGTAGCCGTCGCGTGAGGCATTTTCGACGGTCGATTCCATGAACTCGTTTACCTTTGGATACTTATCAAGGTAATCACTTATATATTTTTTTGCCTGAGCAACGCTCGTGCCGATGTCCTTTGAGAGTGAGAATGCTCCGATACCGTAGATGATCCCGAAGTTCACAGCTTTCGCAGCGCTTCTCATCTCGGGGGTCACCATAACGGGCGGCATATCAAAGACCTGTGCGGCGGTCGAGGTGTGAATATCTTCCCCGGAGCTGAACGCTGCTATCATGTTTTTATCGCCGCATAGATGAGCCATGACGCGCAGCTCTATCTGGCTGTAATCAGCGTCAATGAGGGTCTTGCCTTCGTCGGCTATGAAGAATTTTCTCATCTGTGAGCCGAGCTCTGTTCTCACGGGGATATTCTGCATATTCGGCTCGGTGGAGGAGATACGCCCGGTTCGGGTCTCGGTCTGGCGGAACCATGTATGGATACGTCCGTCGGGAGCTATCTTGTCGAGCAGACCCACGACGTAGGTCGAGTTGAGCTTAGTGTATTGGCGATATTTCAGGACATTGTCCACGATAGGTGACTGACTGCGAAGCTCCTCGAGAACATCTGCATTTGTTGAATACCCCGTTTTGGTCTTTTTCTTTGCCGGAAGTCCGAGCTCTTCAAAGAGCACCGTGCCGAGCTGTTTGGGGGAGGAGATGTTGAACTCGTGTCCTGCTTCATCGTATATCATCTGCTGCGTTTCTTCGATCATCTCGGTGAGGTATATACCGAATTCCTCAACGCCGTTTCTGTTTATTCTTACGCCGATATCCTCCATAGAGGCAAGGACTTCCGTGAGCGGAAGCTCGATGCTTTCGAGCAGGCTCGTCATGCCCTCGGACTCTATAGTGCTGCGGAGCTTCACGAAAAGACCTTTCATGGAGAGAAGGTCGGCAAGTTCTCCTTTTTCCGAATAGTAGTGTATGCCATATTCCGCACAGAGCTTTTCTATCGTGTAGTCCGAGGCGGAGGTGTTGAGCAGATATCCGCAGATAGCCGCATCGTTAACGATACCGCGCAGCTCTCTGCCGTGCGCCATTGCATAACGATAATGAGATTTGGCGTCGTCAGTCGATTTTGTACAGTCGGACTCCATAAAAGCGAGGATAATATTCTCGTCAGAAGCCGACAGAACTTCATTCTCGCTGTAAACGGTAAGGTGCTTTCCGTCAAAAAGGTAGCAGCAGTCAGTGATGTCTGCAAACTTTTCCACAGTCAGTTCACTTTGTGTGACCTCGATCTCTGCGACCTCGTCCGCATTTTCGACGGGAGCGGCTTTTTCGCTTTCGGAAGCGGAGATACCGAGCTTTTCCAGCAGCTTGTACATTTCCAGCTCGGTCAGCAGGCGGCTTACAGCGGGAGCGTCGATCTCAGACGGAACATAATCATTTATATTTGTGTCAATAGGAGCGTCGCGCACTATAGTTGCGAGCCACTTGCTCTCCTTTGCTGAATCTGCGCCGTTTGCAAGCTTTGCCTTAACACCTCGGGTCAGGTCGGAGCCCTCATATTTCTCGTAAAGCTCCTCTATTGTGCCATACTCCTTTACGAGTGCGGAGGCAGTTTTTTCGCCGATACCGGCGACTCCGGGAATATTGTCGGAGCTGTCGCCCATGAGGGCTTTCAGGTCGATGAGGCGTATCGGCTCAAAGCCATAATCTTCGCGGAAGCGTTCGCGAGTGTAATTGACAGTTTCGCGGTTTGTTGCAAGGAGCACGGTCACCTTATCGTCGATGAGCTGGAGACTGTCGCGGTCTCCCGTGAGGACGAAGCACTCGTTGCCACTGCCTGAGCAGCTCTGTGCGAGCGTACCGAGGATATCGTCCGCCTCAAAGCCCTCGCACTCCACGACCTTCACTCCCATGAGCGTGAGGAGCTCCTTTACGCGGGGGAGCTGCTCGGCGAGCTCGGGCGGCATTCCCTTGCGGTTTGCCTTGTAGTATGATACAGCCTTATGTCTGAAAGTCGGAGCCTTGAGGTCAAATGCGACCGCAACAGCGTCGGGCTTTACATCGGATACATTTTTCAGGTAGATGTTCATGAATCCGAATATTGCGTTAGTGAACTGTCCTTTTTTGTTGGAGAGCAGCTTTATACCGTAGAAAGCGCGGTTGAGAATGCTGTTTCCGTCTATTGCGAGAAGCTTCATATATTACCTCCGTTTAATTCGGAATAGGAATTCGGAATTGAATGTGTCGCCTGATATTATCATCAGCGCAAAGCGACTGCACGACTCGTAAAGAGTGAGCGAGCTCCGCGGGCGGCAGCGTAGATATGGTCGAGCTGATTCAGCTCGTCGGGTCAAGGGCAGACAGCCCTTGCGGTGGTGGGACAAAGTCTCACAATAATATTATATCATAATCTAAAAAAAATAGCAATAAAAAGGGCGGCTGAATTTCAGCCGCCTCAATTTTTACTTTGTAACGATCTCAAGACCCTGTGCGCTTTCAACTGTGAAGGGCTTGTCTGTACCTGTAACGGTAACGGTTATCTTGTCGCCGATGCGGACTGCGCTCACGCTTGCCGCAAGCTGTGCGTCCTTGTCGTAGACTTTAGTCTCTGCAGTGTGTCCGTCCTCAAGACCGTATACGACTATCTTCATGTTGTTAGCGTAGTCGTACTCGGCGGTGTTTTTGAAGTCGCCGAACACGATGATGGAATCGGGCTTTGCATAGAGCGGCATACCGAAGTAATCATACTTCTTTGTGTACCAGCTTCCGCCGGAAAGCTGTTCGCCTGTCTGGATATCCGTCCATGTCCCGCCCTCGGGAAGATAGAAGTCGCAGATACCCTCCTCGTTGAATACGGGAGCGACAAGGAGCGAATCACCGAGCATATACTGTGTATCAACTGTAAGAGCAGCGCGGTCGTAGGAATAATCGATCACCATAGCTCTCATCATCGGAACGCCCGTTTTGTGGGTGTTCACGGCGTTAGCGAAGAGATACGGCATGAGTCTGCCCTTGAGCTTTACGAAGTGGCGCGAAACGTCGCAGCTTTCCTCGTCGAAGTTCCACGGAACGCGGTATGAGCTGTTTCCGTGATAGCGCGAATGCGTGGACATGAGTCCGAACGCCGTCCAGCGCTTGTAGAGGTCGGGAGTACCGGTAGCCTCGAAGCCGCTGATATCGTGCGAGAAGAAGCCGAAGCCCGACAGGCACAGCGAAAGTCCGCCGCGGAGGGTCTCCCACATCGACTCGTAGTTCGAGAAGCAGTCGCCGCCCCAGTGTACGGGGAACTGCTGTCCGCCGACAGTAGCCGATCGCGCGAACAGGCAGGCGTTATTTATGCCCTTTACGTCCTTTAACGCCTCGAAAACGGTCTTGTTATAGAGGTAGGTGTAGTAGTTGTGCATTTTGTACGGGTCTGAGCCGTCGTAGTAAACAACGTCTGTGGGGATACGCTCGCCGAAGTCGGTCTTGATAGCGTCAACGCCGAGCTCCGCGAGACCCTTTATCTTTGAGGCGAACCACTCACGCGCGCCCGGATTGGTGAAGTCGATGATAGCCATGCCGGGCTGCCACATATCACACTGGAATACCGAGCCGTCCTTATTTTTGATGAAGTAGCCTTTCTCGGCAAGCTCCTTGAATACTGGGGCACGCTGTCCTACATAGGAGTTTATCCATACGCATACCTTGAGACCTTTTTCTTTAAGGCGTGAAATAAAGCCCTTGGGGTCGGGGAACATTCTCTTGTCCCATTCAAAGCTGCACCACTCGAACTCCTTCATCCAGAAGCAGTCGAAGTGGAAAACGTCGAGCGGGATATCGCGGCGTTCCATTTCGTCGATGAACGAGCTCACGGTCTCTTCGTCGTAGCTCGTCGTGAACGAGGTAGAGAGCCACAGACCGAAGGAATATGCGGGGGGGAGTGCGGGCTTGCCGGTGAGGTCTGTGTAAGCTGTGAGAACATCGGCAACAGTCGCGCCGCCGAAAACGAAGTACTCAAGGCGCTGTCCCTGAACGGCAAATGCTACCTTGGAAACTGTCTCGCTTGCCACCTCGAAGGTAACGTTCTCGGGGTGGTTGACGAAAACGCCGTAGCTGCGGGAGGAAACATAGAACGGAATGGACTTGTAGGACTGCTCGGAGCACGTACCGCCGTCATTGTTCCAGACCTCTACGGTCTGACCGTTCTTAACAAAAGTGGAGAATTTCTCGCCGAAGCCGTAGATGTACTCGCCTACGGAGATGTTGAGCATTTCGCGTATGTAGGAGCTGTCGCCGTTATCGGACTTGGCAAAGAAGCGTGCCCCCGCCTCTGCTGTGCGCTGATTGTTTGCGAACCACTCATCTTCCTCAATAAGGGAAGTGGTCCTCCAGCCCGACTTGGTGAGGAGTCTGTCCTCATACCAGTACGAGACGTCCCAGCCGCTCTTTTCCGAGCCTATTTTCACTTTTGTCTTGCCCGAGATGAGCTCGTAGCCGCCGTTTTCGAGCCTGTTCACAACGGGCTTGAATGAGCTGTCCTCATTGAGCTGAAATGCGGGGGACTTCTTCAGTGCGCCCGAATAGTGCTCTACGCTCACCTTTATACTGTTTTCAAGGGTTGAGGTGAAGCGTACAGTAAGCATAGGACCGCCGAGGGTCATGCCGCGGTTGCCTATCCACTGATTCGTGGCATAGACGGTTATCGAGTTTTCATCTGCTTCGATGTCGTACATCTGTGTAGCGTAGTTTACGTTGTAGCCCGGCTTGTTCAGCCAGAATCCGTCTGAAATTTTCATAGCACATACTCCTTATTAAATGGTTATCGGTTGTTAGTCGTCAGCGGCTTGCTTTGTGATAATGAGAGGGATACACTGCTTTGATGACTAAAAATGTCTTGACTAAGAATTAATGATTTGATATAATAATAACATCATTTACGGCGTTATTCTATCAGTATACAGGCGAAAAGTATAAAAATAATGCCAAAAGGAGCTTTTGATATGGACAGACCCGTTTTCGGCAGCGACCCCTCGGGCGATCGCAGCCGCTACAGAGAGGCGGCGATACACGGTACACCTCAGTTCCCAATGAGGATATATGAAAATAATTTTGACTGGTACGCCGACAATATCATCGACTGGCACTGGCATCCCGAGATCGAGATAGCTGTAGTTCTTTCCGGGAGGGTAATGTGCTGCATAAACGATACCGTTATCGAGGTCGGTGAGGGAGAAGGATTCTTCATCAACTCCAATACCATGCACATGGAGCGTCCGATAGAGGACGATGAAAAGCCTATCATGAATACGGTCTGCTTCATGCCTGAGTTTATCGGCGACTGCGGAGGAGACCTTATATTCAGAAAATACGTCAGTCCCGTTGTGACAGATATGTCCCTGCGCGGAATGAAGCTTTCAGAGGATATACCGTGGCAGAGGGATATTCTCGCTGCTGTGAGGAAGCTCTATCGTATATCGGAACATAAAGAACGCGGCTATGAACTGCAATGCAGGAACATTATCGGGGAGCTGTGGTACAAGCTTGCGGTGAATATTTCGAGCGTCTCGGAGGACTCTGCTCCTGCTGCGGAAAGCGGACTCGGCGAAAAGCGGCTCAAGGAAATGCTCTCGTTCATTCACGAGAATTATGCCTCCGACCTGACCGTGGACGACATTGCAGCTTCTGCAAATATCAGCAAGAGTGAATGTTTTCGCTGCTTCCGCAATATAATAGGAAAGCAGCCGATAAGCTGTCTTAACGAGTACCGACTGAAAAAGGCGGCGGAGCTCCTTGCGGATACCAATATGCAGATAACCGAGATATGCTTTGCCTGCGGCTTCAATCATATCAGCTATTTCGGCAAGGTGTTCCGCCAGCAGTACGGACTCACTCCGAAGCAATTCCGCAATTCGCTTTAGCGGCACACAATGAGCGCTCCTGCCACCTCATTCCTAAAAAGTTCTTGACAAATCTGTTTTGCGGTGGTACAATAATTACAGTAAATGCTAAGACGGAGAGAAGTAACACGGAAATTCCTTCCCAGAGAGTGCGGAAAAGGTGAGAGCCGCGCAGCAGAGTCCGTGCGAATAACACTCCCGAGCAGCGAGCCGAAAGGGCGTAGGTGCGCCTCAGTAGGGGAGACGTCCTCTGTACGTTACAGCAGACAAGAGTGACCGCAACGGCGCGGTAATTCAGGTGGTACCACGGAAGTATTTTCATGCTCTCGTCCTGTGTATGGACGGGAGCTTTTCTGTTTTTCGTCCTGAAAATTATTCTCGAAAGGAACGATATACTATGAAACACATCGACGTCAAGGAGATAATAAGCTCCAAAGACTATGTAGGCAAGGAGGTAACGGTCTGCGGCTGGGTAAGAACGTCAAGGAACTCCAAGAGCGTTGCGTTTGTAGAGCTCAATGACGGAACCTCGCTCAAAAACGTTCAGGTCGTAGTTGAAAAGGGCGACACGGACTACAAAGAGCCGCGTGTGGGAATGTCTCTTAAAGTGACGGGCACTGCTGTTGAGGGAAGAAACAATACGGTCGAGATAAACGTTACTCCCGAGGGTATAACTGTTCTCGGAGACTGTCCGGCGGATTATCCGCTCCAGAAAAAGGGACACACCCTCGAATTTCTCCGCTCAATGCCCCACCTCAGAGGCAGAACGAATACCTTCAACGCTGTATGGCGCGTGCGTTCGGTACTGGCTGCGGCAATACACGAGTTCTTCCAGAAAAACAACTATATTTATGTAAACACTCCGCTCATCACGGGCAGCGACTGTGAGGGCGCGGGCGAGATGTTCAATGTTACGACTATAGGCTACTCCACTGAGTACAAGAGTGAGGAGGAGTACTATGCAAACGACTTTTTCGGCAAAAAGGCAGGTCTTTCGGTTTCAGGTCAGCTCGAAGGAGAAATGGCTGCTACCTCTATGGGTAAGATCTATACGTTCGGACCCAGCTTCCGCGCTGAGAACAGCAACACTCCCAAACACCTTGCGGAGTTCTGGCACATAGAGCCCGAGGTAGCCTTCATGGAGCTTGACGACGTTATCGAGCTTGCAGAGGATATGCTCAAATACGTTATCGGCAAGCTGCTTGAGACCTGTCCTGACGAGGTGGCATTCTTTGATGCACACTTTGAAAAAGGTCTCAAAGCCCGCCTCGAGGAGCTCATCTCCCACGACTTCGGCAGGGTGACATATACTGAGGCTATAAAGCTCCTTCAGGAGTCCGGTGAGGACTTCGTTTATCCCGTAGAATGGGGCTGCGATCTCCAGACCGAGCACGAGAGATACATCTCGGAAAAGGTGTTCAAAAAGGCTGTTTTCGTTACTGATTATCCCAAGGAAATAAAGTCCTTCTATATGAAGCAGAATCCCGACGGCAAGACCGTTGCGGCAGTTGATCTGCTTGTTCCCGGAGTCGGCGAGATAATCGGCGGCAGCGAGCGTGAAGCTGATTATGACAAGCTCATTGCAGCTATGAAGGAGAGGAATATGAACCTCGACCTCTATGCGGATTACCTCGACCTCAGAAAGTACGGCAGCGTTCCGCACGGCGGCTTCGGACTCGGCTTCGAGCGTCTCATAATGTACACAACGGGTATGGCTAATATCCGCGATGTTATCCTCTACCCGAGAACTGTCGGTTCTATAAGATGATTCAGAATTGATTTCAGTTTACAGGGAGCATCAATGGCGCTGCTTCTTGAATATATTTTACTAATTTTCGCAATGTGGTTTTGATACGGATGATTCCGGATCTCTTATCCCGCATTTCGGATCTGACTGAAAGGAAAGTGATTATTATGTCAAGATCGCTGTATATCCCCGAGGGCTACAAGTCCGCCCTCACGCTGAGAGAGACACAGCACGCTATCAAGTACATCAAGGACATCTTCCAGCAGGCGCTCTCGTTTGCACTTACGCTGGACAGAGTTTCCGCTCCGCTCATCGTCAAAAAGGGCAGCGGCATAAACGACGACCTCAACGGAGTTGAGCGCAAGGTGGATTTCGATATCAAGGAGATAGACTGTCAGGCGGAGGTCGTGCAGTCCCTTGCAAAGTGGAAGAGAATGGCGCTCTACCGCTACGGCTATGAGCCGGGCGAGGGCATTTACACCGACATGAACGCTATCCGCCGTGATGACGATACCGACAATACTCACTCTATTTTCGTTGATCAGTGGGACTGGGAAAAGGTCATCACGCGCGAGCAGAGGAATATCGAGTTCCTGAAGGACGCTGTAAGGTCAATAGTCAAGGCGGTCGCCTACACCAAACGCAAGGTGGCTCTCCGCTATCCTTCTATCGCCGGAGCGATAAAGGAGGAGGTATTCTTCATCACGACTCAGGAACTGGAGGATATGTATCCCGATAAGACTTCGCATGAGCGAGAGAAGCTCATCACCAAGGAGCATAGTACGGTTTTCATTATGCAGATAGGCGGAAAGCTCGCAAGCGGTGAGAAGCACGACGGCAGAGCTCCCGACTACGACGACTGGTCACTCAACGGAGATATTTTCTTCTGGGACAGCGTGCTCGATAATGCTCTCGAGGTCTCCTCTATGGGTATCAGAGTTGACGAGAACTCACTCAAAGATCAGCTTGCCGAGTGCGGTGCGGAGGACAGAATGCAGTACGATTACCACAAGATGATAGCGGACGGCACGCTGCCGCTGACTATCGGCGGCGGTATCGGTCAGTCGAGGCTGTGTATGCTTCTGCTGAACAAGGCACATATCGGCGAGGTGCAGTCCTCGATATGGTCGGACGAGATGATAGAAAAATGTGCGGCAAACGGTATAACTCTGCTGTGATAAGAAAAAGAGCTGTCTCATAATGAGACAGCTCTTTTTGAGCAGATAGCTAATTATTTTGATTTACAGATTGCTGAGCGTAATATGTGAGGATAGCGGAGGCGTCTCTTCCGTCAATAATACCGTTTCCGTCATAATCTGCAAAAGAGAGAAATGCACTTCCGACGCAGCCTGATTGCTGGGTAGATATAAGGGCATAATGTGTGAGAACAGCGGAAGCGTCACGTCCATCGACTACATTGTTGCCGTCAACATCTCCTGCGTCAAGTGGAGAAAGTTCAAGATATCTGTAGCCTGAAAGATTTTCCGGATCAAAATCTACAGGGTCTGAGCCGTCCGTATTAGTGCTTGCTGTCAGTATTTTTGCGCCAATCGTCGGAGATGACTCTCTGTATATAGCTTCTGATGTGGATTTTATGATGATATTTCCTCTGGTGACTGAAATAAACGGATCATCACCGTACAGGGATACGCCGAAATTATAGCTGTTAACAGAGCCGTCGGCGATGAGAGTTCCGCCGTCAAGCGTTACGGAGCCGCAGCCTATAGGTCCTACAACTGAAGCACCTACATTATCGGGTCCGCTGACTATTCTCAGGGTAGCG
Source organism: uncultured Ruminococcus sp. (assembly GCA_937910385.1). Lineage (GTDB taxonomy): Bacteria > Bacillota > Clostridia > Oscillospirales > Ruminococcaceae > Ruminococcus. The sequence continues at coordinate 3,637 of CALEPT010000077.1, read as the reverse complement.
TCATCTTCGCCTTTAAAATTCAGTTTAACGCTGGTTCCGTGGTCAGAGATGCCTTGGCTGAAATACGAATTTCCCGTATTTATCAGTGTATTATCTCCTTCAAAGGAGATAGTGAGTCCGTCGGGGTCTTGTATCCAGAGTACAGCGCTCGTCTGGTTTACGCTTCCGTCAAGACTTCCCTTCCCCTCATAGGTGAAGTCCCTGAGCGTAAGCTCGGCAGGGGAATCCTCAGAAGCAGGCTGATATCTGAGCACCCAGTTATCGGATTCTTCGGCGGCAATTATACCGCTGTTTGAGCCGTTATCGACCCAGTATGTCGTTTCACTGCCGTTAATGACATTGGTAGCCTGAGCCCCAACAAGCAGCATTGGCTCGACATCAGCATTTACGCCGATAGGGGTAAGAGCGGTGAAAGCTGAGAGACCGAGCAAAGCAGAGACAGTTAAGCTTATGGATCTTTTAATGTTCATAACAAGACCTCCTCTTTATTGGATTTATATCCTAAAGGCAATACTATAAGATAACCTGATTATACCAAAAGATATCCACTTTTTCAATAGCTTTGTGTAAATTATACACAAAAAACGAAAATTTCTAATTATCGCACAAAATATCCGCCGCAAATATGGCGCTATGCACAAAATGCAGCGTTCCGCTTTAATGCTTTTTGTCTGCAAATTGTTAAAGCAAACTATTGACATTGCTTTAACATAGTGTTATAATATGTAATAATTGCAGGTATTGGAGATGAAAATGTGAAAAATTCATTCGGTTCGAGCGTGACGGTCACGCTTTTCGGCGAAAGTCACGGAGCTGCTATAGGCGCAGTCCTTGACGGTATCGCTCCTGGGATAGAGATCGATGAGGATTTCATTGCGGGACAGATGTCCCTGCGCCGAGCGGTGGGAAAGATATCTACCGCCCGCCAGGAGGAGGACAAAGTCCGCATAGTCAGCGGAGTTTTCAACGGCAGAACAACCGGTACGCCGATAACGTTCATCATCGAAAATCAGGACACCCGCAGCCGCGATTACGGCGAGCTCGCTTACAAGGTGCGCCCGGGACACGCCGATTATACGGCGAATGTGAAGTATCACGGTTTTCAGGATTTCCGCGGAGGAGGTCACTTCTCGGGAAGAATAACTGCGGGTCTTGTTGCAGCGGGAGCTGTTGCGATAAAGGCGCTTGCCACAAAGGGTATCACTATCGGAACGCATATCCTCTCGTGTGCGGGGATAAATGACCGAGGCTTTGAGAATATCCCCGAGGACATAGCGCGCCTGAACGGCATTGAGTTCGCTGTGCTCGGCGACGGAGTAAAAGAGAAGATGATAGCGGCTATAGAGTCCGCACGCGATGACGGCGATAGCGTCGGCGGCAGGCTCGAAACGGCGGTTTACGGCTTTCCTGCGGGAGTCGGCGAACCGTGGTTTGATACTATAGAGAGCGTGCTCTCGCATATCCTGTTCAGCATTCCCGCTGTCAAGGGTGTGGAGTTTGGCGAGGGCTTTGCTCTGACGGAGCTGCGCGGCAGTCAGTCCAACGACGCCTTCTATTCGGAGGACGGAGAAGTCCGTACTAAAACCAATAACTGCGGAGGCATACTTGGCGGCATAACCGACGGAATGCCCATAATTTTCCGCACTGCGGTCAAGCCCACTCCCTCGATATACAAGGATCAGCAGACCGTGGACATGAACACGGGCGAGAATACCACACTCACCATTAAGGGCAGGCATGACCCTGCTATCATACACCGCGCGCGCGTCGTTGTGGACAGCGCCGCCGCACTTGTCCTGTGCGACCAGCTTGCGCTGCGATACGGCACTGACTGGCTTGCGGAAAAATAATTGCAAAGGAAGTAAATACAATGGCAATGAATATAATCAGAGAGCTGCCCCACCCTTCGGAGATAAAGGCGGCTCACCCTCTTACACAGGAAATGATAGACACAAAGGCAAAGCGCGACGAGGAGGTCAAGAAGATATTCAGCGGGGAGTCCGACAAGTTCCTTCTCATCATCGGACCGTGTTCAGCGGATAGTGAGGAGCCTGTTATCGACTACATCACACGTCTGCGCGAATTGCAGGAGAAGGTCAGGGACAAGATACTGATGATACCGAGGATATATACAGGCAAGCCGAGAACGACAGGCGACGGCTACAAGGGTATGCTCCACCAGCCTAATCCCACCGCAATGCCCGACCTCAAGAGCGGTATCATCGCCGTGAGAAACCTCCACATGAGAGCTCTTGAGGAGACAGGCTTCACGTCTGCGGACGAAATGCTCTATCCCGAGAATTACAGCTATCTTGATGACCTGCTTTCATACATCGCTATCGGCGCGCGCTCGGTCGAGAATCAGCAGCACCGTCTTGTTTCGAGCGGGGTCAATATCCCCGTCGGTATGAAGAACCCCACGGGCGGTGATATATCGGTAATGATGAACTCTATCACAGCGGCTCAGCACGCTCACGCTTTCATCTACAGAGGCTGTGAGGTCAGAAGTGACGGCAACCCTTACGCTCACGCCATTCTCAGGGGTTATGTGAATGACAGGGGACAGTCCTTCCCGAATTATCACTATGAGGATCTCATGCGCCTTTCTGACACCTACGCTCAGAAGGATCTGAAGAATCCCGCGCTTATCGTCGATACGAATCACTCAAACTCGGGCAAGCAGTACAATGAGCAGATAAGGATCGCTAAGGAGATACTTCACAGTATGCGCCACAGCGAGGATATCAGAAAGCTTGTAAAGGGACTTATGATAGAAAGCTATATTGAGGACGGCTCGCAGAAGATAGGCGAGAACATTTACGGAAAGTCTATAACGGATCCCTGCCTCGGTTGGGAGAAGTCCGAGCGGCTCGTGCTCGACCTTGCAGATCAGCTTTGATAATTCAGATAAGATATACCGCATCGTATCGCCGCATACGGTGCGGTTTTTGTTTTCACAGGAATATCAACTTTGTGCAAATTCTCCAAATCGCAATTTTTGAACAGTCGCAATACCGTGCTTTAGCGGCACGATTTAATAGTGGAATTAGCGTTTTACACAAATTGCCGTTATCTCTGTGATAGTTTATTGATTTTTTAGCGGAAATATGTTATGATTATATTATTAAGTTCATTTATTCTTAAAAATTTTGATATAAGTCGGCAATATTTTGCCGTACCAATAATTATCGGGAGTGTGCTGATATGAGTATGATAAAATGTGCAAATAATCATTATTACGATACTGAAAAATTCGAGGAGTGTCCTTTCTGCGAAAATGAGAGGAAACTTGCGGAGGCAGGGAATACTGCAAAAGTAAAAAAGACTAAGGTCGTAAAGGTGAGGGCAAGGGCTGCTAAGACACAGGCTGCTTCTTTAAACGAGAAAGCTCCCGAGAAGAAGACCGAGCCCGTAAAGCAGGAGAACAAAGCTCCCGAGAAGAAGACAGAGCCCGTAAAGCAGGAGGTGAAAGCCCCCGAGAAGAAGACCGAGCCCGTAAAGCAGGAGACCAAAGCTCCTGAAAAGAAGACCGAGCCCGCAAAGCAGGAGACCAAAGTTTCCGAGAAGAAGACCGAGCCCGCAAAGCAGGAGACCAAAGCTCCCGAAAAGAAGACCGAGCCCGCAAAGCAGGAGACCA
>CALEPT010000076.1 GCA_937910385.1 uncultured Ruminococcus sp. | reverse complement strand
AGCCGATGAAAGGAACGGTACTATGGATATACTGAGCTGCAACTGTATTTCTTCGAAAGATGACGCCCACTCCAATGACTAACTACTTCTGTTTATTAAAAAGTTCAATAAATTGCCTATACTCTCAGGCTAATATTGACCTCACGATCGCCGTTCTCGTCGGCAATTCCTATAACTATGCTGTCAACAAAATCCTCGGTGAGCTGCCTTGTAAGCTCTGTGATGTTTGTGTACTTGGCTGCAAGCGCTTTGCAATACTCTGCATTCTGCCTGCGCTGTTCAAGCTGCGTGAGCTTATCCTCGCTCTCCGATAGCTTTGTGTTAAGCTCAGCAAGTTCGGTGTTAAACTGCTCTCTGTACCTTACATATTCGTCGGGAGTTATCAACCCGTCAAGCTTGTCCGTATATATGCTGTCAAGCCTGTGCTGCACCTTTGCTATATTATCACTGATCTGTTTATACTGTTTAGTGATAAATCCTATTGTTTCAGACTACAAATTCTCTATGCTGATTTTATCTTCATCGCAGTATGCTTTTATGGCATTGTTTATCGCTTCGATAACTGCTTTTTCAAGAGTAAGATAGCTTATCTGCCTTGTGTTCTCACAAGTGCCTTTCCCCTTTATTACATCGGGGCAGCGGTAGTATCCGTACTTTACATATTCGCCGTCGCACTTTCTTTTGCGACCTGTTATTCTGTGTACAAGATACTTTCCGCAGCAGCCGCAAACGAGCTTGCCCGATAAAGGCGGTATCTCCTGAGTTGTGCTGCTTGCTCTTGCAGGACATTTGATCCTCGGTCTTGACATTTCCCATAAATCTCTTGATATGAGCGGCTCGTGAGTCCCTTCGTGCCTTACCCACTGTTCCTTTGGAATGGTGGCTTTTTTCTTGCTGCGATAGCTTACCTTGTATGACCTGCCAAGAGTAGTGTTTCCTATGTACGCTTCATTTTTCAGCATAGTTCTTATCCCGTCGCTGCTCCACACATCATCTGTGTATACGCTCTTGTAGTTTGGATATATATTCTTCTTGTATGCAGTCGGACTTGGTATTCCCTCAGCATTCAGCATCTCTGCGATCTTTGCTAAGCTCATACCGCCCACATAGCTTTCAAATATTCTCAGAACAATATCTTTTGTGTTTGGGTCGGGAATAAGGTGGTGCTTGTCTTTCGGGTCTTTGATATATCCATAAGGCGCACTGCGGTAATACTTTCCCTGCTTGCGAAGTATCTCATTAGCAGCCTTTTCTTTCTTGGAAATATCACGGACATACCACTCATTGAAAAATCCTCGCAAACTTGAATTATCCATAAAGTCAGGGCTTTCACTGTCTACATTGTCAGATACCCCGATAAAACGGACGTGCCAGATGAAAAACTTTTCGTGCAGATATTCTTTTATGACAGTATCATCTCTTGAAAACCGGGATTGATCTTTGCAGATAACTATTCATTGACATCAGCTCATCATGTGTGCCGCATTCTGCTATCTCGCCGTTTTCAAGCAGGATTATCCTGTCACAGAAGCGTGTGCTTGCAAGCCGATGTGATATAAATACGCTTGCCTTGCTCTGTGAGAAGTCCGCATATTGCAGATACATTTCCTGTTCTGCGATGGGGTCAAGTGCGGCAGTCGGCTCGTCAAGCAGAAGTATGGGCGCATTTTTATACAAAGCCTTTGCCAGTGACATTTTCTGCTTTTGTCCACCAGATAATTCTATCGCATCTTCATAAAGACTTCGGTCAAGGTGCGTCCGCTCCTTATTTGGCAGAGTTTCTGTTTTCTCATAAAGCCCTGCCTGCTTCAGACAGCGTGTGAGCTTTTCCTTGTCTGTCTGCTCATAAGATACACCAGAAATATTCTCTGCGATACTTGCCGGAAGCTCCATAGTGTCCTGAAATACCGCTGAGAACAGCGTGAAATACTCGTCACGGTTATAAGCGTTTACAGGCTTGCCGTTTAATAATATCTCGCCCTCTGTCGGGTCATACAGACCGCACATCAGCTTGATGAGCGTGGTCTTGCCTGCACCATTAAGTCCCACAAGTGCAAGCCGTTCACCCTTACGAAGTGTAAAGGACAGATTTTTGATCGTCGGCTCGTCAGCCTTGTAATAGGAAAAGCTCACGTTTCTGAACTCGATCTCATATTCGTCTGTGGAG
>CALEPT010000075.1 GCA_937910385.1 uncultured Ruminococcus sp. | reverse complement strand
GTAAATTGTGCCAGTGAAATAATAACTATCCGTATAATATCCGTTACAGATTGTATTTGCTCTGTCATAAATCTCACAATCAGGATTTAGTATATATATGGATTCAAGTCTATCGCAATACTCAAACGCCATCCCGCCAATACTTATAACACTATCAGGAATTGTAATTGAGGTGAGGCTTGTAGAATAAAATGCAGATTCATCTATAGTTGTAACACCGTTCGGAATAGAATACGAGATACCTGTTTTCTTAATAGGATAGTTAATAAGTGTTTCTTGTTTTTTGTCAAATAACACGCCGTCTATACTGGAGTAATTTTCGTTGTTTTCAGACACATTTATCGTTTCAAGACTTCTACAGTTGCTAAACGCACTACTACCGATGCTTGTGACACTATCAGGGAGCGTTATTGATTCAATTTTGCAATCGCTAAACGCACTACTGCCAATGCTTGTAAGGCTGTTGGGAATGTTTATTGAGGTTAGGTTGTAGCACTGCAAAAACGCACAACGATCTATGATTGTGACACTGTCCGGAATATCTATTGAGGTTAGACTTATGCAAAGAGCAAACGCATTATCTTCTATGATTGTTATACTGTTTGGTATCTCTATTGAGGTAAGGCTTTCACAGCTAAAAAAAGCCCTATTACCTATGCTTGTAGCTCCGTACGGTATCTTTATTGAAGTGAGACTTGTGCAACAATAAAATGCCCTATCACCTATATTCATAACGCTATTTGATATTTCGATTGAGGATAAGTTACGGCAATTGTCAAACGCTCGTTCTTCAATGCTTGTTACGCTATTTGGCATGGTGATTGATGTAATAGCGGAGCAACCACTAAAACATGAATTACTTATACTTGTAACATTGTCTGGGATAGAATATGAGGTATCTGTTTTCCCAGCAGGATATTGAATAAGGGCTTTTAGTGATTTGTCAAATAACACGCCGTCGTTTTCTGAATAATAGTCATTATTTTCAGACACTTCTATTGATTCAAGAGATTTACAATAGCCAAACGCGGCAACACCTATGCTTGTGACACTGTCTGGTATTGTTACTGATTCAAGGCTTGTGCAATAATAAAATGCCCTATCACCTATACTTGTAACGCTGTCAGGAATGACAACCGATGAAATTTCTAAGCCTACTGATGAAATCACTGAACTATTATAAAAACATTCGTCTTCTATCTTCGTAACCGGAACGCCATTCACCTCGGAGGCAATGACGATATCACCGGTGGCTTTGGTGTTACAGAATTTTAGAATCGCATAATCTTCATAAACATTATACGTCAAATACCCGTCCGTCACACTGGTATAATCTGCCGCCCTCGCTGTTATCTCCGTATTCGGCACGTAATTTCTGAATGCAGGCAAAGCTCCGCCCAAAATACACAATGAAAGCACCGCCGCAATGATCTTTTTCATCATAATCCCTCCTTTTCAGCGTTCCCAACACTGAATGTTTAGTAAATTATAACAAAAACCCAAAAGAATTTCAAGTATTTTGATGATTACGGAATTGCTTTCTCCGATATGCACAAAAAAGCAATACATATCATGTTAAAAACGCTGAATCACCTTGCAGAAGAACCGTTTTCATATGCTGTGCATATAATGAATCGTACCGCATTTCACGCTGAACTGTGCGGTCTGCGGAAGTCAGGGGTGATACTTTTGAAGGTATGTGTATTTGAAATGCCCTCTTACACCTACGCCGTTAAGGGCGAAAAGCTCCTGAGATCAAGAGGGTATACCTGCAAGATAAAAAGAAAAGATAACAGCTCTGCCGGAGGCTGCGGCTTCTCTCTTTACGTGAGCGAACGCTGCCGCAGTGCCGCAGAGATACTCGATAATTACTCTATCCCGTATACGTTCAAGGTCTACGGAGGTGGCTGATATGATCGTAAATTTCGACAACGCCGCCACGACCTACCCGAAGCCCGAAGCCGTCCGCAGAGCAGCGGCAGAGGCTATCGAAAAATACGGAGGAAATGCCGGGAGGGGCGGCCATGCGCTCGCTATGCGCACTTCGGAAGCTTTATATTCGGCAAGAGAAGCTGCCGCCCGCTTCTTCGGTGCTGAGCCCGAAAACACCGTCTTTGCACTCAACTGCACTCATGCACTGAATATGGCGATACAAGGCGTCATGAATCACGGCGGTCATATGATAATAAGCAGCCTTGAGCACAACGCTTCGGCAAGACCTGCCGCCGCTCTTGCGGCAAAAAAGCGCATAACGCTCTCTGTCGCGGAGGTCTTCCCCGACGACGACAGAACAGCAGAAAGCTTCCGCTCGCTTATCAGAAGCGATACAAAAGCGATAGTCTGCACGCTCGCAAGCAACGTTACGGGGCAGCTGCTTCCATACAAAAGGATAGCAGCTCTTTGCCGCAGCCGCGGTATCTGCTTCATCGCGGACGGAGCTCAGGCTTGCGGCGTGATCGATGTAAAGCTCAGCGACGGTATAAATATACTGTGCACCTCAGGTCATAAGGGACTATACGGCATTACGGGCACAGGTCTGCTCTTATCTGACGGACAGTTCCCTATCTTTCCCATTATTCAGGGCGGTACAGGAAGCCGCTCGCAGAGCCTTATCCAGCCGGATTTCCTGCCGGACGCTCTCGAGAGCGGTACTCCGCCAATAATAGGCGCTATGACAATAAAGGCAGGAATAGGATTCATCGAAAAAAACGGAATGCAAAACATCTTTTCCCATGAAGATATGATATGCCGCCGGTTCATATCCGAGCTTGAAAAAAGCAGCAATATAACGATATACAGAGACGAAACGGCGCGGTATGCACCAATAGTCTCGTTCAATATAGATAATATACCATCGGAAAGAGCAGCCGAGGTGCTCGCGGAGCGCGGCTACTGCCTGCGCGCGGGCTTCCACTGCGCTGCTCTCGCGCACGCTCAGCTCGGGACGAAAAACGGCACTATCCGCTTTGCACCTTCGATTTTCAGCAAGGTGACGGACGCTGCGGCGCTTGCTTCACATGTCAGAAACGTGAAAAATTTTGGAAAAGAGTAAGAAAACTATTGAAATTATCTGAAATTGTGGTACAATATTATTATGCGGTATTGCGCAGTCAGCAATGAGGGCTATGTCCCTCATACATAATACAGCTGTTAACGGTCAGTCATCAGCGCTTGGATCTATGCATCATATCCCGCCGCTTAATGACTGATACCGATCACCAATAACTAATATTCGGAAGGAAGTGAGAGATATGTCGCTGCACGATCTTAAAGACTCACTTATCAGCGTAATAAGCACGCTCGAACCTATCGACGCCGTTGATATCATCATACTTACATATCTTATATACCTCTTGCTCAAGCTTATCAGAGAAACACGTGCAGGACAGCTCGCCAAAGGTATCCTTATCCTCATTGCCGGCTACTTTGTCAGCAAATATATAGGACTTAAAACAATTACTTATATTCTCCAGAATGTGCTCAGCTTCGGCGTGCTCGCTATAATCATTCTCTTTCAGCCGGAACTGCGCCGAGCTCTCGAAAAAGCGGGCAGAACAAAATTCGGTGTGCGCCTGTTCGGTCTCGGTCAGAATGCCGACGAGCTCAAGTCCAAGTGGGAGCCCGCGATCGAGGCTATCTGCGATTCCTGCGTAGAGCTTTCGGCAACTTGTACGGGCGCTCTCATCGTCGTCGAACGCCAGGTCCGCCTCGGCGAGCAAATAGAGACCGGAACCGTCCTCAACGCCGTCCCGAGCAAGGAAGTCTTCGGGAATATATTCTACCCCAAAACTCCTCTCCACGACGGAGCTGTTATCATGCGCGACGGCAAGATACTCGCCGCCGCCTGCTTTCTGCCAAAGCCCCAGAAGGACGAGCTCATCAACAAAAAGCTCGGTTCACGCCACAGAGCTGCTATCGGTATGAGCGAAAATTCAGACGCAATAGTAATAGTAGTCTCAGAGGAGACCGGTCAGATCTCTGTTGCAATGAACGGCGTTCTCACAAGAGATTATACACACGAAAAGCTCAGAAAGCTCCTTGAGGAGGAAATATTCGAGGATACTACCGATATATCGCTTTCCGGCAGGAAATGGTTCTCCTCCCGCTCTGAAAGGAGGAATAAAAAATGAATTTATTCAAGCGCAAAGCAAAGGAATCAAAGGGCAGCCTTTCGCTTATAATCATTTCCGCAATTCTCGCCATACTGGTATGGTTCATCGTTGCAATGACGCTGTATCCCTCTATCCCCAAAACCATTGTAAATATACCGCTCGTTTACGATATAAGCGGTACATCAGCTGCCGACAGCGGTCTGAGCGTCATTTCGTGTGACGTAGATACCGTTGATGTTCAGGTGGTCGGCAGCCGTACACAGATAGGTAATCTCAACGCAGAAAACCTCGTTGCCTATGTGGATTATGAAAATGTTACAACCACAGGCAATAAAACTCTTTCTATCAAGGTGAGAAGCGACAGCGGCATAAACTACGAGGTAAAGTCCATCACGCCTTCTACCGCTTCTGTGGAGCTCGATAAATATGATACCCTGCCGTTCAGCGTATCTCCTAAAACCCCAAATATTACCTATGCCGACGGCAAGACCATAGACCCCGATGAGTTCACCTGCGAACCCGATACCATAAACATCACCGGTCCTTCCGCTCAGCTAAGCAAGATAGCTACGGTAAATGCCGTCTCTCAACGCACTATGACGCTCGACTCCTCATATACACTCACAAGCGACGAGATACAGCTTTTCTCAGAGGACGGCACACAGATCGACACTTCTATATTCCAGTTCGATACTTCCAGCTTCACTATCAATATCCCAGTGCTTACGCAAAAAACCGTAACGCCCGTTGTACAGATACTCAACGCTCCCGCCGATTTCGACCAGAGCTGTCTGAGCTTCACGATGTCAGTGGATTCAATAACCATCGCCTCCAACAACAGCCTCTCAGAGATCCCCGATACGCTTGATATAGGAAAGATCCCTCTTAGCGACCTCGATATAGGATACTCTAACAGCTTCGATATAAGCAGCGTCCTCGAAGCAAGCGGTATGATCAATAAATCAGGTATAGATTCCATAACCGTCACGCTCAACGACGAAGGGCTTGCCAAGAAGGATATCACGCTCGATAACAGCAGTATACACCTGAGCAATACCCCAACGGACAATTACGATTATACGATCCTTACCCAGAAGCTCACCATATCGGTAGTGGGACCGGAGGACATAGTCTCAGAGCTTACGGCAAACGATTTTTCAGCAGACGCAAACCTCCTCAATGCCGACACTTCACAGGATCAGTTCAATTATGATGTGACCGTTTCATGTATCAATCATGATAATGTATGGGCTGTCACAAAGGCAAAGGTTTCGATACAAAAGACCTTGAAGGAAAGCGTTACCACCACCACGGAGAGCAGCTCATCACAGACTACGACAACAACATACCGATAATCTCAAATAACCGGCATATAATGCCGGTTATTTTTTACAGCAAGTTATACCGTTCGCGATTTATACAAAATGTTCTCCACATCGATCGCGTTTTCGTTGCTTTATCACTAAACGTTAACAATTTGTTAACAAATGTCTTGGTGAATAGTGGTATAATTATATACACATGTAAAAGGTGCTCATGAAAATTTCGATTTATGAAAGGATGATATATCATGGTAACATCTATCTCAAGAAGGATCAGGGCGTCTGTTGTCAGCATCGCTATGGCAGCTACGGCTATCCCTGCATATGCGGTAACAATGCCCGCTACAGCAGCAGTTTCACCTGCGGCAATATCTGCGGCAGCTAAAACAGCCGGCACAACAATGGCGGTCGATGATTCCGTCAGCGGAACCTTCCCTGCAACAGGCGCTACAAGCATCACCTTCACCATAGAGTCCGACTATGAAGGACAGAGCTTCTCCTACGGTCTCGGCGTCGAGCTTGCCTCTTCACCATACTGGACAGAGCATAACGCAGATGGCGGCTGGGACGCAAAAGGCGAAGGCTATGCTGTAAAGCTCAGCAAAGGCTCGAATACTATCACTGTTGACCTCTCTGACCTCGACATCAAGGCCGGAGGAGAATACCAGTTCAGATGCTACTACAGCGCCCACTGGGATAACAGCGTAAGCGATATGGTGAATAATTCCGTTACGCTCACAGGCGTTACATTCAACGGTTCTGCGACCGATCCGGACGATCCCGACGACCCCGATACTCCCACAGATATCGTAAAGAACAACAAAAAGAGCGGTTCGTGGAGCTTCACCGACAATAATGACGGTACTGCTACTATCACAGCTACGGTTTCTAAGCAGCTCGAGGGTCTCGACTATGACCTCACGCTCGGCTACGATGAGGACTACTATGCGGAAAATCCCGATGAGCTTACCGACGATGCTCCGACAAACAGCCACAAGTTCTCTTACTATGATTTTGGTCTTACTTCAATGACAGGCGTTACTATAGAGTCGCTTTCTGTTGTATGTGAATCTGATACAGACCTTGACGTATTTATGTACGGCGGCGGTATGAACGTTAAGTGCGGCTCTGCCGCAGATACCGAGTACGCTAAGAAGATAGCAGGTATCGAGGGCAAGGAATCCGCAGGATATTGGTACAACGACATGGGCGAGGACGACATCGCTGAATACGAAGAGCAGGGTGTAGAGTTCCTCATCGATGATATCGGCACAGGTTACACTATCGAAGGCGCAGGAACATACATTGAGGCTTACTGGGAAATGCCCGCAAGCGTTCAGGCTTGCCAGGGTGATTCAACAACCGACGGCATCTCGTTCCAGTTCTGGTACGGCACAGAAGCTGCCGAAGAATATACACCTCTCGAAATGGGCGATTCTGTAACTCTTACAAGCGCTGTTCTCACTTATACTATCGAAAAGACAGTCCCCTACACAAGCTCTATCAAGACAGCGCTGAGCAACGTTACTATCGACTGCACAGACGAGACAAAGAACAGTCTCGAAATAGATTATGCAGACCTCGGAATAGAAGAGGATATGGACGTTTATGCTATCCGCTTTGACGTATCGGCTTCGGGCGATATCGGCAAGAAGCTCGTTTACAACACCGGTACAGGCACTACAGATAAGGCTAACGGCTACTGGTATCAGGAAGATACCGATTTCGTCGTTCTTGAGCCCGGCAGCTCCGCAGAGATAATGTGGATAATACCCGACAAGGCAGCGGGAACGGACGCCGAATCCAACCTCATCAACCCCGAGGGAAAGGTTTACCTCGGCTATTATTACGGCGAGGTCGGCACTATAACAGTTGATAATATCGAGGTCTATTACGATATACCTGAAACTACCACTACAACTACTACGACAACTACTACCACCACTACAACCACTACAACTACTACAACGACAACAACTACTACCACCACTACTACATCTCCAAATCTCGAAGTTACCCTCTGGGGCGATGCTAATGTAGACGGCAAGGTAGATATGTCTGACGCAGTTCTCATTCTCCAGTCGCTCGCAAGCCCTGACAAGTTCGGTATAAACGGTTCTGATCCCAATCACATCACAGAGCAGGGTAAGATCAACGGTGACGTTTACGATAACGGTTCCGGCATCACAGCTCAGGACGCCGGTTCTATCCAGAAGTTCACAATAAAGCTTATACCTGAGCTCCCCGAGTCCTGAGAATAAAAAATATCTGCTCCTGCGGTATTATCCGCAGGAGCATTTTCTATATGAAAACAGCCGTCCGATAAGGGAATCCCTCCGCCCGAGAGCGGTACGCCTTTGTCTGAAAGCTATTCACGGGACTTTTAGCCACTTCCGGACGGCGCATATCATATTGCTGCTTACATTATTTTATGCAGAAAATCCTGTTTTGCAACAAAGAAATTTATTCCTCGAACTGTGTCGGCTCGGCAGCGCGGGCTGCGCACTGTCATAAATGTGTAACTGAAATAAAACATTTCGTAAGCAAATTACTGCCAAACTGTATTAAAACCGAAATCACCCTGTTATTGCATATTCTGCCCCGAAAGGGTATAATATAATCACAGCAAGGATAAAAGCTGAATAATAAACTCCTATAATTCCTTTTTATTTTCCTAACCGCTTCAACGCCGACCATACCTCCCGGCGTAAAGGCGCACCGTCGGAGCAGCACACCGCCGGTGCCATAACACACACCTTTTCAGATAGGAAAAGCTCCGTCGGCCCAACAGGGTCGGCGGAGTTTTCCTTTTGCGCCCGTTTGCACTGTCTGATCCGGACAGCACAACAAAACAGGTCACAGGAGAAGTATGTTATGGATAGAAGCTGTCGCGTCAGGAGGTCTCGCTCAGATATATCGAGACCCTGTCTTGTATGAGATCGGCACACTGCTGCGCAGTCATCTCGCCGCCGATGAATTTGTCGTATTCCTCCATGAGTATGGACTCTATATCCGAGTAGCCGCCGTAGATGTGGGTGCAGGTCGCGAGATAGCCGCAGAACTCCTGATACTGCTCCTCGGTTATGGTGGGATCGTATTCGATCTCGTAGTTATTGAAGCCTGCGCTTGTCAGTCCGTATTCTTCAGCTGACTTGCTCGCCTGTTCCATTCTGTAACGCGCATTATGCTTGAACGAGTCCTTTCGTGAGTAGAAGCCATACTCGAACTCAGTCTGCTTGTCGTAGCTGATAAGATAATTGAGGAAGTCCCAGCCTCCCTCGGGACAGTTGCCGCAGCCGAATACGGAATATATACCGTTGCCGAAACGTATCATTCCGCCTCCGTCGTCGGAAGGAGCACCGAGCAGAGTCACCTCATCAAGCTCGTACATATAATGTGCTGCCTGACTTCTGAACTCGCCTATATCACCGGCATTTACAAAGCCAAGAAGTGACTCGCCTTTGCGAAGCCTGTAGATATTTTCCGCTTCGTCAAGCCGCCTGTCCTCGTCGGAAAGTCCTGCGTCTACTTTGTCCATATAGTCGGGCAGGATATTCACGCCGCGGCAGAATTCAAGCGTATGAACGAATTTATCCGAATCAAAGCTGCACGCCGCGCGCTCGAAATCCACCCATTGCGTGAGATTCTGCGAAACGAGGAACTGAAATACCTCCTCGCGGTCGTCGAAGCTCCACTGGTCGCCGAGGTACATACCCTCGGGCATATTTTCGGCAATTTCAAAGAATTCATCGAGCGTCCAGTTCTGATGCTCCATGCCGATGACGTTCCTGTCCGCGAAACGTGCGTCTATCATTATAAGACTGGGAATGCAGTATAATCCGCCCTTGTACTCGCACGCAGCCGCCACGTTGTCGAGGATATCGTCCTTTGTGAAGCCGCCATACTGCTCGGAAAGCTCAT
>CALEPT010000074.1 GCA_937910385.1 uncultured Ruminococcus sp. | reverse complement strand
CAGACGGCGGATTGCAAAATATCTTAATGGATATTTTGCAATAGCGCGGAGTATAAACACATAAAGGAGTGCTTAAATATGTTCAAGACTACTGTAAAAATAGACGGCATGATGTGCAGTCACTGCGAAGCTCACATGAGCGAGGCTTTCGAGAAAAGCTTCAAGACCAAAAGCGTTACCTCCTCACATGAGAATAAGGAAAGCGTTATCATCTCCGAGAACGCACTCGACGCAGAATCCCTGAAAAATACCGTAGAGGAGGCGGGCTACACATTCATCAGCGCGCAGTCCGAACCCTATGAAAAAAAAGGCTTTTCGCTCTTTGGAAAAAACAAGTAAAGGAAATCGGTATATGACAGCTAAAAGCTCAAAAATCATTGCAGCCTCTGCTGCTTTTGCTATGATAACTCAGTTTCCCTCATGCTCGTCCTCTCAGGTCGGAAAAGCAAACAGTACTGCCCCTGTGCAGACTACGGTCTCAGAGGCTTCCTCCGAGGCGACAACCGGGGAGCAGTCACAATCCGCGGAGCTGACAACGGTATCACAGGCGGAGCTCGCTGACGTGTGTGAGCTGAAGGGCAGCCTTTTCTCCACCGACGGGCAGCTTCTTATGTACAGCCAGGACGGGCTCAGAGTGCAGCCCGATGAGTACAAGATCCCCTTCGCAAATATCATAAACGAAATGTCGGAGGGCTTCGATCTGACATTTGACGAGCAGCTTAAAAAGACGAATCCCTCTTCCGACTACGGAACTGTGGGACAGTCCATACGCCTCACACTCGACGCAGGCGTGCAGAGCTCCATATATCAGTATATGCAGGAAAACAATCTCGTTGGCTCAGTCGTTGTCATGAGGACGGACGGCTCTATCATGTCCGAGGTATCCTATCCCTCCTACGATCCCGATCAATATGCGGATACAGACCATAACGAGGACCTCGCGTGGGGAACCTACGGCAACAAGGCTTTCCAGAACTATGAACCCGGGTCATGCTTCAAGATCATGTCTGAGGTCATCGCGGACAAGCACGGCGTTACCTCAATATACGATGAGGGGAAATGGGAATACGGTGTCTTCCCTATCGTCAACTGGGACTATGAGAAAAATAACTCCTACCCCATGGAAAGATCCCTGAATTCTGCGTTCGTAAATTCCAGCAACATCTTCTTCGCAAAAGCATTCGACCAGATAGGCGCGGACGATGTTCTCAGCGATCTGAGCTCTATCTTCCACTTCGGGCTCGATGACGACATCTACTGCGATTTCGGCTCAATAGAAAACAATATTGAGATATATTGCGACGACGACCTGCGACGCTCTGCATTCGGTCAGTCCTATGTACTGACCTGCCCCATTTTCCTTGCTATGCTCGGGCGTGAGGCAGCGTTCGGCGACATGGTGAAACCGTTCGTTATCCAGAGCTTTGTCGATACGAATGACCCGAACACAGTCATTGCAGAGGGCACTGCGCGCGGCGAGGTCATTGCCTCGATACCGCAGGAGTACAGACAGAATCTTCTTGACGGCATGGCGGGAGTCGCTTCGGGGCTCAGTGTTTCTGTGCCTTCGGGCTACTCGTTTATTGCAAAGACGGGTACTGCCGAGACGTGGGTCGGGGACTTTCTATATATTACAGGCTGCATCAAGAAGGACGGTGACACCGGCTCTGCCGTGTACGACGACTACAGCAATTATAAGGCAACCGGCTCGTACATCATCGTTATGCAGATACAGAACCCCGAGGAGCACGGGCTCGAATTCGCAAGCCAGTCCTCACGGTACTACGACGGCATTGCCAATATCGTGCTGGCATGATATATTTTGTAGGAGCGAGTTCTGCTTGCCCATTTTCACCATATAATGTTCAACACTAAAAAGGACGAGGATCAGTAAGCTTCCTTTAACGGAAAAGTGGTTTTTACCGAGCCTGAAATTATGGGCTCGGTAATTTTATGCCACGATTCCGCCAAAGGGGGCTCCCCTTACTCGTCCTTTTTCTTTCAATTCAGTTACAGTTTGAAAACTCTGTTGACGAAGTCTGTAAAAAAATGTATAATAATAAATATAAGCTCACACTAACATAATGACATAAAGGTCGATGATAACATTATGAAAAATGCAAAAAGAGCTGCGGCGCTCCTGACCGCCGCTTCGCTGATATCGGCGGTTTCCGCGTGCTCGTCAGACGTAGGACAGTTCTATATAGGCGATCCCCCGACAGCCACAACAGCAGTATCCGTTGAGGAGGATACCACCGAGGAGGTCACTACAGAAACTGTCACAACTACGACTGTCGAAACAACTACAACGACCACCACAACGACCGCTCAGGTGCTCAGGGGAAATATCTATGACGCAAACAAAACTCTTCTGACCTACAGCGAGCTCTCGGACGGCGGCCGGGAGCTGAGGTACTACAACAGCGACTATCAGTATTCGGTCGGGAATATAATCAGCGCTGCCTCGTCAGGACTCGACTCCTCCCTTGAAGATGTTCTCACCGTGAAAAATCCCACGCCTGCAAGCGAGAACGATAACGTCGGGCAATCCGTTGAATTAACGATAGACGCAAATGTTCAGTCGGCAATATGCAATTATATGCAGAACATGAACATAATCGGTTCGGTAGTCGTGATGAGGACTGACGGCTCTATCCTTGCCGAAGTCTCCTGCCCCTCCTATCTTCCCGAGGAGTATCAGGCCGACCCAAGCTATGCCGATTATCTGCCGTGGGGAGCTATGACAAACAGGGCGTTCCAGAACGCATCTCCCGGCTCATGCTTCAAGATAATGTCTGAGGTCATCGCAGATAAACACGGCATAACGTCACTCTACGACGACGGCGAGTGGACGGACAGCGGTGCTACTATCGTAAACTGGGATCACGATACAAATTATTATCCTGTCCCCGAAAGATCGCTTTATTCTGCATTTGTGAATTCCAGCAACATCTTCTTCGCAAAGGCGTTTGACCAAATAGGCACGGAGGCTGTGCTTGACGACCTGAACAGCATTTTCCACTTTTGCGACGCAATATACTGCGATTTCGGAACTATCGAGAATAATATCGAGATATATTGTGCAGACGACCTTCGCAGGAGCGCGTTCGGTCAGGCGTATGTCCTGACTTGCCCCATTTACCTCGCAGCTCTCGGGCGTGAAGCGGTTTTCGGTGATATGGTAAAACCATTTATTGTGAAAAGGATCGTCGATACAAATGACCCGTACACAACTGTCGCTGACGGAAGCATTCCATATGAGGTGCTGGGGTCGATCCCTACTGAATACCGACAGGATCTTCTTGACGGAATGAGCGGAGTTACCGCACACATCGGCGTCTATGTTCCGGATAATTACGAGCTCTACACCAAAACGGGTACCGCCGAGACAGGTGCCGGAGATTACCTTTACATAACCGGCTGTCTCAGAAACGTGAACGATCAGAGCGCCTCATCCCCCGTTTATCCGGATTACAGTACCTATAAGGAAAATGGCTCTTACATCATCGTTATGCAGATACAAAATCCAAAAGATCACGGTTTCAATTTTGCAAGCGACTCCGGAGCTCTTTACAAAGGCATCATTGACACAGTACTGGCATACTAATACAAAAGCGGTTCGGGAAATCCGAACCGCTCGTTTTATGTTATTTTATCACACCAATGCCCCAGATAGTGAAGTCAGTCGAAGCACTCTCCATATTTATCGAGACGTTCAGAGTTCCGGAAGTATCCTGAATATAGGCAATATCAGCATCTGCTCCGCCCCAAGCGTAGTTTCTGTTGCCGCTTATGGAGGAGGTATTCCCGTTTACGGTAACGCTCAGATTACCGAGCGAGGAATTCTGGTTAGACTTGAACACAATGAATATACCTTTGCCCTCAGTCGAGAACGTCATGGGAGTGTTCGCGCTGTTCTTCTGGAAGGTATAGCCATAAGCAAAGCGACTGTTTGAGCTATCCGACGTAAATGAGCCTGCACTGAAATTCGTGAGCTCGCTTATGGGAACTATAGTCGCCGTCTGGTATTCCGTTCCGTAGACCACAGCCGAAGGAATAGTGTATGACGAGGAAGCGTTTTCACTCCTCATCGCCTGCCTGAGATAATATCCTATGCAGTCTGAGATGAGCTGTCCGCCTGCATCATGGGGATGATACTCATCGGAATAGTAATCGTCTGTAGTGAGGAATCCGCTTTGGAAGGCGTTTGTAAGCGCGTTATCCATACTGATTATCGGAACATCATAGTTCTTGCCTATCGCCGCCATCTGAGTCTGCGAGGAATATCCGCCCTTGGAGCGGTTTATGAGAATTATGACCGCAGGCTCGTTCTCCTGAGAAAGGCATCTCTTGACAAGGCTCTCGAAACTCTTTTTGTAGATTTCCTCGGAGTGGTCATTGACAGAAAATTCAAGGAATATGACATCTGGCTGTGCATCAAGGATATCTCTCTGTGCACGCAGGAGTCCAACAACAGAAGATGTACCCGACATTCCTGCATTGATGAACGTTGAATTTGAAGCAAATTCCGACTTGATATAGCTGCTCAGCGGAGTTGTATACTTCGCCATTTCCGTTATTGAGCCACCGAGATATGCTACCTTGAGCGCCGAACCGCTTTCTGCTGCCGTGAGCTTTTCGCGCAATCTTTTGGTATTGCCCATGCTGTATATCGAATCCGAGTAGAATTTCAGGTAATCCGCAGAAGCTGCCTCAACGTAATCGTCCCATTTAGTTGTTTGCTTTTCCGCTATGGTGAATTCCTTTATACTGCCGAGTATAAAGCCTTGAAGCTGTACTGCATCGGCAACCGTAACATCTCCGCTTTCGTCAACATCTGCCGCCTTTGAGGCAAGAGTGCTGCTGAAGCTGCCTGTCAGTCCCCTTCTCATGAACACCATATCGAAGGAGTTTATCCTGCCGTCGAAGTTGATATCTCCCGGAATCAAAGTCACAGGCTCAGCTCCGCTTATGATCGTTCCTGCCGGAGCTCCTACAGCCTCGTCAATGTAGAAGTCAATGGTGCTGTCAGAGGTTTCAACGTATATCAGAATATCGCTTGCGCCCGCAGGTATCTGATAATTAGTGTTCGCAAGCTGCACCCACTGTCCCGCCGAAACGGAAGCAGTCGCGATATTCGCGTAATGAGGCTCGCCGTCTGAACCTGTATACTGCAAGGTAAGCTTGAACTCCTCGGAAGCGCTTGAACCGCTGTACATCGCATTTACGCTGAAGCTGTACTCATTTCCGGGAACAAAGGTCCTGGAATTGAGCGACTTGTATGCGCCGTTCCACGAGGCTGTTCTGCCGGTTACTGCAAGAGATCTGCTGTCTTTGTATGATACGGTGCTGTCAGCTGCAACGCTTGCCGCGCCCCTGCCGTTCCAGCTGTCGGTAGTTTCCTCAAATGTATCATGGAAGAAATATCCGTCCTCATCGGTTATTTGAGACGGATCCTTTCCCTCTCCCTCGATGTCGATGACAAAGGTAGAAACGCTCTCAGCCGGAAGCTGTGCCCAGAAGCTGCTCCCGCTGTATTCAAGATTTTGTGTGAGGGCAAGATTCTCCGCTGCTGATGTGCGGTAGCGGTCAACGTTGGTTATTTCCTCGCCGCTGCCAAGTGTGAAATTCTGAGCATAGGTATCACTGCTCTTGTTCACCGCAACTACCGTCACCTGTCCGCTGTCGTTCTTGAATGCCGAAACATAGACATTACTCGCAGGCTGTTCGGTAGCGTCTATACGCACATCTCCCGGGCGCACGAATTTGCTGTACTGCGCCATACAGTAACCGCGTTTGCTTATGCTTCCGTTTTCCTTTAAAAGACCGTAGCTTCGGCGGATATACCACCACACATAGGCATTGAGATTTCCCACCACGAGACCGTTGTGGATATTCTCGGATACATCAAGAGCTTCGGGATAAGTATCAGCATCAGAGCTCGAATTCGGCACGTACACCTCCGTCATCCATATTTCCTTGCCGCAGTTTTCAAGCGCGGGAAAGTCCATGTTGGAACGGGTAGTACCGTAGAAATGAGTGCCGAATACGCCGATATTTGCAAACGCCGTGCTGTTACTCAGGATAGAATTATAAATGTCCTTTTTATACTGAAAGCTCTCTGGAGACATAAGCTTTGCATTTGTTCCCTCCGTGACCTTGCTGCCGTAGTTTGCAATAAAGCTCACCAGATCGGAGGTGCTCCAGTATGTCCAGTCCTCCGCATAGTCCGGCTCATTCTGCACCGAAATTGAGTACAGATCAACTCCATGGCCCTCCATGTACTTCACAAAGCTGTTGAGATGTGCAGCATACTCCGCCTGCTTTGACATATCGAGCTGGTACTTTCCGCCCGTGAGAGTTCCGTCACCGTTTATACGCATACTTGCAGGAGGATTCCACGGAGTAGCAAAAACAGTCGCACCGAGCTTCTGTGCGCCGAGAGCTGTTGGCACAGCCCTGCTCCATGCGCTTGAATCGTCGCTGCAATAGATACGCAGTATCGTTAGGCCGAGCTCGTCCTCACCGTTTCCGAAAGCCTTCTGTACCTGTGCGGAGGTCATATCACCCTGAGCCACCCACTCGGGCAGGTTTATACCGCCAAATCCGCTGATAGTCTGGTATTGTGCAGTTGTATCAATGACAACTGCTTCAGAAGCATAAGCTGTCGTTAGCTGAACCTCTGACGGAACTGCCGGTATAAATGCAGCCGAACAGATTGCCGCAGTAAGTGCAGCTTTTATGTGTTTGAATCTCATATAAACCATCTCCCTTAATATAATGATAATTATTACTTAATAAATTATACACAATATTATTTAAGATGTCAATATACTTTTGAGCTAAAAGTATAGTACTATTGTGCTAACTTTACGCAGCCCCTTTATTTAGCCTTATGAAGCAACTCCTTTTTTAGCAAAATCGTTGAAATCTCAGAGCAATATTATCCTAAACGCTGTTTCCATTATGCTATTATTTACGCTATAACTTCTTGTACTCACAGATGCAACAAACAACAAATACAGCAGTTTAGTAATATTATTGGTATTGATCTCAAAAAAAGAAAATTAAAACAAAAAATAAAGTCTGTATGCTATTGATTTACAGTGTGTTTTTTGATATAATATTAAAGTGAATCTGGGGCATAGCCAAGCGGTAAGGCAACAGACTTTGACTCTGTCACTGCGTGGGTTCAAATCCCGCTGCCCCAACCAGCACGATGTTCGTGCAGCAAAAACGCATCTCAGCTGCTGAGATGCGTTTTTGTTTATATACTTGCCTCTATTGCAAAATGTGCATTGTACATTTGCAGGCTGCAAAGCAGCCACAAAGCCGCTGAGCGGCTTTGAAGAGGCAGTATAAGCAGAGCGCTCACGGTGCAAGCGCCGTCTGCCGTCATTGGCGGCAGATTGCAAAATATCTTGATAGATATTTTGCAATAGCGCAGAGTATAAAAAACTATCTATTAAATGGGTATATCTCATAAACGCCCCGGAAGAAACTGTCGAAGCTGTATCTTTAAGGCTCTGACAAAACAGATCCGTAAACATATGCATTTTTGCCACAACACTATTCTGCGATCCGCATAAAATAATGGTCTTCACCTTGTGATTTGTATGATAAGACTTAAACCATATACTCATACATCAGGACGACCTTATTCACGTACACCAAAATTCCTGATTCGATGCTTGTGATTTACTGTTTTTTTCATAGAAATAATAAGATCAAAAACTTCTCCAAAATCCGTACCGGTTTTTGCGAAGCTATCAAGAAGCTTGTTTTTGTAGAGCTTTTTGGAGATCTCAGCGGCTTCAGGACATTGTCTTTGAAAAGAATCGAGCATATAGCTGCTTGAGCCGAATTCTATACATCTGAGTTCATAGTAACTCTGTACAGTTAGCTGAACAAGTTCAAGATCACCGCTTTCAAGTACATAGTCAAGAGCCTTGTCAATGTAATATGGTTCGGTATCAATGAGATGTAACATTCCGCAATGAGGATCATGTGCTGCTGAACGTAAATGCCTGATATTCGACACAGATGCAGTTCCAATGCACATTGCACAAGGCTCCATAGTTGTATATAGCGTCAGTTTCTTTGGATCAAATCTTGACATATCAAGCCGCCTCAAAAGGTTTGCTTCCGCATGCGCAATGCGGCGATTGACTGTTTCGGGCAGATTTGCACGATTATGATCTTTCAGAACTAATTCGTCATTTTCATCAAAGAGAGCCGCACCTATCGGTATATTCCCCTCACAAAAGGCGCTCCATGCCTCCGCAAATTCCATTTGCCACTGTTTACATAAATCATTCCACATAAAATCATCCTCTTATAATAAATGTGTCCTCAATAACCGCCGTAAGGCGGTTATTGCCCCGAACTTCGTTCGGGGAGCGCAAATTCTTTATAATATAGGGAATTTGCGCGTCACATTTCTTGATGTCAAGCTCATTTTGCCCTAAAGGGCAAAACAAAGTGCAAGAAAAAACAAAGATATTGATAGTTTTTCTTGCACTTTGACAACTAAAAATTGGCTTTAAAAGCTATATTAAGCCAATTTTTAGTTGTTGAGCAGACATTAATAAGTAAATTTATAAAATTATAACATCGTAAATTACTCTATTATATCATCTTTGTATTTTCATCACCATTATTCTTTTGCGATCAAGGCGTGACATTCTCTGAGCAGACAGTCATTTACGCCCTATCCTGCATTTGTTTCGTAAAAACTTTACGTTGCTGGTCGAACTTCCCAACAAGCACATAATCATCATGCACCTCGGCATACAGTTTTGTTTTCTGCTGACCGCCACAATTATTAAGTGCTTTATAAAATACCAAAGAAAGGCGATGATTCATTGAACAGTGAAGTCCAGTTGGTAAAGCCCACACCCCTCCGTCCCGATGGGACAAACCTCTTGCCATTCCCTGTTGAACGCACTCCCTCCGATATTGAGATAAATGGCTGATGCAATAGCCACTTCCACATCAACCGATGTTGCGATGGCAGGCACTTCCATAGCGACCGCCTTTTCAAGCAGTCAGGCGTATTGCCTTATTCTATACTTGTTATATCACAATACTCCGCAGATTTCAAGTGATTTACTCCCGAAATCTGCGGAGATATAATTTTTGTGGGGGCTATGCCTACCGTTTTTGAACTCGCGGAGCAGCGTGCTATTATATCGTGTTCCCTCATGATTTCGCTCCTTCATCGACTTTCCTTAGGGATATGGGAGCCTACGCCTTTGCAGAGTATGAAAATAGCGGAAGCTCCTACGGAGTATATCTTGCAAAAAAATCTTTTATTCGCTGACTTTATTCTATACCCTTATTGCTATATTTATATGATCGCAGGAACAGCAGCCATAGATTAATTTTGCATATTCTGATTAATCATAGAATTGAGTGCAGAGTGAGGTCAATAGTGATATGCATACCACTTTAAATCTATAAAACTGCTCTTTAATTAAAGTTAAAAAATAAATATTTATATGAGATATTGACATTTCACTTGTCCTGTGGTATAATTATTGTGTTGTGATTAAGTTTGCATTGGTTACTGTTTTATAGGGGTATAGCTCAGTTGGTAGAGCAGCGGTCTCCAAAACCGCGTGCCGAGGGTTCAAGTCCTTCTGCCCCTGCCAAAAAATGCCGTAAACTCGCCGTTTACGGCATTTGCCATTTATGAACGGCTGTTCATTTCTAACACTTTTCTAACACTTGGATATTTTGTGCGTCCTGTGCGGAACTGTCAAAAGTTCTGTGCAGGACTTATTTTATTCGTTAATTGCAAGCAGCTGTGCCATTTTTGCCGCCGAGCTCTCCTTGCTGGAGTAGTCCAGATGAGCATAAATGTTGGCTGTTACCTCGAATGTTGAGTGTCCCAGCCACTCCTGTATCGCCTTCATGGGTATACCGTTCTTCAAGAGCAGGCTTGCACAGGTGTGACGCAGGTCGTGGTAACGTATGTGGCGGAATCCGTTGTCCTTGAGCAGCTTTCCGAACTGCACTGATATGAAGTTCGGACGCATAAGATGACCTGTGGCATCAGTGCAGACGTAATCATCGCAGTCATGGCAGTATGCACCTCGAAGAACTGCCGCATTCATAGACTGCTGCTGTCTGTGGGAAAGCAGTTCATTTTCGACGTCCTCAATGAGCGGAAGTGTCCTGTTGCTGGACTGGTTCTTCATTCTGTCGAAGCCCTTTGCCTGATATTTGCCGTCCACATTAGCCTCAATGACCTTGTGTGATATGGAAATGGTCTTGGACTGGAAGTCAATGTTGCTCCATTTCAGCCCGAGAGCCTCGCTGCGCCTGAGTCCGTAGTAAGCCGCAAGCATTATAGGAATGTATATGGGACTCTCCCTCGCCGCAATAAGCAGGTCTCTCAGCTCGTCCTCGCTGTAAAATGAGGCTCGGTAGCGCTCCCTCTTCGGGTGGTCTGCGTGGTCGCAGGGATTATCGTCGAGGAGCTCCTTTTTCACCGCATAGCTGAATGCCGCATGGATAAGTCCGTGATAGCGCAAAGCTGACGCTCCCGACAAGCCGGAGTCTTCAAGATAGGCATAGAAGTCGTTAAGGTCCTCGCCGGCAAGGTCACCTATCGTTATACCGCTGTTCCCGAAGAACTCGGTTATCCTGCCGTTCACCATTTTCATATAGCCGTCTATCGTGGACGGCTGAAGCCTGCCTGACGACAGGTTTATCCAGTCAGTGAGGAACTCCGTCAGCGTCTGATACTGCACCTGCTCTCGCTGCTGAATGAACTTCTCGGGAGCTTTCTTCTTGCTGATAGTCCTCAGCAGCTTCCTCTGACTGCGGTTGTACTCCTCCAACACCTCCGCCATACGGGCTTTGGCAGCTTTCTTGTTGCCTCTTGCGTCCAGTCCCAGTGCGACCCACTTTATGGAACGCTTGCCGCTGCGGTCGTACAGATTCACAAGCACATAGTACTTGCCGTTTTTTACTTGCAGATTTCCTGTTACTTCTTTCATTTTTACCTCCTGTTTCGGAAATCCGCTTCAGCGACTACAGTATACCACAACCTGTCCCGAAAAGCAATATTCGGACTCAGAATTAAGATTTCAGACACATTTGCGGGAGCAAAAAATAAACCGGAAAGTGGTTAGCTTTCCGGCTTTCAGTATTAAAAGGGATTTAAGTCTATAATTCCATATCGAGGATCAACCTTCGTATTTAGCCCTTCTTTTTCAACTAAAGATTTAATTGATTCTGCTATAAGACGTCTTTGTTCAATACACTTTTTATCAACAGCAAAACTTACTATATCATAGTCATTATCATATATCATTTTGAAAGCATAATCATTGAATCGACAATTGAAATAGGTATTCCACATTAATGTAACACCAGTTTCGGGGGTATCCAACATATTAAACCTTTGGAACAATGACAAATAGAATTTCAGCTCAGTTCCCTCGTTTCGTTGTTCCGTCAATGGCATAGGAATATAGTCGCTTATATGGAACAAATCAAAAATATTATCAAGTCCTGCTTCAGACTTTGAATATCGAATTTCAATCATAGAGCACTCCTAAATTCCGATTTTTCTTACTTAGATTATACATCACCACACTGATTATGTCAACCTCACACCGCCAGTACATGGGAGATTATCTCCGCAGAATGCTCCTTGCTGCTGAAATCAAGATGAGAATAAACGTCGGCTGTTGTGCGATAGTTCGAGTGTCCCAGCCACTCCTGTATCTCTTTCATCGGCACTCCGTTTGCAAGAAGCAGGCTGGCACAGCTATGGCGGAGGTCATGATAGCGTATGTGCTTCAAGCCGTTTTCTTTCAGCAGCTCACTGAATTTTGCCGTGACATAGTTTGGTCTGAGAAGCTGACCAATCTCATTCACGCAGACATAGTCATCGTATTCGTGAACGTAGGAATTTCCGCATAAACGGCGCTGCTCGTCCTGGTGGAGCTTCAGCCTCCGCAGTGCCATTGCCACTTCCTTCATCAGCGGAAGTATCCTGTTGCTGGACTCCGTTTTCATTTTGTCGTGACCGACTGTCTGGTATTTGCCGTCTACCTTCTGCTCCACGACCTTGTGAGCAATACGGATAGTGCCGTTCCCAAAGTCGATATTGCTCCACTTGATACCAAGGACCTCGCTGCGGCGAAGTCCGTAATATGCCGCAAGAAGCACGGGAATGTATATCTCGCTCTCTTTCGCAGCACGGAACAATTCCGTCAGATCCGACTGATTATAGTACGCTCCGCGGTACTTATCAGCCTTTGGACGGTCGGCGAAATCACAGGGATTGCTGTCAATGTACTGGTGCTTCATAAGAAAGCTGTATGCGGAATGTATCAGTCCGTGATACCTCTGCTGAGAAGCACCTTTCAGTCCCTGCCTTGCAAGGTAAGCATAGAACTCGTTCAGATCCTCTCCTGTGAGATCATAAACGGTAGTTCCGCGACTCTCGAAGAACGTCCGTATCCTTCCGCCACAGAGCTGTCTGTAACCATCAATAGTAGTCGGCTGGAGCTTCGCGGACGAGTGGTCGATCCATTCTTCGATGTATAAAAACAGGGGCAAAGCCATTATTCGGCTCTGCTCCTTTATAAACTGCTCGGGGTGTTTCATCTTTGAGATAACTTTCAGTGCCGCCTGCTGTTTCTTGTTGTAAGCTACAAGCAGCTCGTCAAGGAAGGCTTTCGCAGCTTTCTTATTACCTCTGATCTCATATCCCGTGGATACCCATTTCTGTTTTCGTTTACCTGTGTGGTCGTATAAATTCAGCACAGCATAGTACTTGCCGCGCTTGGTTTGCAGACTTCCCGTCACATTTTTCATAGGCAGCACCTCCTTGCTCCGAGTATGTATTCAATAACTTTTATCTTCGGTATCCTTATATTCTTTCCAACTTTGAAGCTCTGTATCTCGCCGCTGCTTACTAATTCCCTGAATCCGTAAGGTCGGTCAAATTTAAGGGCAACAAAAAAGAGAACAAT
>CALEPT010000073.1 GCA_937910385.1 uncultured Ruminococcus sp. | reverse complement strand
AGCACTTTGCAGGAAGAATTGGTTAGAGCCGGAGTGCTTCCGAAGGACAATGACTTTGAAGCACATAGAGAGCTTGCGCCGATGCAGCCCGGTGATGTTCCTGTTACTTATGCCGACAGCAAGGGTCTTGAAGAGGATTATGGTTTCAGACCTACTATCGGAATAAGAGAAGGACTCAGAAAATTTGCCGAGTGGTATAAAGAATACTATGGAGGAGATACAAAATGAAGATAGCAGTAGCAGGAACAGGATATGTGGGACTTTCATTAGCTGTCCTACTCGCACAGCAAAATACAGTAACAGCCGTTGATATCATACCCGAAAAGGTTGACCTGATAAACAACAAGAAATCGCCGATTCAGGATGATTACATTGAGAAGTATCTTGCAGAGAAAGAGCTCGATCTGACAGCCACTCTTGATGCGGAATCTGCCTATAAGGATGCTGATTTCGTCATTATCGCAGCACCGACCAACTATGACAGCAAGAAGAACTTCTTTGATACAAGTGCTGTTGAAGCTGTGATTGAGCTTGTAATGAAATATAATCCTAATGCTATCATGGTTATCAAATCCACTATTCCGGTTGGATATACAGAGTCTGTAAGAGCCAAGACAGGCAGTAAGAATATCATTTTCAGTCCTGAGTTTCTGCGCGAATCCAAAGCACTCTATGATAATCTGTATCCTTCTCGTATCATCGTGGGTACTGATTTGAATGATGAAAGATTAACAACTGCTGCCCACACTTTTGTAGAGCTGTTGCAAAACGGAGCTGAGAAAACGGATATTACTACTTTATTCATGGGCTTCACCGAAGCGGAGGCGGTTAAGCTGTTTGCAAATACATACCTTGCACTCAGAGTATCTTATTTTAACGAGCTGGACACGTATGCCGAGATGAAGGGATTAGATACACAGGCTATCATCAACGGTGTGTGCTTAGATCCCCGTATCGGCACTCACTATAATAATCCATCTTTCGGCTACGGCGGTTATTGTCTGCCGAAGGATACCAAACAGCTTCTCGCCAATTATGCTGATGTGCCACAGGACATGATTACTGCTATCGTGCAGAGCAATCGCACAAGAAAAGATTTCATTGCAGACCGTGTGCTTGAAATGGCAGGGGCTTATCAAGGCTCAGATGCTTTTGACAGATCAAAAGAACGTGAGATAGTAATCGGTGTCTACCGCCTCACCATGAAATCTAATTCCGACAATTTCCGTCAGTCCTCAATTCAGGGTGTCATGAAGCGCATCAAGGCGAAGGGCGCAACTGTGATCATATATGAGCCGACACTGAAGGACGGCGAGACTTTCTTCGGCAGTCTGGTTGTGAATGACCTTGATAAGTTCAAAGCACAGTCGGCGGCAATTATCGCAAATCGTTATGATAGCTGTCTTGATGATGTAGCCGACAAGGTCTACACAAGAGATATTTTCAGAAGGGATTGATTTACGCCCCTCACTCCCTTTAACACCCTTTAACTCATACGCAGAAACATTCGTTTAAAACGGACTGGAAGTGAAGCAATTACTTTGAAACAGGAACATACGAACGCGCCGAAATCTGGTAGACCGCCGGTTTCGCAGCAGCGCTCACATAAGCTCCAAAACTTTAAATACCGCAAGGTAGCCTTAGCGATAGCGGATGCGTTTATCATCGCAATATCAGCACTCATATCAAATTATGCCCTGTCATTGCTCCATGCAGCGATACCGCCGAAACATCTGGGCATCAGCATTGTCATGTCGATGGTTCTGTGCTTTTTATCGCTTGCTGTGGCAGGCGCATATAACAAATTGTGGCGGTATTTCAATAAAAAAGATTACCTGTCCTGCGTAATCGGGGTAGTGGTTGGTATATTAGTATCTTGTGTATTCACTCTTATCATGCTCGGTCATGTGCCATACCGATATGCGGCTCTTCATGCTCTCGTCTCAATTCTCGGCATCAGCGCGTTCAGGTTCATCTTCAAGCAGACGTTTCTTGACCTGACAAATGCCGGACGGAGCGAAAGTAAATACAAGCGTACCATGCTGATCGGAGCAGGACAAGCCAGCAAGATGCTGCTGAGTGAGATCCGTAATGCACAGAACTCACCGTATTCAGAAGATAAATCGACCGCTGTGTTCGATCCCGTGTGTCTGATTGACGATGACAGTTCCAAGCTCGGCAAATCCATTTATGACGTGCAAGTAGTAGGCGGAACAAACGATATTGCCAAATTTGTGGAAGAATTATCTATCGAGCAGATCGTGTTCTGTATCCCCTCCTGTTTGGAAGAGGAACGCAAAAGAATTTTAGATATCTGCACTGCTACAAATCTGCCTATCAAGGTGATTCCGTTCTTAGGAAATTTGTTATTCGATGATGCCCACACGACTTTGCTGAATCAGGTGCGGGATATTAAAGTAGAAGATCTCTTAGGCCGTGAGCCGATAAGATTTGATAACGCTGATATACGCTCCTTCATCAATAATAAGGTCTGCATGGTCACTGGCGGCGGCGGAAGTATAGGATCAGAATTGGTGCGGCAGATCGCCAAATATAACCCAAAGCAGATCATCATTGTGGACATCTGTGAGAACTATGCCTATGAGATCCAGCAGGATCTGAAAATGGAGTACGGTGACAGTCTTGACCTTGTAGTCAGAATCGCATCGGTGCGTGATTATTACCGTATGAATCAGCTTTTCTCGATCTATAAGCCGCAGATCGTTTTCCATGCGGCGGCGCACAAGCACGTTCCCCTTATGGAAGAAAGCCCGATGG
This sequence comes from uncultured Ruminococcus sp., assembly GCA_937910385.1. Taxonomy (GTDB): domain Bacteria; phylum Bacillota; class Clostridia; order Oscillospirales; family Ruminococcaceae; genus Ruminococcus. The sequence goes on along the minus strand of CALEPT010000073.1, from coordinate 5,934 downwards.
AAGCGATCAAGAATAATGTCATGGGTACGTTCAACACAGCGACACTTGCGCAGTTCCATGAGGTAGAGAAGTTCGTCATGATCAGCACTGACAAGGCGGTGAACCCGACCAATGTCATGGGTGCATCGAAGCGTTGCTGTGAGATGATCGTGCAGTATTTATCGCAACAATCAACCGCAGAGCTTGATGAGGCATCTATTCACAACGATTATGAGCTGAGAATGCGTGGGGATGGCAGCGATATTGAACGGCGAGTAAATGAAGTTCGTGGTAAAGTTAACGCTGCTAAAGTTGGAAAGCCGAGACGCACAGAATTTGTGACCACCCGTTTCGGCAATGTACTGGGTTCAAACGGCTCTGTCATTCCGAGGTTCAAAATGCAAATTGAGGAGGGCAAGCCTGTCACTGTCACACACCCGGATATCATCCGCTATTTCATGACGATCCCCGAAGCGGTCAGCTTAGTTATGGAGGCGGCAGCTATCGCCAACGGCGGTGAGATCTTTGTGCTTGACATGGGACAACCTGTCAAGATCGTAACGCTGGCAGAGAATCTGATCCGTATGTACGGTAAAGTCCCGTACAAAGATGTGAAGATCGAATTTACAGGCTTGCGCCCCGGCGAGAAGATCAAGGAAGAACTTCTCATGAACGAGGAAGGTCTGCAAAAGACGAAAAACAAGCTCATTTTCATCGGCAGGCAGATCGAGATCGAGCCGGAAGAATTTATAAGTGAATTGCGAAAATTGAGAGACGCTTCACTTGAAAACAATGATGAAGCGGCGATACAGGCGCTGCATGAAATGGTTCCGACGTTCGTCACTCCGGAGGAGTTCAATAAGCAGTTTATTCCGGTGTGATAGCACACCTCTACCTAAGCCTTTATCTTATACTCTATTCTCCTACCTTTATAAACCCTTTTTATCTTGCCCTATATCACTGTGGAAATACACATCCGCAACGGTATGGGGTGGGAGATAAGGGAAGAATTACTTTGATACAGGTGCTTGTAATGGTTTTACTAACATCTGCATGAGAGCAATTCACCGAACAATTTAACGAAGTGCAGCAGTGACAGCAATCAGCGTTATCAACAGCTATCACAACAACGAGCTGCATAATAGCAGAAAGGAAAATAAAATCATGAACGAAAGCTACTCCATCAAGGACATCATCCGACTCATGCTGAATCACATCTGGCTGATTCTCGTAATTGCGGTGCTTGGTGCAGCCGGCGGCTTCTGTGTATCAAAATTTATACTGCCGCTGCAATACTCCTCGCATATCACGATGTATGTGCAGAGCTACACCGGCATTTCTGAACACGCAGATAATGTGAACAATATCAGCAACTCCAAGCAGCTTGTGAATACCTACATGGAGGTGCTGAAAGATGATGCTGTCATGAACGCTGTGGGAGAGCAGCTTGTAAAGCAGTTTGATGAGAATACTTTGTCTCAGAATTTCAAGCTGTCTGATACTGGTAAGATCACACCTGCATCTATCCGCACCTGTCTTGCAATTTCTTCCGTTACCGACACCTCCGCTGTTAAAGTAACCGCAACTACAAAAAACGCAGAGGTCGCAGCCGCACTCTGTAATGACTTGACAAAGGTTGCTCCGCAGTATGTGGAGGACGCAGTCGGTGTCGGATCTATCAATACCATTGATACAGCGAAGGTTTACAACACGCCTGTTGCGCCGAATACGCCAAAAAACACAATGATCGGCGGTGCTGCCGGTTTCATGCTGATCGTACTCATTATTTTCCTCATTGACTTTTTTGATAACACGATCAAGGACTCTGACGCTTTGGCAAACAAGTATAAGAAAGCGATCATCGGTGAGATCCAGCAGTTTGGCGACAGTAAGAAGAAAAGATCATCAGACGAGGATGAACACGCCAAGCTGACAGATAAGGAAGTACCGTTCTTTATCGTTGAAAGCTATAAATCTATCCGCACAAACGTGACATTCTCCCTGTCCACATTTGAAAAGAAGATCTTTGCGGTATCGTCTGCAAATCCCGGTGAAGGTAAATCCACCACATCCGCCAATATCGCCATTGCGATGGCACAAAGCGGAAGTAAGGTGCTGCTGATCGATGCGGATATGCGTAAATCCGTACAGCACAAGATTTTTGGTATCAAAAACAAGAAGGGACTGTCCTCGGCGGTCAGCAAGATGAGCAGTCTTGAGGACTGTATCCAGAAAAACGTTGTGGAAAATCTCGATGTCATGACAGCAGGTCCGATCCCTCCGAACCCGTCTGAACTGCTGGGTTCAGAGCAGATGACAACCATCCTGAATGAGCTGAATGAAAAATACGCTGTTATCATCATTGATACGCCGCCTGTCAACGTTGTAACCGATGCGATGGAGCTTGCAAAGAATATCTCCGGTATCATCATGGTCGTGCGTTATGCTGATACCACTGACGAGGATCTGGCGGCTGCAAATAAGAAAATAGAATTTGCACAGATGAATCTCCTCGGATTCATTCTGAATGGTATCAAGGTGAAAAGCCGTGGTGGTTATTATTCCAAGTACAAATACGGCAGCAAGTATTACTATAAGAAGGGGTACGGTTATGGATATGGGTACGGGTACTACGGAAACAAGCCCGGAGAAACTGGTGATGCTGAAGATGATGAATCGGAAGTAACGGAGAGTGATAAATAATGCTAACAGAATACCACTGCCACATCCTCCCTGGAATTGATGACGGCTCGGACAGTGTGGATACCTCGCTGAAAATGGTAGAGATGATGAAAGCGCAGGGTGTGGAAAGAATTGTAGCTACGCCGCACTTTTATGCACACAGGGAGAAAAGCATTGACGATTATCTGAAAAAGCGTACAAGAGCGTATGACGAACTGATGAGCCGGTTCAGTGACAGTATTGATTTTCATCTCGGCGCAGAGGTTGCCATTGAGCATGGTATTTCTGAACTGCCCGGAATCGAGAAGCTCGCCATCACAGGCACGCGCATCATTTTACTGGAATTGCCTTACAGAGCCTATGAAAAATGGATGTCTGAGGAGATCTACAATATAGCGGCTGAATATAAGCTGAAAGTCATGCTTGCCCATGTCCACCGCTATCTGCCTTATTACAGCAAAGATGAGATCGAAACGATACTGTCGAGTAAATCTATTTTGCAGATCAACAATGAAGCTTTTGCAAACTGGAAGGAGAAAAGGCTCGCCAAAAAAGTAATGGCGGAGCATACGCACTTTGCCTTTGGCTCTGATGCGCATAATTTATCCGACCGCAAGCCTAACTGGGATCTGCTGCAGAAGAAGGTCAAGGCAGCGGATATAGAAGTTTCTAACAGTATGTTTGATAGGTATAAGCTATGAGAGTAGTTTTGATTATTGTTTTGACGGTCACATTTCTCACAGTTGTCATGTCGTTTATGATCGTGGCAAAAAGGGCTGATGAGAAGATGGGGAAAATGACAAGAAGATATTTCAAACATGAGAAAGAGGTTTGAAAGGCTGCTGCTGCCTTGATCGTGCTTGGCAGCAGACCTTTCGCACAGGAGAGAAGGATTTCATGAGGAGGTTTATTTTAATGGCTAACAAAAAGAATCCTGAGCGAGTGAACAAAGACATCATGCTCCGTGTGAGAGTGACTGCGGAGGAAAGAGAAAAGTTCACGGTAATGGCAAAAGAGAAGGGCTTCAAATCTGTCAGCGAGTACATAAGATCGCTGGTAGCGGATGAGAAAAAGTCCAAGCGGTCATAAGTGTTACGCTGCACAATTCAACTCGAATTTGTTTTATAAACGCATCATACCAATTTTTGCGGCGTATATTCTCTAACGCCATCACCATTATAGCACAAAAATCTCCATAATACCACCTACTGTGAGTGGAGCGGAATGAAAAAATCACGTTGACACCATACCGTATTTTGTGTATAATGACTAAAGAGCATAGATTCACAGGGGCAGTGCCATGAGAGTTACATCAAATTTTGTGAAACTGATTCTGAACGGCATCTGGAAGATCACAGGCAGAGAACCAGCACTATGCCCTGAATGTAATAAGCTCATGCAGTCACACGGAAGATGTCGGCGGCACGTTCATTTGCCGGATGGAAGGACACAGCTTTCGCTGCGCGTATTTTTCTGTGATACCTGCCGCCGTTACCATAGAGAACTGCCTGATTTTCTGATTCCACACAAGTATCACTGCGCAGAAACTGTTGCGGCTACCTATAATTCTGATATGGCAGAGATTGATTGTGATGCAGATGATAGCACAATTCGTAGGCTGAAGCAGTGGGTAGTGGATTTTTTGAAGGTGTGCAGTGAGGTGCTAAAGGAGTCCGTTCATCATCTGCCGTTTGTGAGAGATAGCATTAATTCATCAACCGCAACCTCCATACTGCCTACCCTTCAATTTTTCATACAGTTGCTTGTGAATTCAGGCAGCTGGAAAGTAGTTCATTAGTTCGCCTGTCAATTTCGCTCTGAATATTTTATGATAGAGATATCACATATAAAGGAGATGTCTCTATGGAGGAGTTGGAGCGGAAGGATATAAACCATGATTGCAAGAGAGCAGCGATGATATTGAGGGATCGGCGGCAGGAGCTGAATATGACGCAGGAGGCTGTTGCTCTGGAAGTGGGTATTTCTGTAGCACATTATCAGTTTTTTGAATATAGGCAGCGGAACATCATGAAAGTAAATACGAGACTCGGTCTAATTATCCGCGCTACACTTGAACTGGATCCCTTTGAGCTGATTTTTGAGAATGATGCCGCATGGGTTAGAGAGCAGCATTGGACAAAATGAGTGCGTGAGATTTTCATAGGTACTTGACAAAGTATCCCACTTCTAGTATAATAATGATATGGATTTGATAGCTACATTACGGTGTGAATCGGTCGTACATTAATGAATATAGTATGCCAGAACAAATGTTTGCGGTTATATAGTCATACCTTAGAAACTTCTCTTAGGGGTGTTCATTTTGCATATTTTACTCTTATTTCGTTACAAATCAATATGAACCATAGGGGCTGCTCTGAGTACCAAAACTCGGAAAAGCCCCTATTTTCGTGCGTTTTCGCCTCTCTCCAATTGTATCAATTTGGGCTTGCAGTAGGACAACGGTTTTTCCGGGACCAATACGGCACACAGGCCCGGCTTCTTGAAACTCATAGAGGACTGCCGCGCAGGATTGATCGACAAGGTGATCACGAAATCGGTGTCGAGATTTGCACGAAATCTGATGGACTGCATCAAATATGTCGAGGAGCTGAAAAGCCTTGACCCGCCTGTGAATGTCTATTTTGAGCAGGAAAAGCTGGATACGAGCGTTCAGACGAGCGGCATCATTTTGATCGTTCTTGCGATGGTCGCAGAGGAAGAGAGCCACATGAAAAGTGAAGCAATGCTGCTGTCACTGGAATGGCGGTTCAGCAGAGGGCGCTTTCTCACGCCTGCGCTTTTCGGATACGATAAGGTCGAGGTGCCTGACGGCTTCGGCGGCAAGAAGAAAATGCTGGTCATTAATCCGCAGCAGGCAAAGGTCGTGGAGTGGATGTATGCGATGCTGCTGGGCGGCAGCACGCCGGAGGAGATCGCGGGTGTTCTCACAGAATTGCAGATCCCGACAGGCGGGCGGCGCAAAGACGGTTCATTGAACATGAGCTGGACTGGAAGCGGTGTCATTACGCTGATGCGAAATGAACGGTACTGCGGCGATGTGCTGTCCAGAAAAACCTACACCCCGAACTTCAAAGATCATAAGTCCAAGAAAAACATCGATCAGCGGAACCAATATACATACAGAGACCATCATGAACCGATTGTATCAAGAGACGTATACAATGCCGCCAATCATCTGATGGCGTCAAGGACATATACAGGGAAGAGCAAGCCACTTCCTGTTCTCAGCGTGATCGATGCTGGTAGATC
>CALEPT010000072.1 GCA_937910385.1 uncultured Ruminococcus sp. | reverse complement strand
CCCGAGGTGTCAACGATAGTGGTTTCGACCCGGAATTTGTTGTTGAACAGCTCGTTGAGGAGCCTGTACACCGCGATATATGTCACGTTAGAAAAGATAACATGGTCTCCGCTTTGCAGCAGTGCAAAGAAAAGCCCTGAAAGTGCGGCAACTCCGCTCGCAAGGACAACACAATCCTCACCGCCTTCCAGTGAAGCGAGTTTCTCCTGCAAATATTTCTGGTTTGCACCGCCATTGCGAGTATATAGATTTCCCTCCGCGCTCGACCAGTTCATTGAGCTCGGGTCATAGGGCAGCTCATAGCTGTTCGCCATAGTTATAGGGCGGCGGATAGCTCCTGTCTCTGCGTCAACGTCATTTCCTGTGTGGACAGCTCTGGTCGAAAAGCCATATTCATTTCCGTAATTTCTTGACATGGATATATCTCCTTCTTATAATACATATCTAACATATGTGTTTACTATATTATATATCATGCTCTTTGATTTGTCAATCACTATCCGCATTTATCAACCTGCCGTTCAGTCTGAAATATAGAACGCTCAGAATGATGCATCGGACGAGATTGTCGGTTATAAGACAGTATCACGCTGCTTCTACCGTCGATCCGAAAATATTTATGCACATCCATGCACAGCCAACACGGAATGTCCAATGTGATATCCAGGGCGATTTCGTTGATGACTGGTTGAACCTACCCGAACACCTTACGAACAATCAAGAATTGCGATAAACAGACGATTTTGCTATACTTAAGAGCCATCTTTCAATTGTTAAGGATGGCTCTTTTTCGTACCTTGAAAAAAAACCCAGTGCGATTTTAGAAAATTTCTCTTGCATAATCAGACGTTTCGTGATATAATAAAGGAGACTATATGTTATTAAGTTTGATATCTGACGATTTAAAATCATTGCAATAATAATGAATGGAGGGCAAAATAAAGTATGCTGATAATAACCAGACAGGAAAATGGCGACACTCTGTTTTCAAAAGTGCGTTCATCAATGCGGGACAAAATTTCTGATTGCTGTCGTTTGTTTTGGGATACGTCAGCGTCAGGACGTGCCTCTCCTTTTAGAAAAGTTTGCAGCGAAAGAGAGGATGATGATGGATACTGACAAAACCGAAAGTGCAGCTCTGCAAGCAGAACCTGAGAAGGACGAAAAGGGTTCAGGCTCTCAAGTGAAGTCAAAGAGGAAAAGAACTGCGAAAAGCTACGCATTCTCCTTTTTTATTAAGATATTCGTAACTGCACTCGTTCTGACAGTTGTTTTCAAGTTCATTGCCGGGATCCATATATGCCACACCAACAGTGCTTACCCAACGATCAGGGATGGCGAATTCTGCCTTACTTATCGGCTTTCAGAGCTGAAACAGGGAACGATGATCGTATATCGCCGTGATGGAGAAGTGAAATTCGGACGTGTCATCGCTTTCAGCGGTGATAAGGTCAGTATTTTCAATGATTTTATTTCTGTAAATGACTATGGCATCTCCGAAAATGCAGTCTACCCCACATCGCCGGAAGGCTCGGCGATCAGCTATCCTTATCAAGTACCAGAAAACTGCGTGTTTGTTCTGAACGATTTTCGCAGCGATCTTTCCGACAGCAGAACCTATGGCGGAATACCGTTGAAAGATGTTGAAGGAGCCGTTGTGTTCACGATGCGAATGCGCGGTATTTAAGCAAAACTATATTCACAAGCCTTATCCGCTTATTTAATTGTTAGGAGGATCATTATGAAAAAGTATAGACAATTTGCAAATTTAATTGCTTCCGCAGCCGTTATCGCCTCTATAGCCGCTGTGCCTATGAGCGCAAGTGCAGCCGGAACACCTTATACACCAGGGCTGACAGATGCTACTGACGGAGCTGATCCGGTAAGCCAGAATGTAACAATGATCGACAAGTATCTTGTTATGGACGTGAACGCAAATGTTCCGAATGCCAGCTTCGATTTCTCGATCGCACCGTATGACAGCAGCTCTGCCGAAAAAACTGTTATCACGGCGGCTTCCGGCACAAATCTTGCCGTTATCAACGGCGTTACAACACAGACCAGCGGAACACTTGATTTCAAGGCGAATGATGCTGCAAACACCGGCTCGGCAGCGGCAGGTGTAGCCACCTTTGCTCAGGGTGATACAACAGTGACAGAGGGGGCAGCCGGTGCTGATACAGCGGTTGTATGGCAGGATGTAACTGCCGGAAACGAAAAGTATGCGAAAAAGACATTAACGCTTGATTTCAGCACAGTTCAGTTTACAGAGCCGGGCGTATACCGCTATCTGATTACTGAAACAGGCGATAATCAGGGTGTTGCGAATGATACAGGCGTATCTGCATCAGGACAGAATACATACAGAACACTCGACGTCTATGTTGAAGACTATGCCGATTATTATGCAAAACTTGCCGATAATTCGGAATATACCGCACCAAGCGGAAAGCAGCTCTTTATTGCCGATTATGTGATGTATGAAGGAAAACATGATGCAGCACCATCCGCAACAGCAGCAACTACAACGAATAAAAGCTCAAGCTATACAAACGCTTATACTTCGTATGATCTTACTTTCAGCAAGACCGTAACGGGCAATCAGGGCTCTAAGGATAAGTATTTTGCGTTTACTGTTGAGATTTCGGGCGCTGTTGAAGGCACTGTCTATGATGTTTCTTACGCTGATGATAATAATGCAAATACCACTGACGGAAATGCTGATGCCACGATCTCCGCTGATCCGAACAGTGCCACAACCTGCATTACGTCTAATGTAACACAGCCCGCAGCCCTGACTGTTGGTGCTGACGGAACCGTTACACAGGTCTTTTACCTCCAGCACGGACAAAGCATTGCAATCAGAGGTCTGGCAGAAGGTACTTCGTACACGATCACGGAGGCGCCGGAGGATTATACTGCATCTGCCACCGCAAAAGCAGACACAGGCTTTGATAATAAAACTGGTGATGAAAATGCGGAAGGCTCTGCTATCGCATTAAGCAACAATGCTATGAGCGATGACTATATTCAGGGTGATGCTGACATTGCCTTTACCAACGACCGTTCCGGCGCTATCCCCACAGGTATCCTGACAACTGTTGCAGGATCTCTGGGCGTAGTTGCACTCGGTGCAATCGGCGTAACCGGCGGAATGATCTACAAGAAAAAGAAGAAGTCTGAGGACGAGGAAGATTAAGCCTTGCTGAAATTCTGGAAACGGCTGAATGAAATGTACGGCTGGTTTCTGATAGCTGTGTTCGGGCTTGTGATGCTGATCGGTCTCTGGCAGGTGTATGACAACTATTATATGTTCAATCATACGCTTGATAAGAGCATTCTCAGATACAAACCGGATCCGAATGATCCCGCCGCCACAGCCGATTCGCCAATCACCAACGATATGGCAGGCTGGCTCACCATAGACGGCACGAATATTGATTATCCTGTCATGCAGGGAAAAGATAACAATTTTTACCTGAATACGGATCCGTTCGGGAACTATAGTCTGACAGGCAGCATTTTCCTTGACAGCAGGTCTTCTTCCGATTTTTCGGACGAATACTCTGTCATTTACGGTCATCATATGGACTACGGCAAGATGTTCGGAGCACTTGATGACTTTCTGAATGAATCATATTTAAAGCAGCACTCCGCAGGAACACTCATGGTCGGAAGAAATGCTGAGAAAGTATATGAACTTGAATGCTTTGCCTCAATGAAGGTGAGCGCAAAAGAAAAGATCGTTTTTGATATGAAGCAGGAGCAGATACGGCAGTTTATCCATGATAACGCCGTTGTGCTGACAAATGAAAAAGACAGCCGTATCCTTGCCCTTTCCACCTGTGCCGATGCAAATTCGGTAACAAGAGTGGTTGTGTTCTGCTATATCAGAGACAGCGAAAAATAAGAAGGGAGGTAAGCGTATGAAGCTCATAAAGATATTGATTCCGGCTTTTGTATGCTTACTCTCCCTTTTTGTGCTTTTGTCCGGAACACAAACTGCATTTGCTTACGAGACGGTCAGAGCGGATATCCCCGTAGACTGTCTGGAGGTTTACGGAAACAATACGCATACCTATGAATTGAAAATTGAATCCGAAAACAAAAACTCTCCGATGCCTGTCAATGATACTCTGACAATCGCAGAGGACTGCAGTGGAGCGTTTGAAATAGAACTCACCGAGCCGGGAACCTATTATTATAGTATATATGAGGTTGCCGGAAACAATACAAACATACAATATGACAGCAGCAGATACAACATCACCGTGTATACGGAAAACAATGAGAACGGCGGTCTACGCTATACGATAACAGCTTGCAGGGCGGGGGCGGACAGCAAGGCTGAAAGTATTGCCTATCAGGATATTGTCCTGTCTGAGACGGCGACTACTACTTCCGCAACAACAACTCTTACTTATACAACAACTGTTACTACAGTAACAACAGCTGTAACGACAATAGAACATAAGACAGATATCATAAATAGTATACTGACCGGAGATAGCTTTCCGGCTCATGCGATCAGGCTCGCCATGCTGATCTCAGCAATGACAGCGATCTTCGCATTCCTTTTCAAGAGAGATCAAAGTGAGGAGGATGAGAAGAATGAATAAAATAAAGAAAAGAATAGCAAGCATAGCCTGTGCTTTCACAATGATGCTTTCATCTGTGACAACTTGTTTTTCTGCCTTTGGTGCTGAAACTGAAACAGATACCGCTGCCGAAACAACGACTTTCGCATCAGAGACGGTAACCGAAACCAGCGAAACCACGCAGGCAGAACAGATAGAAGTGCTGACAGAACAGGCAGAAGTGCTGACAGAGCAAAGCATATCGCTTTATCCCAATGGTGAGGAGTCAGAACAGGTCATCACGCTGAACGGTATGATGCCGGAGGGCGCAGCCGCAGAAGCTGTTGACGTTTCCGAATTTCATGAGGGCGTTTCGGCTTATGACATCACGATCAGCAGCGGCGAACAGGAATATCAGCCCGGTGAAGAGAATCCGATCCGTGTTGAGATCAGCGATCCCGTGATCTCCGATTCCGTTTACATAGAGCTCTGGCATATAGCAGATGACGGCACCCGTGAACGAATCACGGAGTTTTCTGTAACAGATAATATCATCAGCTTTGAAGCAACCGCTTTCTCAGTCTATGAGATCGTGACAGCGGACAATCCGATCGACCTTGACGGAAAGACCTTTGCACTCATCATGACAAAGCTCAATACGCCTGCTGCGCTCATGGCAGATGATTGCCCCGGTTACCCCACCAGACGTTTGGCAGTCGCAGCACAGATCAAGAATAACCCGTTTATCAGCGGCACAAATATCTATCAGACACCCGATACCGACCTGACACTCTGGACATTTGAGAATATCAGTGGCAACAAATACTATGTCATGACCAAGGTAGACGGCAGCTATAAATATCTCAGAATCAGCGGTTCTTCCCTTACACTTGCTGATACGCCCGATGATGACTGCGAACTTACTGTTGCACCGGGCACCGGCAATTATTCCGGAATGATCCAGATCAAGAACAGTGCCGGAATGGCCGTCAACTTAAAGAGCAACAGTATTACGAATGGTTTTCAGGGCTACAGAGCCGGAAACGGAGCCAACGAATGGCTGAGCCTTGCACAGTTATCTGTTATCACGGCTCAGAAGATCAGCGTCAGTGAGATTCAGGACGGTCAGCAGGTCATCGTATATACCCGTGTATGGGACAATACCGAAAATAAATATAAGTTCTACATTGTTGATTACGAAGGGAATCTTGTACCTGCCTATGAAAACGGCGAAAATCTTGAATGGCACGGGCTGAAGATCGGCACGGTGTTCTGGGAGTTCACGGAATATAAGTATGACGACGGAACGCCAAATTACTATTACGAGCTGCAAAACACCTATTCCGGAAATTATCTTGCTCCTCAGATCAAGGACGGACAGATCATCTCTCCGACAACTGTCGGAATCAATCTGAATGGAAGAAAGAACAACAACTATTATTCGACGATTCTTGCGTGGGACGAAACCTACTATCAGTATGCAGGACTGAAAGCAGAGGGAGATCATATTGTATCTGCACCGAAATCCAAAGCGGACGACTTCTATTTTGCTGTGATCGAGCCGCCGGTCAATGAATTGACTACTGTTGAGACGATCAACAACAATGACTACGGCATAACAATGAGGATGATAGACTACGGCAACGGTAAGCTGATCAATGGCAATGCACGCAGTCAGGATCAGTATGATGTGATCACAGAGGATTCCTTTATCCCCGGTCCGAATCCCGTATCCGGCATACTGGAACCGTGGCTTGATCCGGATACCGGCTATCCTCGTGTGACCGAAAAGGGAAACAGTAACAGTACCGCAGATAATCCCATTAGTCTTTCAAACCTGTTCTCCGATGCCTACGAGGTTAACAACCTTTTCCTGAAAAACACCTACAATGAATCGGGTTATTTTGAATATGACTGCACAAACAACTTTGCGCACCTTGATCCCACAACACATGAATTCACAGTATACGATCAGGTCGCTACAGTGGAAGCAGGAACCAAAGAAACCCTACAGCACGGACAGTTTCTTCCTTATAATGATCTCGATCCGAGCAGACTTTCAGAGATTAAGAACCAAACCGATGCACTTGGCATTTCTCTTCCATACGATGACCCGAGGCGCAGTAAACCACTGTACTCCATTCCCTACAAACAGAATTCTTTGAATGGAGAAAACGGAAATGCCGATTATTTCTTCGGTATGGAGATTTCAGCAGGATTTACCCAGACATCCAGCGGAAATGATGCCTTCGGAAATCCTATGATCTTCGAGTTTACAGGAGATGATGATTTCTGGCTGTACATTGATGATGTCCTTGTGATCGACCTGGGCGGTATCCACAATGCCCTGAACGGCTCTGTCAACTTCAAGACAGGCGAAGTCCTGCTGCGCGGCAGAAACGGAAACAATTATACGACTATAAAAACTACGAACCTGAAAGCACTGTTTGAAGAATCTTACCGTGCAAAGTATCCCGACGCAAGCAATGCGCAGGTTCAGGCTTATCTTGACCAGTATTTCGGATATGACAGAAACGGTGTACAGGAGAATATCTTTAAGGATTACTCCAACCATAGAATGAAAGTATTTTATATGGAGCGAGGTGCAGGTGCATCCAATCTTCACCTGCGATTCAATCTTTCTGCTGTGAAGCCCGGTCAGGTGCGTCTGAGCAAAGAAGTCTCAACAGACAATGCAAACCTTGATCTGGATTATGAGCTTGTTGAGTATCCGTTCCAGATCTGGTATAAGCTGCCTTCCAGTGACAGCTACAAAACTTTGAACCCGTTGGACAGCACCGAGACCGATTATGTCGGTGTCTATTATGAGAATTCTACCGAAGATGTCAGCTATTTACCAAGCTACACACCGCCGGGCGGAAGCAAATCGTATTCCAATGTCTTCTTCCTGAGTGCCGGTGAGAGCGTTTTTATTGATTTCCCTGAAGATATTGTTGACTACTATATCGTTGAATGCGGAATAGATACGAATGTATATGATGTAGTAAAGGTGAACGGCGATCAGGTTACGGGCACCGGAACAGGACGTAAGGACTTTAACTGCGGAACTTCCACGGTGCGCAACCGCCCTGCCGTAACTTATGATAACCATGTCAGCAGTGATGCGATCCGAGATCTCTCATTCACCAAAAAGCTCTATGACGCAAACGATCAGGAGATCCATGATGATTCGACAACCTTCGATTTCCGTCTGTATCTCGGTGCAGAGTCAACTGATCTTGAGGATCTTGCATACGCGAATATGCACCGGTATCATGTGATCTCTCCTGACGGAAAGTATTGCAGCTGGTCTGATGCAGATTCAAAATTTGTAGAAACAGGCTATATGAGCACTGGCGAATTGACACAAGAGCAGCTTGACAGCATTACATTCTACACTTCCCCCAACGGTTCTATCTCTAAGATCCCAGCCTGGTATAAGGTTCAGGTCATTGACCTTCCTGTCGGTACGAAATTTAAGGTCGAGGAAAAGTTTTCTGAGACACCGCTTGGATATAATCTGATCGGATATGAAAGAGTCGGCGGCACTTATATCGTAGATGCAACGGAACCGTCGAACACCGGCATTGTCAGAGCAAATTCCAATCCTGAAATGTATGTGAAGAACCAGCGTGGGCTGGGTATTTCTGCTGAGAAGGTGTGGGCGGACAGGTATTCAGTTTCGGAGCATGAGCCTGTTTATCTTGCACTTTATGAGAAAAACGGCACCGTCGAAACCCTTGTAAACGGTACGCTCAAACAGCTGAAAGCGCCGGCTTCTTCGGTAAAATGGTATTTGAGTGCCTCTTCCGGCAGCCTTGCTGATTATGTTGTCCGTGAGGTAAAGCCCGTAAGCGATCCGGTCGTAGATGCCGACGGAAATGTCACAAGCTATTCCGGAACAGTTATTCCGGTTTTAGAAGGCACTACAGATACTGTTACGATCGGTGTACGGAAAAACGGTAGCGATCAGATGACTGACAAGGATTACTCTGTCAGCTACAATGAGGGTACAGTTAAATCCTCTGCTGCCGGCGCAGATTTACAGAACATCCGCACAGATACTGTCACGAACACGCCTGTTTCAAAGGGTGTCCGCATCCGACTGAGCGAGTGGAACGGAACAGCTATTGACAGAGATTTCAAAACAGCTCTGCCGAACGGTACATTTACCCTGAAACTGAACGGGGATTCAGTCGATTTCGGCGAATTCACTTCAGATGAGAACGGACTTATCGCTGTTCTGTATGATTACGAAAAGGGCGAAAACAATATTTACACACTCACTCAGACCGGCGCACCGGTAACTTGGGTTGGAACTGACACACCGATCAGATTCTATATCGAAGAATCAGAAGGACGAGGCTATATCAGAATCCTGAACCCGGAAAATGACGGCTGGGTAAATCACAAGGATATCAGCTCTGACGACCTGATCGGCGATATTATCATCTATAACAAAAAGCTGTCGCTCAACATGATTAAGTATGCAGCCGGCTCCAATGAACCGCTGGCAAGGGCTGAATTTGAGCTTTACAGAGGAACCAAGCAGCCTGACGGAAGCTATCTGCAAAACTATTATCCGCTCAGCGACTATGAAACTCTTGTGTCCGGAGCAGACGGTGTGATTCCGAAAATTGACGAAACATTGCCTGCAAACAGATACTTCCTGAGAGAAAAGCGTGCACCGAATGGGTATGAACGGTTTGCAGATGCGATCGAATTCAGCATTTCTCCCCTCGGTGAAGTGGAACTGGTAAATGCGCCGATAGGTGTTTTCCTCGCCAGCGACACATCTCAGGACGGCAGAGTGATCGTCAGGATCAAAGCCGGAAACACCCGTAAGGATGCACAGACTGCCAACCTCATCGTTATGAAAAAAGTGGAAGGAGCTTTTGGCGACAAAACAAAGGATTTTGCGTTTACACTGACGGTTAAAAATGCGGCTGATGAATATTTCATGTGGACATTGAATGAGGTGACACAGGAGAGTATCCGCTCCGGCGATACATTTCACCTTGCCCATGGAGACACAGCAGTATTTATTCTGCCGCTGGAATGCGAAGTAACTATAACCGAAGAAGCGGAAGATTACACAGCCGCTATGCAGTTGAATCACGCTGAAGCACAGAATACAGAGACTATTACATTTACTATCTCAGCAACAACCGAACTGCTTGTTACGAATACCAGAAATGGCGTTCTACCAACCGGAATACCGGGGACACTTTGCAAAGCACTTCTGCTATTCGTAATGCCCATGATGCCTATTGGTCTTATCCTTTATTCAAAACGGAAAAGGAAGCGGACATCCTGACATTCTAATAGAATAAGTTTTGTATTCAGCACTCTCAGTTATCGAGGGTGCTGAATTTTTGATAGCTGGATTCAGATTGTAAAAAACGGACGCCTTGCCTGTTCCGTATTTCTGGTCTCAGCAAAATCATGACTTGCCTGTAACGGCTCAGTGCTGCAAGCTCATCAACTGAGACTGAAAAAATCTTAGTGGTTGCCAGAGCTTATCCACCTCCTCCCTCAAAGCCGAAATATCTTCGGGGTAGACTTTTCCGCCGCTGTTGGCTCTGACTGCCACCTGATTGAAGTTGTTGGAGATACTTCTCGCAAGTTTCAGCAGCTCATTCATCTTGTTATCGTTGAAAATCAC
>CALEPT010000071.1 GCA_937910385.1 uncultured Ruminococcus sp. | reverse complement strand
CTTTGCGGCTTTGAAGAGGCAGTATAAACGGAGCGCTTACGGCGCAATGCGCCGTCCACCGTCACAGACGGCGGATTGCAAAATATCCTAATGGATATTTTGCAACAGCGCGGAGTATAGTATATTCCGGCAAAAAACAGGAATACTACCTTTAACAGAAATGTATGGAGGTTATTTCTATGTCAGAATATATAGACCAAGGAGTTTTCAGGCTCAGCCGTACTGTCTCGGCGGAGAACTTTGCCTCTGTAGCCGGTCAGAAAGAAGGAGAAGGTCCTCTTGGAAAATACTTCGACAAGGTTATTGAGGACAGCCACTTCGGACAGGAAACATGGGAAAAGGCGGAAAGCAGATTTCAGCTTGAGGCAGTACGTATCGCCGTCCAGAAAGCGGATCTCGTCAAAGAAGAGGTGGACGCTATATGCTCCGGAGATCTTATAAACCAGTGTATTGGCTCAGCATACGGTCTTAGAGAGCTTGAGATACCATTTCTCGGACTTTACGGCGCGTGCTCCACAATGGCAGAGGGGCTGCTCATCTCATCGCTTCTCATCGACAGCGGTGCGGTCAAACGGACTATCGCCGTCACCTCGTCCCACTTTTCAACGGCGGAAAGGCAATTCCGCTTTCCTCTGTCGTACGGAGGGCAGAGAACGCCAACATCTCAGTGGACGTGTACAGCCTCGGGCGCGGTAATACTCTCGGAAAGCCTCTCCTCCCCCGTCATCACAGGCGGCTGTATAGGCAAGATAACCGACCTCGGCATCTCAGATATAAATAATATGGGAAGCGCAATGGCTCCCGCCGCTGCCGAAACGATACGCCGATATCTGACCGCTACACAAACAGCTCCCACAGACTATGACTTTATCGTCACAGGCGACCTCGGTCTTGTAGGAAGCAAGCTCATCGTGGATATACTCCTCAAGCAGGGTATCGACATCTCGAAGCAGCACCGCGATTGCGGAGCGATGATATTCGACCCCGAAGTGCAGGACACTCACTGCGGAGGCTCGGGCTGCGGGTGCAGCGCAAGTGTTCTGTGCGGATATTTTCTGCCCATGCTGAAAAACGGTAAGGCAAAGAATATCCTATTTGCCGCTACAGGAGCACTCATGTCACCAATGTCGCTCCAGCAAGGAGAGTCGATACCGTCTATCGCACACCTTGTGCATTTGAAAAATAACGATCAAGGCATATCGGTTGATCACTAAGGCGGAGAATATCCGCCTCTGAACAAAAAGAAAGGAAGAAAATCATGCTTATTGATATTATCAAGGCATTTCTCGTCGGTGGAGCTATTTGCGCCGTGGGACAGCTCCTCATCGATTACACCAAGCTCACACCTGCAAGGATACTTTCGGGCTTCGTTGTCGCGGGAGTTATTCTCTCAGCACTCGGACTTTACAAGCCCCTCGTGGACTTCGCGGGCGCAGGTGCTACTGTTCCGCTTACAGGCTTCGGACATCTCCTTGCAGAGGGGATCCGCAAAATGATTGAAAGCGACGGCTTCCTCGGTATTTTCACAGGAGGCCTCACTGCAGCGGCAGGGGGAGTCACCGCTGCACTGCTCTTTGGACTGACAGCCTCGGTCTTTTTCAAGCAGAGAGATAAAAATTAAGGAGCTTTAAAAAGCTCCTTTTTCTTTGAAGTTATGTGCTGTGAGGTGCGTTTAAAATTGCGGCTTTGCCCGAGCTGAATCAGCTCGACCATATCCACGTTGCCGCTCGCAAGCTCGCTCACTCTCACTAACGCCCTCACCTATACATCGCTCGTTGGCGCTGTTCCTATAAATCAGAATTTGCGCGGAGCCCGCGCTGCCGAACCACGTTGCCGCGCTTACGCGCTCACTCTCACCAACGCCCTCAGTCGTACATCGCTCGTTGGCGCTGTTCCTATAAATCAGAATTGCAAGCGAAATCATTTATCAAAAATATTAAGAATTGCCAAAAAAACGAATAATCCTGTAAGTAAAACTAAAACAATATTATCTTTTATAGCCACCTTCAGATCAAGGTCTTGATTCTTCATAGCTAACAGAACTTTTATGATCAAAAATGACATAATTACGGGTATTACAAGAAATGGCGGAAGAAACTCCATACTTAGAATGAACAAAACCAATAATATCAACAAATAAACGATAGTATTAGTTTGCATCATACTTTCTCGTAGTTCCGACTTTCCTCTCTTTATGTGGGCTTGATCCATTATTTCTGCAATTTTATCTTCGGTATTCTGATGGTTCCCGTATTGTGAGACAGGCTCAGATGGGGTATCTTCTCCTGGCATAAGCGGTTCGAGAACAGGCAATTCATCGGTATTATTTAATTTATCACTCATATCAATTTCCTTAATCATATTCATCATCTAAATTCCGATTTATCACAGCAACAAATTGCAAAGCTGCTGTTTCATAATTGTAGCATATATTCGCAGAAAAATCAACAGTGTGGAAATTTTAAGCCCGAACAGAAACGTCCGCTGTCCGCCGTCGTTCAAAAGCTCCGCGATAGTGACAATTCACTATATTGTAAATATTATTTTACCACAAATTTGGGATAACCTACAATTTTTTTCTTCCCAATCCAATTCACTTGACTTTTTTGCTATTTTGATGTATAATAATAAAGCTGTAAACTTCTACAGCTTTATTATGGCGGCATAGCTCAGTTGGCTAGAGTACTCGGTTCATACCCGATTGGTCGTTGGTTCAAATCCTACTGCCGCTACCAAATTAGCGTTACCGTATTTTCGGTAACGCTTTCAAGGCCCGTTGGTCAAGAGGTTAAGACACCGCCCTTTCACGGCGGAATCATGGGTTCAATTCCCGTACGGGTCACCATTACGCAATCCCACAGATGGCTTAAAATAGCCGTTTGTGGGTTTTCTTTTTTCTAAAAATCAGGCTTTGGCACTTGTTTGGCACTTATTATCTTTTAACTATTAATTTGGGTATCCGCAGAGCTTTCGCTCTGCGGTACTTTTTTGCTCATAATGCCAGTGCCTGCTGCTCGGTCTCAGCTTCGGTATCGTCCTCGGCAGGACTTTCTTCCTCTGTGCCTATATCGTTTGTGAAGCTCAGTGCATTGCTTATTGCATCGCAGTTGCGAGCCTTGGCTTCCTGAAGCATATGAGAATACAGGTTCAAGGTAGTTCCTACGACGCTGTGACCCATGTCCGAGGATACCGCTACTACGTCTACGCCTTCAAATATCAGGAGACTTGCATGGAGATGTCGCAGTGAATGGATATTCTTGAAGGGCACTCCGATACGCTCACAGTAGCCTTTCAGCCACTCGAACGGTGTCTGCGGATTCATAGGTGCTCCGTTCCATTTTGTGAACAGCCTGTCATGGTCTTCCCACTTGGTGCCGAGCTGTACGGCTTCCGTGTCCTGTTCCGCCTTGAACTGCCTGAGCAAGTTCATTATAGAGACAGGCATCTTGGACACTCGCTTTGACTTTCTTGTTTTCGTAGTGTCGGTATAAATGCCCTTCTCAGCAGTATACTGTGATGTTCGGCGAACGTGGATAATGTTGTTCTCAAAGTCGATGTCCTTCCATTCCAAGCCAAGCATTTCGCTGCGGCGGTAACCACTGTATATTGCAAGCAGCAGGTAGACCTGATACTTCATCGGCTCACCTCTCAGGTTCTCATACAGCTTCTTCACCTCATCAATGGTGTAGATCTGCTTTTCGTCCTGTTCCTGTTTCGGCACATATACTCGCCTGCAAGGGTTGTCCGTCAGCATTCCCATGCGTATAGCATAGCTGAATACATCGCTGATAAAGCTAAGGTGATGCACTGCCGTTTTCCTCGACAGCGGCTTACCTGTGTTCATATTCTTGCCGTTGACAAGCATATCTGTCACGAACTTCTGAATATCACGAGCAGTTATCTTATCAAGCCGCTTGTGACCTATGGCAGGATAGACACGCTTGGTGAGCTGTTTCATTCGTGCGTATGAGGTCGGTCTGAGATTGACTTTGGCATATTCCTCAAACCACTGCTCTGCGAATTTCTCGAACTTAACAGCCGATGTTATCTGTCCCCTCTTGCATTCTTCCTCGAACAGGACAGCCTGACGAGTGAGTTCCTTTTCAATTTGCTTCGGCGTCATACCTGGCTCAGGCTTGTAGCGCTTGAACTGATTTCGCTGCTTTCCGTCTACACCATAGCCGCATGAAACTCTTATCTGGTACGTTCCTTCGGAACGCTTTCTTATTTGTCGCCATATATTAAAACCTCCGTTTCAAAACTATGGCGCATTTCCTCCACTGACATTATACCACAGGTCTGCGGAAATGTCTATCAGAAATGCGCCGTTCGTGTTAAAAATCTACTTTACTGATAAAATCGCTCACGCTGTTCCTCCGCGGAGGTATCTCAGGAAAAGTTCCTTGTTGATGAGATACTTCTTGCCTGCCATGATGTGCGGCACCTGGTCGTTTATGCACATCTGACGGACTCTGTACTCAGTCAGCCCTTCCACAAGAGCTGCCGCCTCCTTTATGGTCAGCATTACGATTTTGGTTTCTGTTTTGTTTTCAGCCATTCGATCATACTCCTTCTCATTGTCTCGTTCATGTTTCCTATGTGATTTGAATTGTTCATTTTAACATTCTCCTTTTTGATACGAAAATGGGTACGGTGTTTTACCGTACCCATTCCGTTTAATTATTATGTTATTTCAGGTTCTCGCTACTGCCAAACATCACGTCTATAATAAGTTCGGCGCAGTCACGAAAGCCTTGTATGTAGCTCTCCGCTACCATTGTCTCGGACAGCATTCCCTGCATATCCGTTATGTCGTTGAGCAGCTTTCTATCGTCAGCCGACAGCCTTTTCTCCAGTGTGTCGCACATCTCAAGCAGCTCCAGACTTCGCTTTGCGTAGTCGGAATCCTTCCTCATATCGTGCTGACACGGTATGACGTTCCCGTAGTATAAATCTTGTAACTTCATCGCCGCGGTCACCTCCCGACCAACAATCATACCACAGCTCGCTGTCGAAATCCATTCATAAGACCTGACGAAAACCGACTGTTGAAACAAAGCACACCTCACAGGACTATCCCATGTGTATTCCGTGAGCTTCCTTACGCTCTCGTTCCTCGGCAAGAGCCTTGCTGTCAACATGCTCCTGGGCGTACTCGGTATCCTCAGCAGGCTCGTCATCAATCATCGAAGCCATAGTTGCAACGCCGCCGACAATGCTATCAATACCGACTGCGAGATCACTATCCACTTGGCTGCTTTCAATCTGAGCCTGTGCTTGTATTCGTCGAGTTCTTTCAGCTTGGAGCCATATTGCTCGTTCAGCTTCCCAGCCTGTAATGATAGGTCTGCTGTTGCTTTCTTCAATTGCTCGGTTGCTAATGTCGTGGTTTCCGACGTTTGATCCAGCAGCTCCCGACAGGTCGCTATTGTATCTCTCTGCTCGGAGCGAATCGTTTTCAGTACCTGTTCTGTCTCCGATTTCGTGGAA
Organism: uncultured Ruminococcus sp.; assembly: GCA_937910385.1. Classification (GTDB taxonomy): domain Bacteria; phylum Bacillota; class Clostridia; order Oscillospirales; family Ruminococcaceae; genus Ruminococcus. The sequence goes on along the minus strand of CALEPT010000071.1, from coordinate 151 downwards.
AGCATCGATAGTCTGGTGAGTATATCGAGCTGCTCCTGTGACATCAGCTTGTTCAATTCTATCAGTGCTCTCCAGTTGGAATCGAGCACCAATACCGTCGGCTGAGTGTCCGCCGCTGCCGACAATTCCTTGTCGTACATCTGCTGCAATT
>CALEPT010000070.1 GCA_937910385.1 uncultured Ruminococcus sp. | reverse complement strand
TGCTGTTATGGGCAAATCTATGTCCATCTTTGCTTAGGGGTTCTGAATAGTTACAATTACGTGAAAAATCAAGCGAAAAAAAGCCAACGATCTTCTTTGGCATTGAAAATGCTTGGGAGGAGTCAGGAGCGCTGTTGATATTTGGTGGAGCAATGCTCCTGATCGATCTGATAATAATTGTTTTCTTTGCAAGAGCACCAAGAAATAATGAGAACTCAAGTCATCAGACTTGCGAAAAAATCAATAACGAAGGAGAAGATGATGAAAATTAATGTCATAGGCGGCGAAATGGACCGCAGGGAGATCGACGAGTACATAAAATATGCAGGACAAAAGCACCCCGGCAGACAGATAAGTCAGATGGACATAATCATCGACGGAGAGTTCGTTGACCTGAAGTTCTACTTCAAGGACATGGACTTTCAGCACGCCTATCGGTCGGCGGATTATCTCGTAAACACAATGGAAAAGCTCAACGACGCAAAGCAGACGGAGTTCTCGCAGAAAGAAACGCATAAGGTAGTGGAGTAACATATGGAGCTGACAAATATATCGACCGTAAGGGAACTGCTTTCGCGGCACGGCTTCAGCTTTTCAAAAGGGCTGGGTCAGAATTTCATCATAAATCCCGACATCTGCCCCAAAATAGCGGAGAACGGAAATGCTCGTGAAGGGTACGGGATACTGGAGATAGGCACGGGTATAGGCGTTCTTACAAAGGAGCTTGCCATGCGTGCGGACAGAGTTGCCGCTGTCGAGATAGACAAGAGACTGCTGCCGATACTGGACGAAACGCTTGCGGACTTCGATAATGTGACGATAATCAATGAGGACGTTATGAAATGCGATCTGCACAGAGTTATTGCAGAGCAGTTTGGCGGACTTCGCGCGGCAGTCTGTGCGAATCTGCCGTATTATATAACCTCGCCGGTAATAATGCTGCTGCTCGAAAGCAGACTGCCGATAGACTCGATAACGGTAATGGTGCAGAAAGAGGCGGCTCAGCGCCTTTGTGCAAAGGTCGGCACCCGGGAGTCGGGAGCTATAACCGTCGGGGTGAATTATTACGGAACGGTCAGGAAGCTTTTTGACGTATCAAGGGGCAGCTTCATGCCTGCGCCGAACGTCGATTCGGCAGTCATTCGGATAGACTTGAATGACGAAATACTCCTCTCAGATGAGGACGAGAAGTTCTTTTTCAGCATCGTGAAAAGCGGCTTTTCACAGCGCAGAAAGACAGTGGCAAACGCTCTTTCTTCGCTCATGTCAATTCCGAAGGAGCGGACATATGACGCTCTCGCTTCGCTTGGACTTCCCGCGACTGCTCGTATTGAGAGCCTTGATATGCAGCAGCTCATTGCTCTTTCTCAGGAACTCAGGGAAAAAGAATAGATATGTGTAATGGCGGACATCTTGTCCGCCATTTTCGTTGCTTTTCGACTTAAAGCTTTATGGCAGGACATGGATCGCTCCCAGAAAACGAGCCATTTCACCTTGGCGGTGTGCTATAATGAACAGGTTAGAACTCGGATAAGGGTTCCTGATACTGCTGCAAGGGTGATACATATGCAAAATATAAGGGAAAGCTTAAACAGATCATACATAGGGGCAGCCGGCGGTTTTTTAGCGGCTTTGGCGGCTGGCTATATTCTTTCGGGTACGAGTATGGCAGGAGTTGCCTCATTCGCCGATATATCCATAGCCGGTGCGCTCGGACTTCCTGCTTCCGCGGCAATGTTCACGGGGAGTCTCATACACAGTATTGCCCGGAGCAGGGTCGGCGCGGATATCGTTAAGATCGCTGCAATGGCGATGATCATTATCATCAAGCTTTTTGCCGAGCCTAAGAATTCTCCAAAGATGTGCGGGATAAATACTGCGGCGAGCGTCTTTTTATCCGGAGCGGCGATATCGGCGATAATAGGCGAGTTGATCTACAAGCTGGCTTTTTACCTTTTTTATGCAGCAGTTGCGGGAATTACAGCGTATTCTGCTGCACTGATAATTATGGGAGTAAAGCGGAACAGAGTCATAGATCTCTCATCTGTAAGCGGCTGTGCCTATGCTGTTGTATATACGGTCCTGACAGCTTCGCTCTGCTCTATAGAACATACGGCAGTAAATATAGGTATTATTTGCGGAACAGCGATAACAATGCTCGGAGCATATCATTACAGGCACATAGGCGGAGTTCTGTGCGGTGCTCTGACGACCTGCGGCGCGTTTCTTGCCTCTCAGGAGACGGGAATGACGGTGGTGCTTCTTCCGGTAGGCGGATTGCTTTGCGGTTATTTATACAGGCAGAAAGTAAATACTGCTGCCGCCTGTTTTATAGGGATAAACTTTCTGCTGATGATACTTACAGGAGCCGTGCGTGATAGTGTATATAATATGATCAATGTTATATGTGCAGCCGGAGCCTTTATTGTGATCGCACCAAAATTTTCAGATAAATGGCTAAGAACAGGCAGCGAAAGCTCGCAGGCACTTCCGGATATCATAAGTACACGAATGAGCTTTCTCTCTGATTCGATAGAGACAGTAAGGAATGAGTCGGCACGTATTGCAGATCTGCTTGAAAAAAATGCAGTACATAAGAGCCCATCGGACGAAAGCTGCGACTCGGTGTGTTCGCAATGCTTCCGCAAACTGACCTGCTGGAATATCGACAGGAACAAGACGTTAAGAGGATTTCACAGACTTGAAAAAGCTCCTGAGATATCTAAGGAAACTTTTCCGTATGAACTTGATGATTGTCTTCACAAAAACGAGCTGATTTCTGCCTTTGAGAGGATATCGCGTGAAAGAGCGTGTGAGCACGCTGGTGGTGAATTCCGGATTGGAATCCAGCTTCAGGCTGTATTCGATCAGATGCTTGTTCTCGCCGTTCAAGCCGGTCTTTCCGCTGCGCATGACAAAGCCGCCGTGCGGAATGCCTGCATGATCTCTTGCCAGTTCTTCCTCTGTGATAAAGTAAACTGTGGTGTCATATTCATCAAAGTAGTTCGGCATGGTCTTGATGTCATGCTCGATCTGTGCAAGATCTGCGCCCTCCTCCGGAACAACATAGCACACTCTGGTATGCTTCTGCCGGGTTGTCAGCTCAGGCTGTGAGCCGCTGCGGACCGCATCCATTGCAGCATCAACCGGAACCGTATACTGTTTGCCGTTTTTGACGCCCTTAACACGGCGAATCGCATCGGAATGCCCCTGCGATACGCCCTTGCCCCAGAACGTATAGTCCTTTCCGTCAGGCAAAATACAGTTTCCGTAGAGACGCGCAAGCGAGAACATGCCCGGATCCCAGCCTGCAGAAATC
>CALEPT010000069.1 GCA_937910385.1 uncultured Ruminococcus sp. | reverse complement strand
AGACTTGTCAAGCTTTGAAATGCCCCAGAAGTCTCCAATAGAAATATCTCCCTGCCTTGGAAATTCGGCAAAAGGACAATCACTACACGATTTCCTAAGTATAGCATTATTGAAAAACCCCCTAAGATAAACATCTGTTTTTGAATCATCAACATATTCACTACCATCACTGTTTATAATACATATTTTTTGGCAGCTCCATCCAAAGCGTTTATCACGAAACCTTACTTCCTTAACTATTTTCTCAGGCTGAACTCCTTCAAGATACTTATGAAAAATTCTTTGTGACGGAACACCGTGACAAATTATGTCAACCGTATACAGTTCTTTATAATCCTTGCCTAAGTAAGCTTTCAAGCCAGCGACTTGGCATGGAGTTCCTGTAAACAAAACAGGATCACCACGTTTCAAAAGTTTTTCAATTTCAGCATATACTTTTCCAATATTGCTTTGAACATATTTTGAACCGCGCAACTTGGCAAGACCGAGTTCGCTGTTGACTATTATATGATTAAGGTTTAATTCATCATCAAATGCAGCACCGCAAACATATCCAGCACGATCAAGTATTTCCTCTGCAAGAACGGTAAAGATGCCGCCTGAAGAACTGACTGCTCTTATCGCATCATCAGCTCTCACAGCATATAAATCAGGCGTTTTATTGTTAGAATAGTCTATATTCAATACTGGGCAAGAGTCTGCACATTTTCCACACCAAACACATTTCTGCTCATCGATAAATGGAAATATAAAGCCCTCGTTATTTTCACACATTTCAATTGCATTAAGCTTACAAGCATTATAGCAAGAGTAGCAACCTGTACATTTATCCCTTTCCAGTGCTTTAATTGTTTTTTTCATAGTCTACTCCCAAGATAAATTTCATTATCGAGCTAACATTTAATTATATTTTCGTCCAATCAAATACAACACCAAGAGGAAACTCACGATCATTTAACAATCTATGATAGACATTAGCGCAGTCACTTGGATTTGCGTATTCAGATATCAAATCGAGGTGCTTCATCCTTCCGTCCGACATCCACTCTAATATCAGCTTATAATCTCTGCGAGTTGTCCAATTGTACAATTCAGAACCTTTTGATGGGCGGTTAGAGGAATTAGCACCAATTATGCTGATCCCTCTTAAATGAACATCTTTGTAGTAATTGATTGAAGTATTAAATATACGATTGCATCCATTCAATACTATACGTCCTTCTCGTGACACATACTTCAATGCGGTCAGTAGTCCGTCTTCATTACCGCTTGTCTCGATAACAATATTAGCACCCTTTATTAAACTATGAGAAGCAGTATCACTGATAACATGACTTGTCAGTTTGTCATCAGAAGATGTATATACGTACTGTGCTCCAAATTCTTGTGCTTTCAGTAGCCTATCTTTTCTGGAGCCTCCAATTGCAATTAATGGAGTAGCACCGATATTGGATGCGATCTTTACACCCAACAATCCAAGTAATCCGGTACCGACAATAACAACCGACTCTCCAAATGAATACTTTGCTTTTCTTAAAGCAAGTAGTGGAAAAGAAGCGAGCTTAGTAAATATCGCATCTTCAAAATCAATATCATCCGGAAGCTTCCATACATATGTTGATGGTTTGACAGAATAATTCGTATGTCCTGTATAAATTGCAAATACTCTATCGCCGACTTTAACATTTTCTACTGAACTGCCGACAGCTTCTATGTATCCAACCGAAGAATAGCCAAAACGCTTTGGTACATTTACACTGTTCTCTTCTCCAAGTAAATATGCTTTTTCAGTACCACTGGATATAAGTGAGTATTCAATTTTTACCAGAACGCTTTTGGAATCTAATTTTGGGATTTTTACATTTTCAAGGCGAACGTTACCCTCATCGAATTTAATGATCTTACGCTCCATTATCTTTTCCTTTCTATCAACAGAACACCTCGAAGAACATCGGGGTATCTTCATCTGAAACGAAGCGTTCTATATTCTTGTCAAATTCTTCTTTGTTTGAAGCTGAAAGATAAGTGAAACCTACTGATTTTACCCACGCTTCAGCTTTTGCGTTGTGTGAATGGGTGATAGCTTTCAATTTATGACGTTTGAGCATATCAGCACAGGAGTTATTGAATAGAATTATTCGTATCCTACCATTTATATCCTTGTTCCAAAGAGAGTTCATGTCATAGAAAAAGCTGAGGTCTCCTATCATAAGAAAGCATAGCTTATCAGTAACAGATGCTTGTCCAAAGAATGAAGATGCTGAACCGTCAATACCATTTGTTCCTCTGTTACAGAAAACCTCAATGCTTGGTTTGATACTGTATGCACAGGACATACGAATCGTATTACTATTAGAGATGTGAAGCAAGCAGTCATCAGGCAGATGCTTTATCGTATGATATACAGCATATCTCTGAATAAATTTCTTAGGTACATCGTCCTCTTTTTTTTCATATTTCTTCCAAAGCTCATAGTAAGATGTGCTTGCCTTATCCTGTCCTGCAAGTATTGACATTCTCTTGAAGAATTGAATAGCTGATGCCTGGAAGCATCTTTCTATCCTGTGGTAAGGATCTGCGATAGCACCATTTGGAGAAATATCCCAGTGTACTACACCGGGAAGCTTTGCCACAGTACTTATAAATCCTACAGAAGCTCCGTTCATAGTGATAACAATATCAGGCTTTATTTCCTTGATTATGCTCTCATTAAGGTTATCAGACTTTGTTGTATTGTAATAACTTATGACCTTGCTACAACTTAGGTTTGAAAGGTGGTCTGTGAGGATAACACAGTTATATCTCTCTGCAAAAGTCTCTATGATCTTTTTTTCTCTCTCAGATAGCATCCCGTTTTGACCATAGAGTATCAGAACCTTACTACTCTTTTTCAATTCAAGAGCTGGCAATTTCCATGAAGATTTGTCATTAGACATATAGTGGCGATTGATTATCGAATATTTAACTCCGTCAAGATAATAATATTCATTGGGCTGTCTTACAATGGTTTGTATAGGTATATTTATATGCACTGGTCCCGGAGCGTAATGTGTTGCTTCAAGAATGGCTTCACATATCATTCTTCTTGTTACAGCCTTGCTGACGCTGTTTTCAATTATAGGAAGTGTAACAGATTTAAGGCAAACCGAACCATAGATATCATGTTGTGGTATCATCTGATCTTCTCTCTGATTAAGAAGATACTCATATCGATCAGTTGTTAGAACAATAAGTGGAAGATGCTGGTAATATGCTTCCTCACATGCTGAAAGGTAATTAGCCGCTGCTGTTCCTGATGTACAACAGATAGCAACCGGTTCATTCAACTTTGTAGCTATTCCGAGAGCAAAGAATGATGCACTTCTCTCATCAATAACATTGTGCGTTATGAAGCAGTCATTCTGCTCGAAATACCCTACAAGGTGCATATGCCTTGTGCCAGAAGAGCAAACAACATGCCTTATACCATAATCTCTGAGAATAGCTGCAACCATACGGCATCTCAGGACATCTGCCTGCTTAGGTTCAACAGGCACTCTTTTCTTTGCTGACTTCTTGTATGATGAAGATGCTTTCTGGTCGAGTTCAGCCGGTTTCCCAACAACTAAATTATTTTTGTTTTCTATATTTGCCTGAGCTGTAACCTGAAATTTTTTGCCATTGAGTGCTGCTTCAAGCCATGCGATTGAAGCCTGCTTCTGCTTCTCAATATCTGTAGTAGTATTATCATAATCAATTATAGGTGATATGCCCTCGGAAAAAAACTTTTCAGCGATCACATCAGAACTCTCAACCATTCTATCCATTAATCCAAATTCACCGAGTAGATATGGGAATCTGCTGCCACCTCTCCCATTGTTTTTTCTAACAATGAATGGCTTTCTAAAGATAATTGAAAAGCACATTCCATGGAAGGAATCAGTAATGACATACCCTGCATTTTTGAATAGATAGAGCCATTCCTTTACCGTGGGATCGTTCAAAAAGATTACATTGTCACCGCTGATTTCAAGCTGACCACGCAACTTTTCTTTGTCACCACTTTGGTTAAACACAACCACGACTTTCTTTCCACTCTCGTTTGCAAGTCGTTGGATACAAGCACCGATCTTTGGATTGGGATCGAGAATATAAGCGAAAATATACGGCTCATCAATATTAAAGTTTTCTTCATCGCTATATATGTTTAACGTTTCTGGGGCAAAAATAGGACAAAACTTGTGAAGCGCAGCCCTCCCAATGCTTACCAAGTCTTAACCGAAGTCTTATTTAGTCTTAACAGAATGTCTATCTTATTATTTAATATAGTATATTTGCAATACAATGAATGTGCCGTTGAAGAAAATAGTGCTGTTGGTGGTGCTGTCGCTCACCTGCATCTTTGCCTATCAGGTATATTGGCTGATGGGCCTTTACCGTT
>CALEPT010000068.1 GCA_937910385.1 uncultured Ruminococcus sp. | reverse complement strand
ATGGGGGCAAAGACTTGAAATTGGAATGACGCCGCTTGCAGTATGCAAAGGATTTGTAGGCAGCACTGAATTCAAAAGCCTATGTGCCTCTTATGGAATCACCCCCGGAACAGTGAAAACGAATTATATAAGAGATGAAAATTTTGAACGTACATATTTCGTTTATCGCCTTTATGTGAACTGCCTCGGAAGAACACCTGACATAGATGGACTTGAAAACTGGTGCAAGAATTTGAAAAATGGAACAACCGGTGCTTCTATCATTAAAGGATTTGTATTCAGTAATGAATATAAAAATCGTGTTACTGAAAACTATGAATTTGTGGATATGCTTTATCGTACACTCCTTGGTCGAGCTCCTGATCAAAATGGTGCGGCTTCATGGACAACCAAGCTGAACTACACAAACACGAGGGAATACGTAACAAACGGCTTCATTTTCAGCAATGAATTTAAAGGACAGTGCGCTAAGGCAGGCATTAATGTGGGTACTGCACTCCCGACAAAGGATAATACGTGGGAATGGCAGTTTAATATCTTGACATTAGAACACATTAACGACTATCGCGTTAAAAATGGAAAAAGCGCGCTTGTTACGCAGCAGGATATTTGGGAGCGATACACATCTGTCAGAGCAAAAGACCTGCCTGTTAGGAATGATGTAAGTTACAGACCTGACGGAACAAGTAGCAACGTTTTCTTAAATGATATACTTTATGGAGCATCATACGATTGGGAGGGGCAGAGTTTCGCGTGTAGTGCTCCGAATTATGTTGGTACGCAGGAAACGGCCGATTACGTCTATGGTTACAGTAGCGGCTGGAGAAGTTATTTTAACAATGATGACTGGGATATATTTGCGGTAAGCTACTATGAACTGAGTGAAGGCAATACGCCCAATAATTTCTTTTATTATATGGCATTACTGGATGTAGATTAATAAACTCTGCATTCAAATAAATACAACTGAGAAATGGTTGACCGCCCTCAAACTGATATGCACCTCCAAAAGTCAGACACTTTTGGAGGTGCATATTTTTATGGAAAAAATAAGAAGAAAGCGAAAAAAATACTCGCCAGAATTCAAAATAAGTGTTATAATGGATATCGTCAAGAAGTATGAGGAGTTCACTGAGCTTACCCCTGAGATCATGCACGAACTGATCGACAGTATCGTTGTTCATGCTCCCGACAAGAGCAGTGGGCATCGCCCTCAGGAGATCGAGATTCACTATCGTTTCAACGTTGCCGTAACGACTGCCGTAGCTGACAGTATGAAGTACGACAAAAAAAGAAAGGCTGCGTAACCGCTCAGGTTACGCGACCTTATCTTCAAATCATTAAAACTTCTTTATTAGTACCCGTCTTTTTGGAAGGCAATTTTTTATGGATATAAATTTTTCGTATATGGGAAGTGATATCTGATATCCTCACAGAGCCGACAACAACTCTGGAAGATCGCTGAATTTCAACAGCTCCGGAACGGTCTGTTTGATATTTCCGAATCCGTAAGCTGCATGGATAAATTCAAATCCGGCTTCCATAGTTGCGTCATAGTCGCCTTGTATATCGCCGATATAATAAGCCTTCTCAAGCCCGTTTCGCTTGGCAAGAAGCGCGATATTATCTCCCTTTGATTTTAAGTTATTTCCGTAGCATTCAATATCGTCAAAGTACTTTGCAAATCCGTAAAAATCAAGAAATGCTTCGATATATCCGCTCTGGCAATTGCTGACGATATAAAGCGAATAGTTTTCTTTGAGTCGGATAAGAGTTTTTTCAAGATCGGGATACAGTACGCCTCCATGCTTTATAAGGTATTCGTTTTCATGATCGCAGCATGACTGAAGTAGCTTCATTCGCTCTTCCGTTGAAAGATCACCGAAAATCATATCAGCTATCTTATCCATGGTAAGTCCCATAACGCCCATGATATCACGCTGTGTTACGTCAGGGCGATCGTAGCCCAGTTCTCTTATCTTTTCAGTCCACGAAGCGGCTACATTTTCAGATGAATCCCAAAGTGTGCCGTCCATATCAAATATCAGACCTGTTTTCATTTTCCCTCCGCCATTCTGTTGTATATTTCGCTGAGCCAGATCTTATCGTATCCGATCTCATCAAGTATAGTGTACCTGCCTGCTCTGACAGTGCGTGCCTTATTCCACATATCTGCAAACATATCCTCGGTTATGTCGTAGGATTTCGGATTTATATCAAGGCCATAGGCGCCGAAGAACTCTATAAGACCGCCTACCTCCTGCCCCTGAAATATGCAGGCAGGTATGCTTCCAAGCGCAACTGCCAAACCGTGTGATATTTTGATTTGTGGATAATACTCCTCTATAGCGTGCGCGAAAAGGTGCTCACTGCCGCTGCATGGTCTTGATGAACCTGCTATCTCCATTGCAAGTCCTCCCATAACAAGAGCTCTTGAAAGTATTCTTATGAATACCCTGCTTTTCATGTTCTTTTCGTCGCAGTGATATACGGAATCAAAGCTCATTCTGCTGAGGGCATATGCAAAGTCCTCTACCTTTGATGATGTTTTTGCAGCAGAAAGCTTCCAGTCATACAGAGCTGTATGCTTTGCGATCGTATCGCCGATACCGGATAAAGTCTGTCCCTCGGGAGCGTTTATTATCATATTTGTATCAACGATGATCGCAGTCGGTATCTTACAGGCAAAGGTCTTACGCGCTTTGCCATATGTCTCCAGCACAGAAAACGGCGAAGCCAGTGAATCGTTGCTCAGAGACGTGGGCATGCATATATATACCGATTTACTGATATGAGCGGCATATTTTGCGGTATCAAGAACCCTTCCGCCTCCGAAACCGATAATAACGCTGATATCCTCTACGCACACTTTCTTAGCAATAGAAACAGCCTCGTCAAAGCTTGCATTCTTCATTGCAACAATTTCGGCATTTCCAAAATCGCGGCTGATATCGGTTATTTTTTCCTTGTACTCATCTATCAGGAATTCTTCTGAAACGATAATTGTTTTCTGACCGATAATATCGGGAATGTACCCTTTTATTATCTCGTCAGAATGAAAAAAAGCATCTTCCTCCACAGCCAGACATATCGGAAGATTAAATCTTGTATGTTGATTCATACCCTCACCTCAGTTTTCATACTATTCTTCATTCAACTTATTGATAAAATCAATAAGTTGATAGCCGCCGAAGGCGGCGTTGAAGAATGCATGATAAGCAGACAGCCCAAATCTTTGATTTGGTGCTGGTCGCTTATACACAATAGACGGATTTTGCGGCGCTTTGCGCCACAAAATGGTGGGCGCGTCAGCGCACGCTTCTCATCAAGCTATTGAAATAGCTTGATGAGAAATTAGTATCATATAATAAGATTTGACTGCATCAGCTCATTTACAGTTTTGCAGTATTCTCGTCAATAAAAATTATTGCTATAAGCCCGGTTTGTAAAATTATCCGCAGCTTGTCAGAGCTTAAATAATTCCGGCATTGCTCTGTATGGCAGCTATACTAAAACAGCCATTTTCTTTCGGAAACGGCTGCTTTTACCCAACGCTTCAGAAAGTCACTTCTCTCGGAACGTCGGTAAATGACGAAAACGTTGCAACAGCATTTTTGAAATAAAGGACCTCTGTATTATCGTCCTCAGCAGAATACATCGCCTGAAGGTCAGGATAATTTGCAAGCATATGCTTCTTAGCCTCTATGCGGTCATCGCGGACGAGCTCGCCGGCGATCCTTACCCAGACGCCCTCGCCGAATGCACATATCTCTACCTTGGGATTTGCCTGTATCTGCTTCGAGACCTCTTTCACCTTGCCGGTCTGAATGTACAGCCTATCCTCGAAAACATCAATAGTTCCGAAGGGGCGCACTCTGGGCTGATCGCCTTCCACAGTTGCAAGGTAGTATGTACCGCACTTTTTCAAAAATTCATAAACTTCTTTCATGGTATTACCCTCCATATAATAATTATTTTATAGTCAAACGACTAAAAGATCTGTAACCAATATATCTGAGCAATAGTATCACTGATATAGCTATTACTCATAATTTCTCCACCAGCGCTCCTGATACTTATCATGAGCATCGGGATCCATAGTTTCACACAAATAGGGCGTAACAATGTTCAATCCTCTTTGCTCTGCTGCTATTGTAAAACGCTCGGGCGGATCGTCCCAGCTGTGACTTGAAAGTATGAATGCTCCCCAGTGAATAGGCATAACTACCTTAGCTCCGAGTATTTCAGCCGCCATTGCCGATTCCTCGGGATACATATGACTATAATGCCAATTTGCATCATACTGTGCACAGTCCAGCATTACAAGATCAAAATCCCCGAATCGATCATGGATCTCTTCAAAATGGCCGCCAAAGCCTCCGTCTCCGTTTTCAAATATCTGATGATACTCGTCCATGAGCACCCACGAGCACCACTGGGTATAATTCTGATCTATGAGGCTTCTGCCCGAAAAGTGGCGTCCGGGAGTGCAGGTTATTTCAAGTCCGTTTACAGTTTCGCTCTCCCACCATGCCTTATTCAGTATTTTATCCGGCGAAACGCCCCAGCGTTCAAGGTGATTTTCGATCCCGAGAGGAACAATGTAGCGATCGACCTTGCTGTCGATCTCTCTTATAGTATCAGGATCCAGATGATCGTGGTGATCATGCGATATGAGCAAAACATCAATATGCGGCAGGTCAGCTGCACTGACAGAGGGAACAGTAAAACGCTTTGGACCTATCCACTGTACGGGCGAGCTTCTTTGACTGAATACGGGATCAACAAGGATATTCATTCTGTGCATCTGTATCAGCACAAACGAATGTCCGAACCATGTTACCCTGACATCATTGATATCAGTATCCTCGTCTATTTCAGGGAACTTCACAGGAAGCTCGTCCTTGGGCGCTGTTCCCTTGGAAGAAACTCTCACGTCCTGTCCGATGCCCTCAATAGACCATTCATCAGGATAATTAAATCTCCGTCCGTCATAATATCCAGCTCTTTGCGAATAGTTTTTTCGCTCAGCCTTTGTAGGCCTTCCGCCGAATGCTGGAAATATCCGCATGAAAGCAACTGCGATAAGCACGATAATTATTATGCCCGAAATAATCCCGATAATCACTCTGAACCACCTGTGCTTTGCATAGAACCCCAACCTTCGCTCACTCCGATCTTTTTCTTTATTTGTATTATACCATACCTTCTCACAAAATGCAAGGTGCAAGAAGGGGCATAAACAAAGCTTTCACGGACCGTTTTACAATTCTCAAACAATTCACGAATATTTCTGAAACAATAGCATTTTGCTACAGCGTTCGTTAACATTTTGATACCCATGTATGTGACGGATATCTTGATCATGGTAAAGCACCGGAGATCACTGCCCTGCTTTTGCGACTTGAACTTGCTTATCAGCTCGTTAAGTTCAGGGAACAGTTTTTCTTTTCACTGCTGGTGACCCTATAGTTTTGTGGGATATTGTAGTGGCGCGAATTTGCACAAGTCTGTTCATATATGACTGATTATTAATGATACCATAAAGAACCGATCCCCGAGCTATGGCTCGGGGATCGTATTTATCGGATTTAGCATATTTCTGCACTGCTTCATTCAGAGGAAAGATTTCTTCTCAGAACATAATTTCAAACCTTGCAAAGAAGTACAACACCTTCGTTATAAGAGGTGAAGTTTGTGAGCAAATTCTCTGCGCTTCGAGCAAATATATATCGCTGCTCTTCCCTAAATGAGAGAACAGGCAATTGTATGCAGTTCTTTGCCCAAACATAATACACATAATTCTTATATGAGTATATCGATCAATATGACCGACCTTTTATCAATCTGATTTTCTTTCAGCAATAAAATCCTCTAATGTCAATTTTCCGCCCGTGGAGGAATATGCATAGTAACTCAGCACCATAGATGCGTCAATTCCGTCAACAATGCCGTTTCCGTCCGCATCGGCAGCCTTATTCTGCTCATCATCGAAATTTCCTGAGCCGCCTGTAGACAGGTTGGCATATTCCGAAAGTATTGCAGAAGCGTCAATGCCGTCTACGACGCCGTTCATATCGACATCTCCAAGCAAGAAAGCAGGATTTTCTGTTACCCTAATGTATCCCTCTGCAAGACCTGATGTGAAGATATAGTCCTGCATTGCGATGCCATCTTCATCATCTGCATAATTGCTGAACAAGGGAGCTGACTTAGCGTATTTGGGACCGCCTATACGAAACTCATACTCATCGCCGGCTTGTGCATTTTCAGGAAGAGTAAAGGTTATATTCCACATTACTCCATCTTTGCCGTAATTGCCATCTGCGCAGGTAGTGAGGAATATAAAGTCGCCTGTATCACCGTAAGCAAACGTTTTTGAAAGAGCACTTATCGCCGCTCCGGACTCAGGAGGATTCTGCGAATCAATGGCAAGCCTCTCATCGTAGTAAAGATATATTCCTGTATTGCAGTATAATCCTTCAGCGCCTTTTACCGAAAGGGTTATTGTTATTGAAGGAGACTTGACCGCCTGTCTTTGTGTAACTTCAACATGACTTAATATGAATATCGGTTTTCCCTGAACGACCTCCGTAGTGGTCGTTGTAGCCGTGGTTGAAGCAGATGTTGTTGTAGTCGTTGAAGCAGACGTTGTCGTAGTCGTTGAAGCAGATGTTGTTGTAGTTGTTGAAGCAGACGTTGTCGTAGTTGTGGAAGCAGACGTTGTCGTCGTCGTTGAAGCAGACGTTGTCGTAGTCGTTGAAGCAGACGTTGTTGTCGTCGTTGAAGCAGATGTTGTCGTAGTCGTTGAAGCTGACGTTGTTGTAGTCGTTGAAGCAGACGTTGTCGTCGTCGTTGTCAATGATGTTGAGGCAGTTGTACCGCTTTCGGGAGCTGCTCCAAGAGAAACAAACGTATATCCGTAGGTCTGGGCATATATCTGTGCGGTAGAATCATCATAACCGTAAACAATTCCGTTAAAGGAAGCTTCTTCACCTGCGATATTGGAAACAGTGCTGCCTGATCCTTCTATCACGCACGAAAAATTGTAAACCGTGAAAGACTCAAGCGCTTCGTCATCTGCAAAAGCATTCTCACCCACAGATCCGGTGCTCTGCGGAATAGTGATATCAGTTATCATCGGACAGCCGGCAAATGCACTGCTGCCAATACTAACGAGTGTTTCAGGCAGTACTACTGAAGTAAGAGTTTTACAATTCATAAATGCCCGATCCCCGATAGAAGCGATTCCTTTTTGCAGTATAACAGAAGTAATATCCGAACCTGAAAAAGCTCCGTCTGCAATAGCTGTTATCGGCAGCTGTCCGTATTTCAGCGGAACAGTGACCGTGCCTGAAGCCGAGCTTCCGTCAACAACTTCAAGATGATCGCTATACTTATAGTATGTAATACCGAGTATAGACACCTCCGTATAATCATCAGCATAAGCTGTTGACCACGAAAAAGGTCTTATATCTGAGGTGAAAGAAAATGCACCTGCGGTAACAAACACCGCCGTAAGCGCGGATATGATTTTTTTCAGCTTCATATAAACCTCCGTAGGGATTGGTATTTATCAATTCTCTTATTCAGGATATGATATTATTGTATTCCCATGTATTCCTTGAAATTATCAGCTAAGATGAGTTGATTTTCCTTCTGAGAAAGTCCAAGTGCAAGGAAACGTCCAAGCTCCTCCTCATGACTCCACATAGGAAAGTCTGAGCCGAAGAAGCAATTCTCAACTCCGTATTTCCTTACAAGATGAGCAGCTCTTTCAGGAGTCATGAATGCAAGCGAGCTGCTGACATCGAATTTCACATTGTCAAGCCCCGCAAGGTACTCCTCCGCCTCGTCCCAGCGCTGATATCCACCGAAATGAGCGGCAAGTATCTTAAGCTTTGGGAAATTTTTATGTATATTCGCTATCCTTGCAGGCGCTGAGTAATCGTATCTCGGATCGCCGCAGTGAATAAGCATGGGGAGCTCGTCCTCTATTATTTCATATATCCTGAAAGCCTCCGGTGAATCCGCATCAAATTTCTGAAAATCCGGGTGCAGCTTCACACCGTGCAGTCCGAGCGACTTTATCTGCTCAACATCGGCAGAGATATCCTCTGAATCAGGATGTGTCGTACCAAAGCCGATAAAGCACGGATTCAGCTCACATTCCCTGCCGATAAAGCTGTTTATGGAGCTTATCTGGTGCGGAGTAGTTGCCGTAGAGCAAACGAGGTATTTTGTTACGCCTATACTGCTGCCGCTCTCGATGAGCTTACGGCTGATACCGCAGCTCTCCATATGCAGATCATAGAACTTTCCGATGTTGACCGTCGCATTTTCTGCTATTTTTTCGGGGAATATATGCGAATGCGCGTCGATTATCTCATAATTTTCATAAATTTCCTTATCCATTTACTTGACCTCCTTGGAGATACCTCCGTCTTCGCCGGCGAATCAGGAAGTACAACTATTAATTATATCACATTGTTAGAAAAAAAGCAACTGCAATGAGTGATATTTCCGATTTTTTATCTCCGGCGTAAAAATGACCGTGCGGTCTCCTAACAGGAGCTGTGACCCTCTGTCTCACTTCGTTCGACATCTCCCTACACGGTAGGGAGTCACCGCGCTTAAAAAATATAATACGGCACTCCATATATTAGAGTGCCGTTTATTATATTGCATATACATAATAGTGGAATAAGATCCGCCGGTACTGAATTATGCCTGAGCTAAAAGAAGCTGTCTCACCTTTGCAAGATCAAATGAATTGAGTTTTCCGTCTGCACAAAGATCGCCAGCCTCCCAGTTGACAACTCCGTGATCCGATCTGCCGAGAACATACCTCTGAAGTGCTACAAGATCCGCTACATTGAAGCTTCCGTCACCGTTGACATCTGCTGCGGCAGTCTTATCAGCCTCTGTAACGAAAACTGCATAACCTATAGTGCCGCTGCTCTGACCGTTTGTTCCAAGCGTTACGGTATCGCCTGAAGCAAATTCCTTTGAATAGATGTCGAAAATAACATCGTTCGAGAGAACTACCTGCATATCTGTCTTTGTATACGATGAGAGCCATGACGGTATCGTCGCAACGCGCTGATCAATAGCTATATATACTATTTCGTCTGCTCCGGCTGTGAATGCAGCAACATCGCTTTCATACGATTTAGAATCACAGGCTGTAAGTATGTGCTCAGCTCCTGCAAGCTTTTCGGGAAGAGACGTGATAGTAAACTCACGGTCACCAAACACGATATCGCCTTCAGCAGCATTATATGCAATACCCCAGTCAGCAGCGTTATCTGTATCGTTAACGACGAGGTTCTTAACGAGAATGCCGTTTATCGGAAGAACTGCCGGTATGAGGTTCCAGTCCTGACAGTTATAACCGTTCATTGTCCATTCCTGAACATTAGCTCCGTAATCAAAGCTGCCATTTTCTATTTCTATAACGGACGCATCTGCGGAGACCTTCGTATATATCTTATATGAACCGTCACTGTTCTGGACGAACTTGAATTTCTGATTGTCTCCGCCATTATACTGGTAAAGGTCGATATTTGTGCCGTCATCAGCTTTTTTACCCGCAACATCAAGTACATAGGTCTTTCCGTCTCCGAGAGCAGAGTAAATATAGTAGTAGTCGTCACCTGCGGAATACAGCCTCCATACATTCCATTCGCCCTCGCCGTTTGAACCCGCACCGGAAGCTCCCCACTGCTGGATATTTTCACCGTTTGCGGCATTTCCGTCCTTTACCTCAAGGTAGAGGGAGCTGTTGACATTCTGTATCATGAATGCTGTTCCATCGGCAAAAGAGGCTGCAGTAAGTCCGTTCGGAGCCTCGTTATATCCGGCGCTGGGGATACCCTTGCTGCCGAATCTCAGATACATCCAATTGTCCTTTGATGTCTGGCAGCCGCTGTAGTTTGTCGTATAGCTTACGACCTCGCTGGCATTCTTCTTTACATAGGTATAATTTGAAGTTGCCTTCCATGTTCCTGTCTCTGCATACGAGGGATTGCTCGATGTTCCGTCGCCGGCATAGAGACGCTTTGCAGTACCGTCAGTCGCAGAGCCGCTGTCGAGGAAGTAGCCGAGGTTCTGGTCTGTGCTGCTTGCCTGATTCCAGTCACAGCATACATTGCCGCCGTTTGCGTAGTAGCAGTTTTCGGCAAAGATGTTGCAGTTTGCCTGAACGGTGTATGCCATTGAGAAGTTGTTTACATAGTTGTTGAGAGAATGATAATACCCCCATCGCATGAGTCCGGGAGCGCGGGTGAGAGTCTTATCGAACTTGTTTGCCGCGATAGTCATACGCGGATAGCCGTTGTACTTGCTGTAGTTGCTCGCCGAGCTGTCGGGATATCCGAGGATAAGACCGTACTCGTGAAGACCGAACGAGCATTCCGAAACTGTGCAGTAATCTGCGTCATAGCAGCAGGCAAGGAACTTGTCCCAGTCTACCAGACCTGTAGAAGCAGTGTTGTAATCGGAATGACCAACGAATGTGCAGTGGTCTACCCAAAGGTTCTCACCCGAGCCGAAATATACCTGAATAGAGTCGTTTCCGTTTGATTCAGCGGAGTGCTGGAGCTCTAAGTTCTTGATTATGAGGTTGTTTCCGGTACCCTTGCTTGAAGATGTACAGAACTGAACATTATTCAGAGTGTGTGCCGAATAGCTTCCGATGATAGTCTTGTTGCTGTGAACGTAGATACGTCCGTCGGGGCAGTAATAACGTCCCGAGGAATCCTGCGTAAGATTAGTAACGCCGAAATTCTTGGTGATAACGATAGTGTAGGGCGTATCGGATGTAGCATATGTCGAAAGCTCGGAAAATGACGAAGCTTCAACTACTTCGCCGAAAAGTCCGCCTATATCCGACGCCTTTATGCTGCCTGTGTTATCATTCGAGCAATAACCGGCAAAGCCCTGAAGTCCGTCAGCATTGAGCAGCCATAGCTGGCTGTCAGCTCCGGTATAGCTTGCAAGCGTCATTCCGGAACTTCCCTGAGTAAGGGCAAGCGATGAATCCGAATAGTTTACGATCTTATAATAAAGGTTATTTCCAAGGCGGTCTGTGCTTACCGGTATAACATACCAGTGCTGTGATTGGGCAGATTCGCTTCCGTAAACTATAACATTGGCTCCCGAAGAAACATTATAGCTCTGAGGAGTAAGGATCCTGCCCGACTCAGCATTACATATCTTGAAAAATGTACCTGTTGAATTTGAACCTACGCGGTCAAAGCGCCACGAACACGAAAGATCGCTTCCGAGCGCCTTTACGGAAATGGACGAACCGTCAGATGTTCCGTTCTCGGTAAGTACCTTTGAATTATCTTTTGTGGCAATGTTCATAAGCTGCGCCGGATAATCCACGGACGCCGCTGATGCTTTCATAGGCTCACCGGCTAATCCAAAGAGAGGGAGAATCCATGCCGTCAGCATGACAAACGCCAGAGCTAATGCCTGCCGCACACGTATTGAACTTTTCATTTTAATTGACCTCCTTAAATGATAAAATAATTAAACCCCTTCAAAATATATTCAATTTATTATATCACACTTGACGAAATATGTCAATATTGTAAAATATTATTTATCATTTTACTAATGAAAAAAGGAACTATTATGAGTTCCTTTTTCCATTATATCATTATATTTAGGGGAACCGGGATCAAAGATATGATTCCGGGAGTTCGGCAAGAAGCTTGAGAGTAAACTTCTGGATAGAAAGTGCATCCTGACCTGTAATACCTGAACCCTTCTGGTATACATCAGCATTAGCGCTTCCCTGCTCAGTGATGTGATTAGCATCGCTTCCCTCCAGACCAAACTTGTCAGGGCTTGCGATAGACTGGAGTATCAATACAGCATCAGCCATATTCACGTCATCATCCATATTTGCATCACCCGCGAGCCCTGCTTCAACGACCAGAGAGGTAGTAGTCGTTGAAGTAGTAGTTGCGGTCGTAGTTGTTGTGATAGTGGTAGTTGTTGTTGTGGTGGTAGTAGTTGTAGTTGTTGTAGTTGTTGCTGCAGCGCCGGAGGCTGAATATACCATATAGTAAAGATTGCAGCTGTCAGCCTTAGTTATCTCATGAGCTCCAGCTGAAAGCGAAACAGTTATCGTACCGTCTCCGCTTGAAGTATACTTTGTACCGTCTATTTTTATAGTCGCATCAGCTTCGAGGAATACGAGTGTTATCGAGCCGGCCGAAGGAGCTGTGAAAGTAATACTTGTTGCAGTTTCTATCTTGAGGCACTGAGTAAGAGTGAGTCCATTGTAGTTTACAGTGCCCTTTGCTGTAGAGAGGTTTCCGCTTATAGTATAGAAGCTGCTTGATGTGCCGTTGAGAGTAAAGTTATGGACATAATCGCCCTCAGAAGGTGTTACAGAGCCGGCTGTTGTTGTGGTCGTAACTACAGAACCTCCACCGCTTGTAGTAGTGGTAACAACGGTCTGAGAAGTACCGTTATACATATGGTAGCCAAGCTTAGCGTATGTTCCGCTTGAAGGTGTCTCTGCGAAGCCTGCAGGATTCGGTGAACCGTCAGAGTTTCTCCACGCTGTATGGAAATCAGTACCCATTGCCGGAACGCTGAGTGTGATGAAGTCGGAATCGGCAGGAGTTACAACAGTGCCTGTAGATGGCTGGCTTCCGTCCGCTGTGAAAGAGCCGGAACTGTAGTAGTACTTGCTGTTATAGTAGAGGCTGTTTGAAACAACGCCCTTGAATTTATCGTTAGTAACTTTTATGCCCGCTGCTCCAGTGTTGGATACTTTACTGGTGTTATAGTAAGTGAGGAGACCTGTAAGCTTTGCCGTATCTGAGCATCGATATACGAAGTAATTAGCCTTTCCATTTCCGCCTACGCCGTTGTTGTAAGCTGTACAATTGGTCATATCGCCGAATTCGGGATTGTTATTGTCTGTAAATCCGCAGTTGAGGTTCTCGAATGCGAGACAGTTGTCAACGATGTGACGTGTACCTACTCCGCCGCCGCCGAGCTTAAAGCCGTTTCCGTCGCAGTCGCCGTAGCCCTTTCCGCTCTCGGTGAAACCGTTGCGGAATGCGATACAGTTCTTTATGGTTACCACGCCGATAGGACCTGTAGCTTCCTTTGCGTAGAGATCCCAACCGTCATCAGAGTTGTTGTATGAAATACAGCCGTCGAATACATTGCCCTCGCCGCAGGTAAGTTTAGCCGCAAAGCCGTCGGCATTCTCCATAGTTGCGTCATCGCAGTTATTTTTTGATGTACAGTTCTTTACAAGGTTATTGGTAGGCCAGTCTGCAATGGCAGTATACGAACTCTGATAACGTGATATCTGGAGACCGGTATCCTGATTGCCATTAAAGACCATCATTTCGATGATGTTGTTATCGCCGGAAAGAAGCATTCCGTTATCTCCGGCATTCGCGATCTCGAAGCCGTAGAAGTGCCAGTATGAACCGTCGAGAACAAATCCGTAGCTCGAGCTTGATACTGATTCTCCTGAGAAGTCGAACTTTACTGCAGCTCCGGGATAAGCCGAGATAGTCTTGTATTTTCCTGATGAACCAGCGTTGCTCTCCTGGATCTTGATAGGCTCACTGTACTTATATGTACCTGCAAGAAGGTAGATAGTGCCTCCTGCTGTAACATTCTTTATAGCAGTTACTACATCTGTAGGCGTGCTCATAGAAGTTCCGTCACCGCCGCCGCTGGGTGAAGCATAGATAACGTTAGATCCGGTAACTGCTGTAGCTGTAGCTGCTGCAGCCGAAGCTGTTGCAGTTGTCGTTGTAGTAGCAGCGGGAGCCTGAGTGGTTGTAGTCACAGTAGTAACAACAACTGAAGAGCTGTCCTCTGTGAAGCCGCTTCCGATAGCAACGATAGAATCATCATATGCTATGAGAGCCGCCTTGAGAGCATCATTTACAGCATATGCTGCATCATCAACGCTGTTATCGAATGTCCACTGGAAGTCGCCGCCGTCAACACGTCCCGCCTTTGATGTTACGATAGAAGGAACATCTGAAGCCGCGTCAACCGAATAGCTGTAGAAGTCACTTGCTGTGTCGAAGTTATTATATGTTGCTCCTCCCTGCTTTGCAGTAACAGAGGAAGGAACTGTCTCATTTCTTGATGTAGCGACATACGCATCGAACTCAGTACTGTTCTGCTGATATGAGGTGAATGTGCCTCCGTCAATGATGTTACCGTATGCCTTTATGATACCTCCGTCTTCGCTTGAGAATATACCTCCGGCAGTTATATCGTTGCCCTGCATCGATATGAGCATTGGGTACTTGCAGTTTCTGAAGTAGTTATTCTCCGCGAAAACATCGGAATCTGTAGTCGAACCGATACCGTATTTCGCATTTCCGTCATAGTAATTGTTGTAAACGTGAACCGTTGCAACTCTTACTCTGGGGTGACGTGAATCGGAGTGATCGTACCAGTTGTGGTGATATGTGATATAATTGGAAGTATCGCTTGAGCTTGCGCCCTGAAGATTACACTTTCCGTTATCCCAGAAATGGTTATACGAGTGGGTAACATATGTGGACTTCTTTGTATCAAGAGCTCCGTCGCCCTTGACCTGATCCGCGTCGGAGCCTGCGTCGCCGTAAAACATATCGCAGTTGTGTACCCAGATATGATCGCAGCTCTGCTGGATACCAACGTCATCGCCCTCAGTGCTGTCGCAGTTCATGAATCCGATGTTCCTTACCTCGACATTAGAAGCATTTGCAAGCCTGAGTCCGAAGCCGTTAAAGGTCGTGTCGCTTCCGATACCCTCTATGGTAACGCCGCAAGAAAGGCGCTTGCTGTCGCTGTTGCCCTTGAGAAGAAGATCACCCGATTCAAGAGTAGAGGGATCTGTTATATTGCCGATGCATCTGATACAGAGCGGTCTCTCATCGTAGCCCTTCTTATATGCTGTAAGAATATTCTGTATGCCTGTTGAAGCTGTTGTAGTACCCTTGGAGTCGGTAACTACATCAAGCGAAACGGTGTCCTTTGTGCTCTCAGTCACATAAAGGACTACAGCATTGCTCTTGAGAGTGCCGTCGTCATTATAA
The DNA here is from genome assembly GCA_937910385.1 of uncultured Ruminococcus sp. Classification (GTDB taxonomy): domain Bacteria; phylum Bacillota; class Clostridia; order Oscillospirales; family Ruminococcaceae; genus Ruminococcus. The sequence goes on along the minus strand of CALEPT010000068.1, from coordinate 902 downwards.
GCGCCCGAGGAAGTTCCGTTCACGAAGCCATAGCCGCTCCTGTCATGAGCGTAAGCGGTAGCAGTTGTTGAAGCAGCCTTGGAGCTGTCCTCACTTCCGCTGATAACAGGAACCACCTTTATAGTGTGGCTGCCTGATTTAAGTCCTACAGCGTCGGCTCTCATGTAGCCTGAATACTGTCTTATCAGCATAGAGTCTATCTTTGTGCCGTCAACGTAAACGTTGTAGCCTGTAGCTCCGCTTACAGATGCCCATGTAGCGTAAACGCCCTCGCCGTAGCCCACAGACTGAATGAACTTGACGCTGCTCTCGGCAGCATAAACAGCAGCAAGCTGATCTGCGCCAAAATTCACGGCAAAATTACTTCCGAGAGTTCCTGCTGCCGCCGAAACTGTCATCATAGCCGCTGCGGCTATAGAAGCGACTCTTTTTTTCATCATTGAGTTTCTCATTGTTTTCCCTCCGTTAAAATTAAATATAATGATAATAATTTCCTGTGCAGCCGATCTGCACATACTGTTCCCCTTATGTTGTTTATATTATAGCGCAATTATTTCCGCAATTCAATGACATATAATACTCGTTTACTGATATTTTGTGCTATTATCGGAACAACTTCCGCACAATTTGTCAATCACAATTTGTTCAAAAAAACACGTGATAACATTCGTATAGTATGTCAACTCTTTTGTGCAATTTAAATATTCATAAACTGCCGCTTTAGCTATATTGACAAAGTTTCATGACATTGCGTGAAAAAATCTTGATTTTTTTCTAAAATTTGATATAATTTAGTTAGCATCAACAACACGCTATTTTGATCTGATGTATTTTTATGGAGGCTATTATGAAAAAACTTATTGCATTGGCACTTTCACTTGCTATCGTGGGCGGAGCTGCGC
>CALEPT010000067.1 GCA_937910385.1 uncultured Ruminococcus sp. | reverse complement strand
GATTATAAGAACCTTGTATATAAGCTCCTCGGCACGAAATTCACCTACCATGATGAAAAGGAGCTGTATCTGCACTTTGACAGCAAGGCTTACGGCGAGTTTGTGGACTTTTACAACCGTCACATTGAGCCGATGCTTGTCACGGATATGGCTTTCTGCAAGGACTGGGGCGGCAAATATCACGGTGAGCTTCTTCGCCTGTGCGGTATCATTCATTGCGTGAAATGTGCCTTGAATGATAAGAACCCCGTGGAAACTCGTGTCGGCATTGATACGTTCTGCAATGCGATTGAGATCGGCGAGTATTTCCGTGAGCAGGCTATCTATGCTTACAGCTTGGGCGATGTGGATATTGCTACTGTCAAGGCAGAACGTGTGCTGAACAAGATACGCTCAAAGGCTATCAGGGAAATCAGGCAGAATGAGCTGCACCACCTTTGCAGGAGTACGCTGTTCAAGAACGCTCAGGACTTCAATGAAACGGTCGATATGCTTGAAGAATACGGGTATATCCGCCGTGTGACAAGTAAGGGAACGAACAATAAGACCGTGACCGATATTGCGGTCAACCCTCTCTTTTTCAGTTGAGGGAATCTGTCTTTTGCACCTTTTGGGCTTTTTGTGATGCAAAAGGTGCAAAAAGCTCAAAATCCAGATTTTAACGAAAGAGGTATTTCATTATGAATGATGTTACAAAGGCAATTATCGACAACATTTTCGAGGAGCTTTTTGCTCTTCAGGAGACCATCGACGGCGGTGCTGTCAACATTCCTGCAAAGACGGCAGCCGACAAGGTTGAGATGCTCACAATCAAGGAATGCACAGAGGTAATTCAGGGACTTTCAGCACACACCGTCCGTCAGTTTGTAAAGCAGGGCAAGGTGAAGTCTGTCCGCACAGGCGAGGGCAGGAACGGAAAAATCCTTGTCAACAAGGCAGACCTGATCGCCTACTTTAACGGAAAGGGGGTGTGAGATATGGTCGATATGAAAAAAGTCGATGTCCTTTCTTCTCTGCTGAGAGAAAGAAGCGGTCTTGATGTTCGTGAAGCGGTAGTCCGCTTTTATAGCTACCTGTCAAGCGAGGAGTCCAAGACCTATGATAAAGAGGTCGATTATCTGCTTGAAACGCTCGGTGTCGAGGTAGAGCTGCCGTTCTGATCTCAAATGCTGAACATGGACATTTTTGTCCGAGTTGATATTATCAAAATCCGCATAGACTATCGCTCAATTTTGAGCAATAGGTCAGGTGTATAATCATCATTTTTTGAAAATTGATGATAGCCGATTTTGATAAAATGTACCCACATTTCGGCTGCTCCGTCAGCCGATTCAGCCTCGCAGAGCCCCATAAGCATTTTTGATAGTCCGAATAGGCTGTCAAAAGTGCTTTGGGGTTACTGGCGGCGCACCGCAAGTAATTCCGGCTCTCCGAGCCTTTGATTTCTCGATTTCCATATCGTTAGAAATCAATCCGTCCGTCAGGACTTTGCGTCAGCAATCACCTCATCAGAGGTTTCAGATATAGAAAAAAGGAGACATTTTATGAATGCAAAATCTATCTCGATGTGCGAGGGTAAAGGCAGCCTTTCACATAACAACCGAGAGTTCACTGCCAAGAATATCGACAGCTCCAGAACACCGAACAACATCGTGTTCGTTCAGCAGGACTTGGGCGAGACCTACCACCAGCTTTTTGACGAAGCGGTGGAGAGATACAACGCCCGTCAGAAAAGGAATGACCGCAAGATCGGTGACTACTTTGAACACCTGTTCAACCGTCCGCCAAGCAAGAGTGTGATCGAGGGGGCGAACAAGCAGAAAAGTTTCTATGAACACCTCGTCTACATTGGCACGAAAAATGATTCGGCTGTCGGCACTCCCGATGCGGAGATAACGGCGGAGTGTCTGCGTGAATATATGGAAGGATTTCAGGCGAGAAATCCGAACCTCTATGTGTTCAATGCGGTGATGCACCTCGATGAAGCAACGCCCCATTTGCACATAGACTATATCCCACTCGGACATTACAGCAGAGGTCTTGAAGTCCGAAATGCCAAGAATAAAGCCCTTGACGAAATGGGGTTCGGTAATGACGCTCACTCCAACAACCGCTGGCGGCTCAGGGAGTGGGAAGTGCTGAGGGATATTTGCAACGCTCACGGTATCGAGATCAGCGAACCTAAGAAGTCCAGAGGGTACAGCTACACCGTTGAGGAATACGGCGAGCATGAGGACGAGATCAGGCGGCTGAATGAGGAAAAGGCGCAAGCTCTCTCCGAGCGTGATGAAGCCCATTTCATCAAGCGCCTTGTTCTTAGCGTTACGGACTTCAAGCCCTCTGCTGTAATGTCCGAGAGGGATATAGTCGATATACAAATGCGGCGTGGCTTCATCGAGGTGCATGACCGCATTGAACACATAGGGGTTAGGATTTCTCGACTGAAAGTCCTCCATGTATTCACGCAGGCACTCAGCAGTTTTTTCAGCATCG
>CALEPT010000066.1 GCA_937910385.1 uncultured Ruminococcus sp. | reverse complement strand
CAATTCCCCTCGTCAGAGGGTTCAGATACAGATAAAAAGGAGACGATCTATGAGTACAAAAACGATCTCGATGTGTCAGGGAAAAGGCAGCCTGTCGCATAACAACCGAGAGTTCACTGCCAAGAATATTGACCCGTTCAGAACGCCGGACAATATCATTTTTGTTCAGCAGGATTTAGGTGAAGCCTATCATCAGCTTTTTGGCGAAGCGGTAGAGAGATACAATGCCCGTCAGAAAAGAAATGACCGCCGTATTCCCGATTACTTTCAGCACCTGTTCAACCGTGAGCCGAGTAAGAGCGTGATCGAGGGAGCGAACAAGCAAAAGAGCTTCTATGAACATCTTGTTTACATCGGCACAAGAGATGATACGGGTGTCGGCACTCCCGATGCGGAGATTGCCAAAGAGTGCCTGCGTGAATACATGGAGGGATTTCAAGAGCGAAATCCGAATTTCTACACATTCAATGCTGTGATGCACCTTGACGAAGCCACGCCGCATTTACACATTAACTTTATCCCCATTGGGCATTACAAGAGTGGTCTTGAAGTCCGTAACGCAAAGGCGAAAGCTCTGGAAGAAATGGGCTTCGGAAAAGGTGAAATGGCAAATAACCGCTGGCGGATTCGTGAGTGGGAAGTGCTGAGAGATATATGCAAGGCTCACGGCATTGAAATTTCCGAGCCGAAGAAGTCCAGAGGGTACAGCTACACCGTCGAGGAATACGGCGAACACGAGGACGAGATCAGGCGGCTGAATGAAGAAAAGGCGCAAGTCGAAACGGAGCTTACCGACAAGCAGTCAGAATGTGAAAAGCTCGACCAGCAGATCGAGCAGAAAACAGCACAGGTCAAGGCAATACTCAACTACATTCCCGACTATGAAAAGGAGTTCAAGATCGAGGATGAGTGCGATCAGCTCCGCAGAGAGCTTGTCGGTCTGCTTGACGGTAAGCTGTCTATCATGGAGCACAAGGATGCTATCATCGCCAAGGTGCAGAGGCTCTGCAAGCTTGTCAAAAAAGTCAATGATAACGCTCACAAGTCCGGCAATACGATCTACTCTCTCCATGAAAAGCTCGATGCTGCGATGAAAGAGTATGATGATGTGTGTCAGCGCTGGAAATGTGCAGCAGAAGAACGCACGGAGCTTCGCCGTGATAACGCTGAACTGTCAGCTGAGGTCGATGACCTGACGGAGTTCGTGAGCCTGCTGAAACGCTTAGAGCCGCAGAAGTATGCTGAGGTCAGACAGGCTCAGGAGTATGTTCACAGTCAGCGTGAACAGGAAGTACAGCAGTCCACCACCAGAAGAAAGAAATCGTGGGGACTGGAATAACAGGAGGTATTATTATGATCATCAGAAGCAAAGACAAGGTACAGGTGGGCGGCAAGAACAAACCCGTATGGGTTCTCGACACCGATGCCCTGACCGTTACCCACAACACGCCCGATGCCGAGCCGAGCGTGACAACATTCAGCTCCGACCACATCAAGTATCATTTGCACTACTCGGCGGAGTACCGTCCTGCAAGGCTGAAAAAGCTCGTCAACGACGGCACGATTCTAAGCTACCTGACCGAGCTTGACCGTTCCGTAGCGGAAGCCATTGAACGCCAGGTCGGAATGATGCTCGAAAATGATATAGAGTATCTCAGAGCTGTGGCGGTCGGTAATCTTGCAAAGGCGAGAGGGCTGGAGAACATGGATCGTCTGATTGCCAGAGATCCTGTGTATGCGGCTATGGTGTATGTGTGATTGGCTCTTGAGAAAAGTAGCGCCTTTTTCGGTTAAGATAAAGGCGCTACTACAATTTATTCAGTTCCAACTAACCAAGCATAAATATTGCTTATTAATTCAAAAGACGATTTTGGAACGCTATACGTTGATTTTGAAAGCCTATTCTTTTCCTTGCTAATTGTACTAATCCACTCGGTCTTTTGCTCTTTGGTCGAAAGTTTCTGATCTTCGGGCCTTGTTATAATCGATTCAAATATTTCGCTCCAGTTATGCGAATAGACAACAATGTCTTTACAATCAGATAAACTTATACAGTCCCAGGGCTCAATGTCTGATTCCTCGTCATTGGATAACAGCTCATAGTTTTTATCACTAGCAGCTTTTTCTGCTTCTTTATATGTTGTTTTAGGTAATCCTTTGATTAACCATTTGTCGCCGTAATACTCTTGTAGTGCTTCAGCAATAACATCTTTAAGTTTTTCTTCTATTGCAGAAATGTATTCTTTTGAAGTCGCATTATATTCCTTTGTCGCATTCTCTATGTATTCTTCTAAACCTTCGGGACTAAATTCGGTTAGTGAATCGTGAATAACTTTTTGGAAATAGCGCAAATATTTGTTTTCTGCTCCACCACCATAAAAGCTTTTTAGCTCTATTCTCTGCTCTTCTGTTAGCTTGTTGATATGATTCAGTAATGGCGATAGATAGTATTCTACTTCATTAATCATTTCATCAATATCTTGAGTTAGAGGAAATAACTTGTTTTGCGCAATAAGTAGATTAACAATGTCGTTAATTATCCTAATAATTCCCTGAATACCACGATTTATAGTAAGTATTCCTTGTTCACCTAACGCCCATTCTGTTTCGCATTCATTTTTGACTGCCTTAAAACAACCTTCAAGAAATGGATAGAATCGATCGATAGTTGCTTGATTATCCCCTAAGTCAAAGCTGCCATTAGTGGCAATAATATTGTTCTTTGCGAAAGTAGAAAAGAAAGAACATTTTTGTAATGCCAATTGAATAGCCTGTATTGTAATACATTTTATATTATTTTTTTCATCTTCGCCTATCACAACTCTTCCTAATAATGGTGATGATTGCTCTTCTCCACACATTTGCGCAATCTTAGATCTTATGGCATCTCGACGTTCATTTTGATTTGGAGAATCCCAAAGCATATCACTGTTTAGAGTTATTCGAAGTGTTTTAGAAACAGATTTTTGGTTTTCGTTAATGTCCATAAACAGCTTTAACTGTTCCGAACGCTCTAAATCCACAAATGCAACAATTGGAATAGAGTTACTATTGGCGTATTCAGAATCAGAATAACCATATAGTCTATGTTGTCCATCAATGATGTAAGCGGAATGATACCGTTTTGGAAGATGAAGAACTCCAATCTTGGAAATAGAATCATCTAATTTCGTAGGTGATTCATCAAATTGAAGTTTCCTTCCACCACTATCAATACTAATAATAATAGAATTTGGAAAATAGCCACCATCATTAATGAATGACTGTACTTCTTTTAATCTTTTCCTTTTTATTATTCTTTGATATGTAGGCATCATATTTTTGTTTGCTTCGCTTCTATGAAGAACATATCCTATTTTCAGAAGTTTTTCAGGTTCAATGGAAAACTCATAGTATTCATGACCACCCATTTTACCTTTAATTGCCAACACTTTATTTTGCATATTTTTTATTTCGGTATTTGCCAAAAGATTTCCTAAAAGTTGGTATCTTGAACAAGTGCCTAAATGTTTAACTAACTCGCTGTAATATTGGATTGTTGAATCGCTAAAGAAAATAATATCCCATTCTTGTAATCTCTTTATATCTTTTGCACTCATAATGCAATTATGAGTAGCCCATATAAACTTGACTTTTCTTCCAGGGTACTGTTTAAGTGCACATTTCCTTAACCCTTCCATTTGCCCGTGAAATTTTTCAATATCCTTTTTGAACTGTACTTCGTTTAATTCTTCGGACGATTTACATTCAACAATTAATACGGTTTCATCATCTGCTGCAAAAACATCAATCTGCTGTGTGAAATCAGGATTATTAAAATCATAATTCATTTTGAAATTAGCGTCTCGATTTAGATGCTTAAACCCCATTTGGAAGAATAGAAGCCAAATCTGATCTTCGAAGCGTTCAAAGAACGGTTTTTCTTTTCTGACCTTTATGAATTTTGGATCAGCATAATCTTTAACATATTCCCATCCTTCTTCTTCAAGTTCTTCTAAAGCGACTTTTCTTTCACGGGCTTCAATATATAGATTTTTCCGCTTGTTTTTTGCAGTTATTAGTTCTTTGCCTGAGACAATATTTTCCCAATTAGTCATATTAACGGACCTCCTAAATAATAACTACATATTAGCTGTAACAATTAATTCAGTATAAATGCGTCTGGCATTTAATTGACTTGAAATAACACATTTTCGCTCAACTACTTCAAATTCAAAACCTTGAAGAATTTCATATAACGCTCTAACAGCTTGATGATCCACGTTAGTCATAAGAATTTTTACGCCTCTTTGTGCTGCACGATTTAACGCTTGTGATAGTCTAACTTGATCGTTCCAAGAAAACAGATTTGCTGTATATGAGACAAAACGGTTATCTTCGTTCAAAACAGCATAAGGTGGATCACAAAAAATAAAATCGTCTTGTTCAGCTTGGTCGATTGTTGCTTCAAAATCTTGACATAATATCTCAGCACCTCTCAAGGCAATAGATGCTTCTTGTAGAGCGTTTCTATCAAATAGAACGTTTTTTACTTTTCCATAAGGGACGTTAAATTTTCCATCTCTGTTTACTCGATATACTCCATTAAAACACGCTTTGTTAAGGTAAATTGTTCTAGCAGCAGAAGTAACGCTTGTCCTTGTTTGCCTATCTCTTATTATGTAATAGTATTCTTCGGAATTATGGATTTGATGTATATGTAAGTTTTTATATACGCTTTCAAATTCGTCTCGTAAACAAATATATGCATTGACTAATTCATTGTTTATATCGCTAAGAATTGCTTGTTGCGGATTAATATAAAAAAATACAGACCCTCCGCCTAAGAATGGTTCTATATAACGATTGAAGTGGAGCGGCAATCTATCACGTTCTTGATTAATGAACCATTTTTTTCCACCAGCCCATTTTAAAAAAGGTTTTGCCATGATCTGTTCTCACTTTATTATATTTTTCTCCATTATACCACATATTCTACAATAATTCAAGTGCTTTAATAGCTTTTTGACATTAAAAATGCTTGACAACCGCCCCGATCTGCGCTATAATACCAAATAAGGAGCAAGCCACCAGGCACATATTCTCCTATAAGTCGCTGGTTTTTGTTATCATGGCGCTAAAAAAATGATAACTTGGCATCAGTGGGCAGTATCGTACAGAGCAAAATGTAT
>CALEPT010000065.1 GCA_937910385.1 uncultured Ruminococcus sp. | reverse complement strand
GCTTCCGGTGCGGAGTACAGGGACACGTTCGACAGGATCGCATGGAATGTCATCTCGCCTGTGATCGTACTGTATACGCTGTGGATCGTGACAGAGGCAGAAAAGCAGGGGATGAGACGGCTGTACTTTCTGGCGAGGGACGGCTATCTGATGCACGATGTCGCTGAAACGCTCTGCAAGACCAGAAAGAACGGGATCATCTGCTCCTACTTCTTTTGTTCACGCTATGCACTCCGCATGGCAGCATACCGATTCTTTGATGAATCGGCTTATGAAAGATTATTCCTTCACGCATTCCGGCAAACTGCCCATTGTACGCTGGAACGTGCCGGCTTTGATGCCGATGAGAGAAAGAGGTTATATGCTGACATTTCCTTTCCATGTGAGCAAGAGCATAACATATTGGGCAGATCGGAGTTTGACAGCTTCTGTGCGAAGATCAGAGGCTCTGCGGTGTTCCGTGAGATACTGTCTCAAAAGTCAGAAGCTGCCTATTCCGATACCATTGGCTATCTCCGGCAGGAAGAAATGCAGGACTATGATACGGTCGGCATTGTGGATTTAGGATGGACCGGTTCTCTGCAAATGACGCTCCGGCGGCTGCTCGACAGTGAGCATATCCAGACCAGAATCATCGGCTTCTACATGGGAATGCTGGATAAGCCGCCAAGCAAGGCGTCCAGTGTCTATCGGACATGGCTGTTTGATGAGAATGACCTGCTTGTCAAATCATGGTTTTCCCACAACCTCATGGAGTGCATTTGCAGCGCACCGCACGGGATGACAATGGGCTACCAGAGCTATCAGGGGAAAATTATCCCGATTCTGGCAAAAGCGGAAAATCCGTCCGAAAAGTCCGAACGGCTTCGGTGTCTGATCGACCGGATGATACGCACGTTTGATGAGAAACTGACCTATCAGAACCGGCATAAGACAATCGCATTGCGGCTCTTGCGGAAACTGATGCTGTCACCGACAGAGGCAGAAGCAATGGCGTTATCCTGTTACCGCTTCTGTGATGATGTAGGTGAACAGTATCACCGGAGCATCGTCCAGTCCGGAAAGCCGTTAGACTTCCGGAAGGAGCTGTTGATTTTCAAGCCGTTTTACAGAGATTCCACTGACGGTTTCTATTGGTACTACGGTTCGGTCACGGTAAGCCGTCTCATCATCAAGATGTTTTACCGCTATGAGTATCTATTGACCAGATATATGATCATGAAGTTAAAAAGAGGGTGAGTTCGTGCCGGAGGTATCGGTGATTATGGGGGTTTATAACTGTCCGGCAAGGGAAATGTTGACACGGGCGGTCGATTCCATTTTGAATCAAACGTTTACAGATTTTGAATTTCTGATCTGTGATGACGGCTCGACCAATGATACACTGCAATGGCTGCATGAGATAGCTGCAAAGGACAGTCGGATCACAGTCATTGAAAGCGGCGAAAACCGAGGACTTGCGTTAGCACTCAACCGATGTCTGGAGCAGGCACAGGGAGCATTCATCGCCCGGCAGGATGCGGACGATTACTCCGCATTGACACGATTACAGGCAGAGCTGGACTTTTTAAAGGCGCATATCAATGTTGCCTTTGTCGGGACTGACTGCTTTGTATATGATTCCAACAGCATCTACGGAGAATGGCACAGACCGGAATATCCTACAAAAGAAGATTTCCTGTTCAATTCTCCGTTTATCCATGGAACGACCATGTTCCGCAGAGAGGTATTCGACAAGTGCGGCGCCTACCGTCTGATTGGCAAATGCCACAAGTATGAAGACTATGACTTCTTCATGCGAGCCTATGCCGAGGGCTTTCAGGGAGCAAATATCAATCAGCTTCTGTATACCTTCTATTCAGAGGAAAAGAAAAACTTTGTATCCCGGAAAATGCGGTTTGACGAATATCTTGTCCGCAAGGAAGGCTTCAAGCGGCTCGGCTACGGTCTAAATCAGTACCACTATGTGTTAAAGCCCCTTGCACTGATCCTTGTTCCGAACAAGCTGTTGTGCTGGATCAAGGACTACAAGAAAAACAGCTTGATGCATAAGCGGTCGCTGTCACTTAGGCTGTATAAGGTAATCGTAAACCGCAACAGCTATATCAAGTTCAATTATGAGCGATATGTCAATACCAACCGGGCGGCACATAAACGCTTTCCGTTTATCTCATGGAACGGCTGAACTATCCGGATTTCCGCACGATCCGCATTGAAGCGGAAAAGACGGTACGGCAGCATAAGGGCGGCGAGAAGATCACACTGAAAGACATCTATGATTTTATTTCCGAGCGAACAGGCATTGATTCCAAGCTTGGGCAACAGATAGAAATGGAGATCGAGCATGATTTATGCACCGGCAATCCTTACATGAAGCAGGTGTGGGAGGCTGTCAAGAAAGCCGGAAAGCCGATCATTCTGACATCGGATATGTATCTGTCATCGGAATGTATCGCAGGACTGCTTGAAAAATGCGGATATACAGGCTATCAGCGGTTGTTCATATCCTGCGAATGCAAATGCGGTAAGCATGAAGGCACATTATATGATTATATCAAGCGTGAGCTTGGGACTGATAGCATCTCCCACATCGGTGACAATTACGGTTCGGATGTGCGGAATGCGCAAAAACACGGTATTCACGCCATAGAGTACAGGAACGTCAATTCCTACGGTAATATTTTCAGACCAAAGGATATGTCCCCGATCATCGGGTCTGCATACAGCGGAATCGTGAATCGGAGATTGTACAGAGGCGATCTGTCATTCAGTCCTGCCTATGAGTACGGTTATAAGTACGGCGGACTGCTGATATTGGGCTTCTGTGAATATATCCACAAGATCGCACAGGAAAAGAACGCTGACAAGATCCTGTTCTTCTCCCGTGACGGTTATATTGTCAAGCAGGTCTATGACAGGCTCTTTCCGGAGCAAGTGACCGAGTATGTTTACTGGTCACGAAACGCCGCCGCAAAGCTCGGAGCAGACCTGTTCAGAGACAACTTTATCAAGCGTTTTATTACGCAGAAAATCAACCACAACATTTCGCTGTATGATGTGATGCAGTCCATTGGTATTGCCGATTGGGAGTTTCCATTTAGTCTGAATGAATATCTGACGATGCAGAATGCCGGACAGGCAGAGGACTTCATTCAGCAAAACTGGCAGAGGCTTATATCGGCGTATTCAGATATGGACAGAGCTGCACAGCTCTATTTCGGTGAGATACTGCAAGGCTGCCGGAGTGTCGTAACTGTTGATTGCGGATGGGCAGGCAGCGGAAATATTATCCTCGAACAGATTGTCAACCGTAAATGGGGTATGGAATGCAGCTTTACAGGCATTCTCGCAGGCAGCAATTCCTATAACCAATACGATTCCGATTACAGTGAAACATTTCTTCTTGACGGAAAATTGCAGGTATACTGCTTTTCCTCTGGTCTGAATCGGGATAAATTCATGGCGCATATGCCCTCTGCCAATCATAACATCTATTTTGAACTGCTGTTCTCTGCACCGGAGCCGAGCTTTCTGGAATTCCGGTTGGAGAATGACGGGTATCAATTGGTATTTGACGGCGTGGCGGAAAATGAGATGTATATTCGGGAGATCCAGAAGGGTGAGCTTGATTTTATTGAGAGCTACACCAAAAGTTTCCGGAAGTACCCTTTTATGCGGAACATCTCCGGCAGCGATGCCTACACACCTTTCATGGATGCGATGCAGCACAGCAAACGGTTTATTGATAAGGTGTTTGCGGAGTGCGTGTTTGACGAAACAACAAATGGAAAGAAAGTCAGGATAAAGTGAGTAAAGAAAAGAACAGCAATGCATGGAGCTTTGAACAGAAACGGTTTCTATTGAAGCGGTTGATACGGCGGGATTTTAAGAGTAGGTATAAACGGGCATTTTTCGGAATCCTGTGGAGTATGATGTCACCATTGTTCATTTTTGGAGCCCAAGCAATAGTGTTTACATATTTTCTTGGAAGATCTGAACATTATATAAGCTATCTTATAATAGGAAACATTGTATTTCATTATTTTACGGATTCTACAGGACATGAGATGCATGCACTAAATGCGAATTCCGGAATACTCAGCAGAATTAAAATAAAAAAAGAGTATTTTTTATGGTCAAAGAGCTTATCGTGCTTAGTTAATTTCTTTGTAACAATGACTGCGATGTTTATTATTGTTGCAATTGATCATATTCGATTTCACTTTTCTTTTCTATTGCTTATATTTCCCATAATTTGTATGTTTTTTTTCAATCTTGGTGTAGGATATATACTTTCAGCTCTATATGTTTTCTTTAAAGACACAGAATACCTATATAGAATTTTTACGAGGATGCTGATATATTTTTCTGCAATTTTCTATCGTATCGAGCGTTTTCCAGAAAGCGTGAGAATGTATTTTTTCTGTAATCCAGTATACTGTTATATCCATTATTTTCGGTCAATAATTATGTACAATACCATTCCAGATTTTAAGCTACATATATTATGTATTGTTTATCCAATCCTATTTATAATTATAGGGAAGATTGTTTATAATGTGAATAACAGCCGTTTCATATATTATTTTTAATGAGGAGAGAAGATGGTTATAGATGTTGACAATGTTTCTATTAAGTACAAACTCGGAAATTTTAGAGATATTGGTGTAAAAGAGTTTCTGGCAAGAAAAATAACAAGATCATATGAGGCGAAAGAGTTTTGGGCAGTAAAAAACGCCACCTTTCAGCTTGAAAAAGGTGATTTTTTAGGAATAATAGGAACTAATGGGGCAGGTAAAACTACGCTTTTAAAAGCAATAAGTGGCGTTCTTCCTATACATGATGGCACTATAAAAGTTGAAGGAACAATATCAGCACTCTTAGCGCTTGGTACTGGCTTTGATGGTGATTTAACAGTTAAAGAAAATATATATTTTAGGGGAGCATTGCTTGGATATACCGAAAAGTATATGAATGAAATGTATCCGCAGATTATGCAATTTTCCGAATTGGAAAACTATGAAAGCAGATTGCTAAAGCATCTTTCTTCCGGTATGCGATCAAGACTCGCATTTTCAGTTGCAAGCCTAATCAATCCAGACATACTGATATTGGATGAAGTACTTGCAGTTGGCGATGGAGCTTTTAGAAAAAAAAGTGAAGCAAAGATGATGGAAATAATAAAAAATGGAACAACAACTCTTTTTGTTTCTCATTCTCTTGCACAGATACGGAGATTATCAACAAAGGTTCTTTGGCTCAATAAAGGAGAACAAATGGCTTTTGGTGATACTAAAGAGGTATGTGATGAATATAGTAAATACATCAAATCTATAAGCAATAAATAGGAGGGGTAATAAGATGTATGATTATCTGGTCGTTGGTGCAGGTTTGTACGGAGCAGTATTTGCAAGACAAATGACAGATGCTGGGAAAAAGGTGCTTGTCATTGATAAACGCCCGAATATTGCGGGTAATGTTTACACGGAGGATGTAGAGGGGATCCATGTACATAAGTATGGTGCGCACATTTTCCACACGAATAATCAGACGGTCTGGGAGTATGTCAATCGCTTTGCAACGTTCAATCATTTTGTGAACAGTCCCATTGCGAAGTACAAGGGAGAGGTTTACTCTCTGCCGTTCAATATGTACACCTTCAACAAAATGTGGGGCGTAGCTACCCCGGAGGAAGCACAGGCAAAAATTGAAGCGCAGAGGTTAGAGGCAGGGATCAAAGAGCCAAAAAACCTTGAGGAACAGGCAATTTCACTTGTCGGCACGGATATTTACCAGAAGCTCATTAAGGGGTACACGGAAAAGCAGTGGGGACGTGATTGCAAGGAGCTGCCGAGCTTTATTATTAAGCGGCTGCCCGTCCGGCTGACCTATGACAACAACTATTTCAATGCACTGTATCAGGGCATTCCGATGGGCGGCTATACGAAAATGGTTGCCAAGATGCTTGAAGGCATCGAGGTAAAGCTGAATGAGGATTATCTCACAGATAAGGCGAAGTGGGACGGGATGGCAGAAAAGGTTGTCTATACCGGTGCGATTGATGCCTATTTTGCATACTCTCTGGGGGCTTTGGAATACCGCAGCGTCCGCTTCGACACAGAGGTACTGGATATGCCGAACTTCCAAGGTAATGCCGCTGTCAACTATACGGATAAGGATATGCCGTGGACACGCATTATCGAGCATAAGTGGTTTGAGTTCGGCAAGGACGATGACGGCAATGACATCCCCAAGACCGTCATCAGCCGCGAGTACAGTTCCGAATGGGAGCTTGGTGATGAGCCGTATTATCCCGTTAATGATGAGAAGAATAGCGCTCGCTATGCCGAGTACAAGAAGCTTGCCGAAAAGGAAGGCATTGAGCTGAAGGAAGGGACATATTACGGCGGAACCGGCCCCACTTATGAGACTCCCCATGAGTACAAGTTCATACGCATCATAGGAGGGGACGCTACCGGAATGTCCACCATACCGGAAGTCATAACCGCTAGGCACAGCAGTATCCCCGTATTCGGGGTCTCGGTGATAACGAACGAGGCTCACGACGACTATGCGGAAGACTTCGTCAATGACGGGGACGACGTCGTGAAGACGGCTGACGCTGCTGCTTCGAAGATGTGCACCCTCTTCATAAGGATGCTGGAGAACATAGACTGACCTTCATAGGTCTGCAGCATGATGAAGGCTGGCCCGAAGGCCAGCCTTTGTCATTTGTCCGGAAGGGCTCTACTTTCTAGTCGGTTATCTTCTCCAGGTCGGAGATCCACAGAGCCACTTTCGCATCCGAAGGCATCCTCAGATCACCCCTTGGAGAAAGGGAAACGGAACCGACCTTCGGCCCGTCAGGAAGGCAGGAGCGTTTGAACTGCTGGCTGAAGAATCTCCAATAGAATTTCTTGAGCCACTTGAGTACTGTCTCCTTGTCATATTCATTGGATTTGCCCTCAGGTCCCAGAAAAACGGAAGCGTCAGCCTTCCTTCCGATGA
>CALEPT010000064.1 GCA_937910385.1 uncultured Ruminococcus sp. | reverse complement strand
TACGAGATCGTGATGTGACTGGAGTTCAGACGTGTGCTCTTCCGATCTGCTCAAAGTTGATAATCGAACTTTGGAATCCATTTTTATATTGTAGAAACATAGCGAAACAGGTTGACTTCTTTGCTAATATTGTGGTATAATGTATGGAGAGTTTTAGTTGAATTTTGTTGATTTTATACAACGAGAATATCCTATTATATTTATTTCGCTAAGTATATAAACAGGAGGTTTATCAGCATGATTACAATTCAGATTTCCAGTGATCCTTACAAGCGTAAGATCACCTATGACCGAGTAGATGGTGATCAACTTGTTGCAATAGATAGCAGTAACCCCGACACCCCCGAAAAGCTGAAACTTCTTTCGGTTGACTACTCCAGTTGCTTCTTTCCGTTCAAAGCGTATGAAATTGCTAATCTTATTTGGCATACATACTCTACCAACTCTACACCTGTTTGTATACGCTTCAGAGGTACAACAGAGGAATATAGGGAGCTTTGTGCAGTTTGCGATATTTTGAACAAAGAAACCAGTGAACAGCCGCCCGAAAGTCAGCTTCCGCCACTAACATACGAACAGGCTAACGAATATCTTGCAAATGCAGGAGATATTCTGCCGGAGGTCACAGGATATTTCAAATCCATCAAGGACATAATTGCCCATAACATTACTGCGAGCGACAGCAAAAAGCTCATAGATCAGCAGCAGGAAAAGTTCGATGATGTCTCTAAGAAGGAGATACCTGTATGCGTTATCGGTAATTACAGTTCCGGCAAGTCCACTTTCATCAATGCCATTTTAGGGTGTGAGGTGCTACCAAGCGGCGATAAGCCCCTTACAGCCAAGATCTATGAGATTCGTTGCAGTGATAACTCGGAAATAGCCGATGTGGAGTTCACCTCTAACCATATGGTAGTAACAATCTCATTCAACCGTGGAGGGTATGCAATTCGCCCTGAGAGCTACAGCGATGAGCTGTCTGCAAGAATTCGGGAATGTCTTGAAAAGGAAAAGGAGAATGCTCTGGCTCAGAGAGTACAGTCGCTTTTACAGGTAATCAATGATGGTGCAATCGACGATCGTGTGAAAATCCATATTCCGTTTAACAGCGACTCTCCGCTGCGCAACAGTGAGCATCCCTATGTGCTGTTTGATACACCTGGTGATAACGTCGCAAATCACGAGCATCATATTCAAGTCTTGCAGGAAGCATTGCGTGGAATGTCCAACGGCTTGATGTTGTATGTTACTGTGAGCAATCAGCTTCACACAATGTCAAATCAGCAGCTCTGCGATAAGGTCAAGGCAATTCAGGAGATAGATACACGCTTCACTATGGTGATCGTCAATCAGGCAGATAATGCTGATTTCAGCGAATATAACCGTACAGAGATCATCGAATCACCGATCCCTGTTACATTACAGCCTGAAGGCATCTATTATGTTTCCTCTGTCATGGCTCTTGGTTCTAAGATAGACGGAGACTTCGTGAAAGATAACAATGCCATGATCTATTTACAAAAGCAGGCGTTCTTTATGAAAAAGAAGGGCGAACGCTTTGCCCAGCTTCTGTTCCTGTATAATATTGCTCCGAAGCATTACAGCGAATACGGGGATAAAGAACGAGTTCTCGCCAATAGTGGCTTATGGGCGATTGAGCAGGAGATACAGCGTTTTGCAGACAACTATGCTCCGTATAATAAGTGCTATCAGTCGCTCTTGTTCCTGCTGAAAGTAAGGGAAATCGCTGAGAATGACATTGCTGATGCTGTGAGAATGCATGACAAGTCCAGAGCTGAATATCAGAGTCAGCTTGAAGCTGGTATTAAGAAGCTCTTAGCAGAGTTGACGATCAGCCGTGATGAATTCGTTGAAAAGGCTTTTAATGGGTATCCTACAGAAATGGAAGCCTCAAAGAAAGAAGCATACACGCCCATTGCTAAGGCAGAACTCATAAAACTGGAAAGTGAGCTTACTTCTGCATTGGAAGCCGCCGTAGGCTATTCTGAACGAGCTGAGATTGCAGACAAGGCAAAAGAAAAGACATTCAAGATCCAAAACATATTCAATGCCGATGTTCGTGCTGATATAGCTACAAGCTACAAGTATTGGAGAGAAAAGAGTACGGAACGGGACAACGCAAGAGAGGAAATAGACACTACCGCTGCCGATCAGCTATTGGATCAGGTAAAGGAAAAGTTTAATCTTGCGTTTAATCGGGCACAAACGGTATTATTCCAGTCATCCAGTAACTATTGGAAAACACGGGCAGAAGAACTCCGCAAGAAGCTGCTGATCGTTGTACTTGCATCGCCGGACATCTCACAGGAG
>CALEPT010000063.1 GCA_937910385.1 uncultured Ruminococcus sp. | reverse complement strand
GACTGGAGTTCAGACGTGTGCTATTCCGATCTAGCCGCAGCATTTGAAGCCTGTCCTCGCCGGGGGCGTACTCCGCGCTCGAACGGTGAGGCGATATACGCGACGGTACGAGGAATACCTTGTCCAGCATAAGCTCCGCCGCCGCAGCCTTTGCAAGATGTATATGACCGTTGTGAACGGGATTGAAGCTGCCGCCGAATATTCCTATGCGCATTATTTCACCTTGGGGATATTCTCAATGACGGGATCCTTTTCGTTGCGCTTAAAGAGCACGAACTTGCTTCCGATGACCTGAACTACGTCCGAACCGGTCGCCGCAGCTATCGCATCTGCTGCCTCACGAGCGGTATATCCGGAGTTTTCGAGGACTCTCAGCTTTATCAGTTCTCTCTTGCGGAGCGCCTCGCCGATATCCCTGCACATCGTCTCGGTAACGCCGCCCTTTCCTATCTGGAAAATAGTCTCGTAGGTCGAAGCGATACCGCGCAGGTACGCTCTCTGCTTGCTTGTCAGCATATCATTCACCATATCTTTCCTTTAAAAGTCGGTACAGCGACCTCATCGCCGCACCTCTGTGGCTTATCTTATTTTTTTCATCAGAGCTCATCTCGGCAAGCGTTCTGCCTCCGTACACGAAAACGGGGTCGTAGCCGAAGCCGTTCGTGCCGCGCTCCTCATGACCTATAACGCCCTCGCATTCGCCTCGCACAAACTCCGCTTTTCCGTCCTCTCCTATAAAGCAGACCGCACATACAAAGCGCGCCGTGCGCTTTTCATCGGAAACTCCCTCCATATTTGAAAGGAGCTTTGCGCACCGCTCACCCTCGGGAGCATATCTCGCGGAATATACCCCGGGAGCACCGTCAAGTGCGTCCACACACAGACCGCTGTCATCGGCAATAACGGGAAGTCCTACAGCGTCAAAGACAGCTCTTGCCTTTATCTGTGCATTTTCCTCAAAGGTCGCGCCGTTTTCCTCGGGGTCGCAGTCCGCGCCCGCCTCGCGCTGAGAGAGCACTTCTATCCCGAGCGGAGAAAGCAGCTCGCGCGCCTCGCGCAGCTTATTTGCGTTATTTGTCGCCATTACAAGCTTAAGTTTCATCGTCATCGCCCTTTCTGCCGAAAAGTCTGCCGAAGAAGCCGCGTTTCTTTGGCTTTTCCTCTTCCTCGTGCGGTTCATCGCCGAGCACAGGCTCCTCATCAGAGCTGTCGGAGTCGTCTGTCTTATCCGGCTCTTCATCGGCAGTTTCCTCTACAGGCTCGTCGGACTCCTCAGTATCTTCCGGCTCTGCTTCCTCTGACTCATTTTCCTCCTCGGGTTCGTCTTCGGAGCCGCTGTCCTCATCGGAGCCCTCATCTTCGTCGTCCTCATATGGGATAAACGCGCCGTATTCGTTGTAATAGCCGCGAGGCTCGTCGTACTCTTCCCCGGGCTCTCCTTCCTGAGCAAGCTCCTCTTCTGTTTCCTCGTCCTCCTCAAAGATATCGTCGGAGGCGAACAGAGCGTCCACGAACATTCGGCTGTCAAACGGCTGGAGGTCGTCTATCTTTTCGCCCACGCCAATGAGCTTCACAGGAATGCCGAGCTCGTTCTTTATCGAAATTACGATACCGCCCTTTGCTGTTCCGTCGAGCTTGGTGAGGACTATGCCCGTAATGGGCGCAGTCTCGCTGAAAAGCTTCGCCTGATTTACGGCATTCTGACCCGTAGTGGCGTCGAGCACGAGCAGTACCTCGCGCGAGCAGTCGCCTGCCTTGTTGTCGATTATCCTGTTTATCTTTGCCAGCTCGTCCATAAGGTTTTTCTTGTTGTGGAGACGACCCGCCGTATCTATGATAACAACATCGCACTGCCTCGCCCTTGCCGCCTCGAGAGCGTCATATACAACAGCTCCCGGATCCGAGCCCTCTGCGTGCTTTACGATATCAACTCCCGCGCGCTCGGTCCACACCTGAAGCTGGTCGATAGCGGCTGCACGGAAGGTATCGGCTGCCGCAACGAGCACTTTCTTGCCCTCGTTTTTGAACTGGTAACAGAGCTTTCCTATTGTAGTGGTCTTGCCTGCACCGTTGACTCCGATGACCATTATCACGGCAGGCGAGACGGAAAGGTCAAGCCCGGTATCGTCGCCCATTATCTCGGCAATTACCTCGTGCAGCAGCTCCATTATCTCATTCGGGTCGGTAATACCGCGCTCCTTTATTTTTTTGCGAAGTCTGTCGCATATCTCCACCGAAGTCTCCACGCCGATATCGCTCATTATCATGGTCTCCTCGAGCTGCTCAAAGAGCTCCTCGTCGATCTTGGTGAACGAATTGAAGACCCTCTGTATGCCGCCGATGAACGAATCCTTGGTCTTGCGAAGACCGCTTGCGATCTTTGAAAAAATTCCCATACTAACCTCCATAAGGGTGCGGAACGCGCCAATAATATATTGGCTCCGCAATTATACTCCGCGCTATTGCAAAATATCTATTAAGATATTTTGCAATCCGCCGCCTGCGGCGGCGGACGGCGCATTGCGCCGTGAGCGCTCTGTTTATACTGCCTCTTCAAAGCCGCAACGCGGCTTTGCGGCTGCCTTGCAGCCTGCAAAATGTACATGTACATTTTGCAATAGAGGCAAGTATATAAATTCAGACAAGCTGTTACTGAACGTCAGCAATGTCCTCCTGAAAATCCACCTGTTCCATTTTCAGGAGCTTGGAAATACCGTCCTCCTGCATGGTAACGCCGTAGAGCACATTTGCTTCCTCCATAGCACTGCGCCTGTGAGTGACGAGCACGAACTGAGTGGTATCCGTAAATTTCTTGAGGTACTGAGCGTACTTTCTTACGTTTACCTCGTCAAGAGCCGCATCTATCTCATCGAGTATGCAGAATGGTGCAGGCCGCAGCCGCAAAATCGAGAAATAAATGGCTATCGCCACGAACGACTGCTCTCCACCCGAAAGGGATATGAGGTTCTTGATGACCTTTCCGGGAGGAGCAACGCTTATCTCGATGCCCGATTCGAGCACGTTCTCGGGGTCGGTGAGTATGAGCTCCGCCTTACCTCCGCCGAAGAGCTCGACGAATATCTCCTTGAAGTTTGAATTTATTATGCGGAAGCTCTCCGAGAATATCCTGCACATCTCCTCTGTGAGCCCTGCTATGAGCTTTTCGAGCTCTGCCTTCGAGCGCTGGATATCGGCTATCTGCTCAGACATAAAGCGATAGCGCTCCGAGACTTCCTTGTATTCCTCTATCGCGTCAACGTTTACGCTTCCGAGTGCGCGTATCTTATTGCGTATATCCGTAAGCTCCTTCTGAGCCTGAGTCATGTCGTCTATTTTTTCCGCCAGCTTTATCGCCTCGGAACGTGTCAGCTCGTAGGATTCATATAGCTGCGCGATTATCTTCTCGGATTCGCCCGATATCGAGTCGCGCTTACCGCTTAGCCTTGTATTCTCAGCCGAAAGCTTTTCCTTCGCCTCGTTTATCTGTTTCAAGCCCTTCTGAAGCTCGTTTACAAGGCGGTTCTGCTCTGTATGCACTGTCTGATAGCGCCTTATCTCATTATTATATGCGTCCTTGTTGGAGTCTAACCCTTCCAGCTTCAGGTTCAGCTCATTTATTTGATCACGCTTTGAAGATATCTCTTCCTTCTGGCGGAATATCTCCTCCTCATAGAGATGACTGCCGTATTTTGTATCCTCGATACTGCGGTCTATGCGCGATATTTCGAGCTCCTGTGCCTGAACGTCCTTAGCGAGCTCCATACCCTTTATTTTGAGCTGAGAGAGCTTTTCGGAAAGCTCTGCTCTTTTCAGCCTTAGCTTTTCGCGGTCATCCTGACCCTGAGCAAGAGCCTCCTCCGCGGCGCGTATCTGCTCCGCGAGTTCACCGAGCATATTTTCGGAATCAATGATATTCTGCTTAGCCGCCTCTATTTTCTGCTCGGATTCTGCAATGAGCCTTTCCGAATTTTCTGACTGGGAATGCATCTGCTCTATAAGGGACTCAAGGCTGGCAAGCTCGGCATTTATGCGCACCTTTTCGGCACTGCACCGTGCCAGCTCCTCCTTTGCAGCCTCCATGTCATACCTCAGCTTTTCCGACTCGGCACGCATTTTCTCTGCCTTTTCGCTGAGCTTATCTTTTTCGGAAGAGAGCTTTTCTATCTCAGCTTCGAGCTTATCGAGCTCGTTCTTTCGCGTGATGATGCCGCCCGAGCGCTGTGCGGAGCCTCCAGTAAACGAGCCGCCCGCGTTTATGACCTGACCGTCGAGGGTGACTATCCTGAATTTATAGCCGTATTTCTTGGCAATGACGGTTGCAGAGTCGATGTCCTCGGCGATAACTATCCTGCCGAGCAGCGAAACGATTATCCCGCTGAATTTCGGGTCGTATGTCACTATCTTATTAGCATTGGCAACGAAGCCCTCGCAGCTTTCAAGCCCCTGCTCGCCGAGCTCGCGCCCCTTGACCGAGGTTATAGGCAGGAACGTAGCACGTCCGCCCTTTTGCTCTTTAAGAAAACGTATGCAGCGCTTTGCGATGTCCTCATTTTCGACGATGACGTTCTGCATAGCGCCGCCGAGAGCTGTCTCAACAGCTACCGCATACTGCGGCTCGACGCCTATGTTCTGCGCAACGGTGCCGAAAACTCCGCCGATACGCCCCTGCTTCGACGCCTTGAGGACCTGCTTTACACTTCCCGCAAAGCCCTCCATGTTGTTTTCGAGATCTGTGAGGATCTTCTTTCGCTGCTGCTTGTCTTTCAGCTCGTACAGAGCGCGTTCAAAATCGCTTTTTGCCTGTTCAAAGCCATCTTTTCGCGAAGTATACAGCCTTTCCAGTCCACCGAGCCTGTTCCTTGCAGCTTCCTCGCTCTCAGTATTTTTTTCCGCTTCCGATTGGCTGAGGGACTTCTGTGAAGCGTACTCCTCCAGCTTCCGTGCGAAATCGCTCCCGCTGCTGCGGAGGTCTGCGAGGCGTGCCGTTTCTTCTTCAATTACGGCTTTTGATGATTCACAGGCGAATTTACATTCGCTCTGCTTTATGTAGAGTCCGTTTATCTCGCTGCCTGCCTTATCAACGCTGTCGCCGAGGCGCGAGCTCTCGCTCTCAGCTTTTGCAAAGCTTGCCTCCGCTGCCGTGATATCGGCTTCGAGAGCCTCACGCTGCTTTGCCAGATCGGCAAGCTTTTTTTCAGCTTCGGTCTTTTCCTCAGCAAGAGCGTTCCTGTTTTCCCGTGCGTTCTCGATATTTTTCTTTGCAGCCTCTATCGCTTCATTGCAGTGCTTTATGTCGTTTTCGAGTACCGCTATTCCGGATTTCATCTCTGAGGCGGACTGCTCCTCCTCGAGCATTTTTCTGCGGAGCTCGTCGGACTTGACCGTGCTCTCCTGCATTTTGCGGTAAGCTTCCTCTATTTTTTGTTCCTCACGGGCGATATCGTTCTCGATATTTTCGTATTCGTTCTGACCCGCGAGCAGCTTCTCATTGAGCTCGTCGAGCTTTAGCTTATACTCGTCGAGGCGATTGACCCACACTGATATTTCGAGGGTCTTGCGCTCGGCGGCAAGCCTTATGAATTTCTCGGCTTTCTGCGACTGGATACGCAGCGGCTCTACTCTGCCTTCGAGCTCGGCAAGTATATCGGTAAGGCGCAGAAGATTCTCCTGTGCCGCCGAGAGCTTGCGCTCCGCCTCGAGCTTCTTATAGCGGAATTTCGAGATACCGGCTGCTTCCTCAAAGATGTCGCGGCGCTCGCTGCTCTTTGCGCCGACTATCTCGGCGATACGTCCCTGACCGATTATGGAATAGCCGTCCCTGCCGAGGCCCGTGTCCATAAAGAGCTCGTTTATGTCCTTCAGACGGCACTGTCTGCCGTTTATCATGTATTCGCTGTCGCCGCTGCGGTAGAGCTTTCTCGTAACGGCTATCTCGTCGCCCATATCGGCGATAGCCTTGTCGGAATTGTCGATATTCAGCGTGACCGCAGCAAAGCCCATCGGCTTCCTCGCAACAGTACCGGAAAAAATAACGTCCTCCATTTTATTTCCGCGCAGAGTTTTCGTGGACTGCTCTCCGAGGACCCAGCGAACAGAGTCGCCGATGTTGCTTTTTCCGCTGCCGTTGGGTCCCACGACCGCCGTCAGCCCCTTATCAAAGGTAAGGCTTATCTTGTCGGGGAACGACTTAAAGCCTTGTATTTCAAGTGATTTCAGGTACACGCACTCACCTCCTGAGCTCGCATTTGTATTTGGGGATATTATCGTCCCCGATGATCTTTATTTCTGTTCCTTTTTTCAGGAAATACTCGTAATTTGACTTCTTGTGCCCGAGTGCCTTGCTTATGCACGAGGGGCTGACCGCAAAGGTCGCCCTGTCTGCGGGAGATGTGCATTCATCGAGCTCGAACTCCATATTATGGCGGTATACCATTCCCTCGCACAGCTCGCGGAAGGCCGGGTGATAGAAGCCGCCGATCATGTCGCGCTCGACGAACTCGCTCGCGTGCAGTCCGCACTTTATAACGCGGATCCCGCTGCCCTCGAACATTATCATCGCTGAGGAGGCTATCTCGACCGCCTTTTCAAACTCAAACGGCGTATATCCGCCGCTTTCAAGCAGCTGGGCAAGCCTCGTGCCCTTGAGCACGACCACGGGGTAAATACGCACCGTTGCGGGACTAAGCTCCGTTATGCGCCTTATAGTCTCCCACTCGTCCCCGGGCGTACTCTTGTAAAGCCCTATCATCATCTGCAAGCCGAGCTCGAAGCCGTCATTGCCGAAAGACTTTATCAGCTCGCAGGCATTTTCCACGTCCTGCGCGGTATGTCCGCGCTCGTTCGCTTCGAGAACGCTGTCGCTCATGGACTGCGCGCCGAGCTCTATTGCCGTGACACCATAGCTTCTGAGGATGAAAAGTATCTCGGGGTCTATGCAGTCAGGACGGGTGGAAATGCGTATCCCGCGGAATTTTCCCTCCCCGACAAATTCGCTCGCCGCACCAAGCAGCTCCTCCATGTAGGGTCGCGGTATTGCCGTAAAACTCCCCCCGAAAAAGGCTATCTCCGTATTTTGGGGCGACCTGATCTGTGCAAGAGCTCTCGTGCAGGTCGCTCTCACCTCGTCCGCCGTCGGAGCGTGCTGTGCGCCGCTTATAGTGTTCTGGTCGCAGAAGCTGCACCTGTGCGGACAGCCGATATGCGGCACGAAAATCGAGATGTTACTGTGCTTCATATCCCATAAGCTCCAGAGCTTCCTTGGCGGCAAGCTGTTCGGCTTCCTTTTTGCTTCTGCCCCTGCCCTTGCCTATGACCTGTGAGTTCAGGCGCACCTCCACGACAAAGCGCTTGTTGTGGTCGGGTCCCTCCTCGCCGATGAGAACGTATTCCACCTTTTCCTCGGGATTCTTCTGAACTACCTCCTGCAATACGGTCTTGAAATCGCTGAATGCGGGATTCTTAGCGTGCTGTATATCCTTTGGCATAAAGCGCATTATGTGCTTTGCGGCAGACGCCATTCCGCCGTCGAGATATATTGCAGCGATGACCGCCTCGAATGCGTCCGCGAGTATCGAGGGTCGCTCTCTGCCGCCCGTGTTCTCCTCACCCTTTCCGAGCAAGAGGTAGTCCCCGAGATGTATCTCTTTTGCGAAGATATGCAGCGACTTCTCGCACACGAGCGAGGCTCTCATCTTTGTGAGCTCGCCCTCCGCGACGTTTAGGTTCTTGTAAAGATAATCCGAAACGACTATCGAAAGAACGCTGTCGCCGAGAAATTCAAGGCGTTCGTTGCTGCCCGAGGGGAGCTTCTTCTCGTTGGCATACGACGAATGCGAAAGCGCCTGTTCCAAGAGCTTCCTGTTGCTGAAGCTGTATCCTATGACCTTTTCAAGGTCTGCAATATTACTCATTGATATCACTCCTTTGCCATGCGCGCAACATAGCCTTCTATATCCCCTATTACGTTCATTTCGGAAATTTTCTTTGCCTGTCTCACGGCATTGAAGAACGCCGTGCCGTCGGAGCTGCCGTGTGCCTTTATGACGGGCTTTCGCACGCCGAGCAGCGCTGAGCCGCCTACCTCCTTGTAGTCCATTTGCCTGCGGAACTCCTTTATCCTGCCAAGCGAGAAGAGCGCTCCTATTTTTCCCGCGCCCGAGAATATCCATTTCAGCTTTTTGGCAAAGAAGCTGCCCATGCCCTCATAGAGCTTTAGCGCGATATTTCCCGTAAAGCCGTCTGTTACCACGACCTGCACCTCACCCTTGGGCATATCCCTCGCCTCGATGTTGCCGACGAAGTTGAGTCCCGAGCTTTCAAGGAGCTTATATGCCTCGATCTCGAGCTCTCTTCCCTTTGTCTCCTCCGAGCCGATGTTGAGAAGTCCGACCCTCGGACTTTTTATCCCCATGACCTTTTCCATGTAGGCGCTGCCCATTACCGCGAACTGCACCAGCATTTCAGGGCGGCACTCTGTATTCGCGCCTGCGTCAACAAGCACGAAGCTGCCCTTGTCCGCAGGCATGACGGGAGAAGGAGCTACACGCTTAATGCCTTTGATACGCTTGACGATGAAGGTCGCGCCCATTACAAGAGCTCCCGTGCTTCCCGCTGAGACGAACGCATCGCCTCTGTCCTCGGAAAGCAGGCGGAGTCCCAGCGCCATCGAGGTGTTGCTGCCTGACTTGATTATCTCCTTCGGCTCCTCATGTATATCAAAAACATCATCTGTGTGCTCTATTTCCATGCCGCCGAGGCTTATTCCGTTATCGGCGGCGCATTTTTCTATCCGCTCCCGACTGCCAGTCAGGAGTATTTCCACGCCCAGCTCACTGACCGCCCTCTCGCAGCCCCTGAGCACCTCGAGCGGTGCGTTGTCCCCGCCGAATGCGTCAACTATCACTCTCATATCCGACTCTGTCCATTTCCTTTCTGAGAGAATCAACAGCACGGGCGGCATACGCGCCGTACCTTTCCTTTTTATCCTTTATCCTCACCCCGATATCGGGGAGTATTCCCATATTTGCGCCCATAGGCTGGAATTTCTCCGCATTGAACGGGTCGCTTATGTAACGCGAAAGAGCTCCCGTAATCGTGTCTGCGGGGAGTATAAGCGGTTCAAGTCCCTTTATCCTGCGCGCAGCCGATATACCGGCAATGATACCGCTCGCGGCAGACTCCATATATCCCTCGACACCCGTTATCTGTCCGGCAAAGTATATCCCGGGGCGCGCCCTCATTGAGAAGTCCGTATTCAGCAGCGCAGGACTGTTGATGAAGGTGTTGCGGTGCATTACACCGTAACGCATGAATTCGGCATTTTCAAGCCCCGGTATCATCGAGAAAACGCGCTTCTGCTCGCCGAATTTAAGGTTTGTCTGGAATCCCACGAGGTTGAAAAGCGTACCCTCGCGGTTCTCGCGCCTCAGCTGCACGACCGCATACGGGCGTCTCCCCGTGCGCTTGTCGGTTATGCCGACGGGCTTCATCGGACCGAATCGCATTGTGTCCACACCGCGCGAGGCAAGCACCTCTATCGGCATACAGCCCTCATAAACGCTTAACGGATGTGTCTCGAAGTCTTTCAGCTCGACCCGCTCTGCACCGATAAGTGCCGCGTGGAATGCAAGGTACTCGTCCTTTTCCATGGGACAGTTGATGTAGTCCGCATCGCCTCGGTCGTAGCGCGAAGCGAAGAAGATCTTGTCCGTATCGAGGCTTTCATACGTAACTATGGGTGCAGCCGCATCGTAAAAGCTCAGTCCCTCGCCGCAGAGTTCCCTGATAATATCAGCCATAGCACCCGAGGTGAGCGGACCCGTAGCGATTATCGTCACGCCCTTTGGGAGCTGTGTGACCTCGCCCGGAACGACCTCTATCAGCGGGTGGGAGCGTATTTTTTCCGTAACGCTGTCGGAGAATCTCTCTCTGTCCACCGCCAGAGCTCCGCCCGCCTCGACCGAATTTTCCTTTGCGCAAGGAACGGTAAGCGAGCCGAGAAGTTCCATTTCGTATTTGAGCAGACCTGCGGCGGACTCTATCCTCGCGGCTTTCAGCGAATTTGAGCACACAAGCTCCGCAAAGCCGCCGTACTTGTGTGCGGGAGAGAATTTCTCAGGCTTCATCTCGTAAAGGAGGACGTCTATCCCCTCCTGAGCAAGTCTCCACGCCGCCTCGCAGCCGGCGAGTCCCGCTCCGATAACGTTAACGGTCACACTCATTTTTTCAGCTCTCTTTCATAGCCGCAGCCCTCGTTCTCGCAGACGAGCCTGCCCGATTTTCCGCCCTTCATGAACAAGCTCTTGCCGCAGTCGGGGCACACCTCTTTGGTCGGAACGTTCCACGTCATAAAGCTGCATTCGGGGTAGCCCTCGCAGCCGTAGAAGCTCCTTCCCTTCTTCGACTTTTTCAGCAGCATTTTTCTGCCGCACCTCGGGCAGCTTCCATCCGCCTCGGTGACTATCTTCTTTGTGTTCTTACATTCCGGAAAGCCAGGGCACGCAAGGAATTTTCCGAACTTACTGTATTTGATGACCATGTTTCTGCCGCACTGCTCGCAAACAACGTCGGTCTCCTCATCGGGCACCTTCACTCTCTTGCCGTCCATTGCCTCCTCAGCCTTTTTGAGCGTTTCGGAGAAATCGTCATAGAACTCATGGAGCGTGCTGACCCAGTCCTTTTCGCCGTGCTCTACCTCGTCGAGGTTATTTTCCATATCCGCCGTAAACTTGGCATCAACGATCTTATTGAAGTGATCCTTCATCAGCTCGGTGATGACCTCGCCGAGGTTTGTAGGTTTCAATGATTTGCCCTCGCGCTCGACGTACTGACGCGCGGTTATCGTAGTTATTGTGGGAGCATAGGTACTCGGTCTGCCGATACCGTTCTCCTCGAGCGCCTTTATCAGCGAAGCTTCCGTATATCGCGGAGGCGGCTGTGTGAAGTGCTGGTTGCCGTCGAGCGACTTTAGTTTAAGCTTATCGTTTTCCTTTAGTTCAGGGAGCATTTTTTTGTTCCCGTCGTCGTCCTCGTTCGTCTCGACGTAGAGCTTCATGAAGCCGTCGAACTTAACGGAATAGCCCGTTGCCCTGAATATGCAGCCGTTTGCCTCGATGTCCGCCGAAACGGTATCGAGCACAGCATTCGCCATCTGGCTGGCGATGAATCGCTCCCAGATGAGCTTATAGAGCTTGAACTGGTCGGAGGAAAGGTTCTCCTTGACCCTCGCGGGCGTAAGCTCGGGCGTTGAGGGACGTATCGCCTCATGCGCGTCCTGAGCGTTGTTCTTGGACTTGAAATTGCGCGGCTTGTCGGGCAGGTACTCCTTGCCGTAGACCGTGCCGATATACTGTGCGGCTGCCGCCTTTGCCTCGTCGGAGATACGCAGACTGTCCGTTCTCATGTAGGTGATGAGTCCGACTGCACCTATACCGGTAACGTCAACGCCCTCGTAGAGCTCCTGCGCAGCTTTCATCGTGCGCTTGGCACTGAATCCGAGCTTCTTTGAAGCCTCCTGCTGGAGCGTCGAGGTAATGAACGGAGGCGAGGGCTGTTTTCTTGTGAGCTTCTTCTTTACGGAGCTGACGGTGTATTCTGCACCCTCAAGGCGCGAGAGAAGTCCGTCCGCCGCAGCCTGATCAGGTATCTCAAGCTTCTCGCCGTCCACCGAGATAAGCGAAGCCTCAAAGACCTTGCGCGAGCTCGGCGCGGTGAACTTCGCGTCGATAGACCAGTACTCCTTCGGCACGAATGCTCGTATCTCATTTTCGCGGTCAACGACAAGTCTTACCGCGACCGACTGTACGCGGCCTGCGGACAGTCCCCTCTTGACCTTTTTCCACAGAAAGGGACTCAGCTCGTAGCCGACGAGCCTGTCGAGAATACGTCTTGCCTGCTGAGCGTTCACGAGGTCGAGGTCGATCTTATGAGGATCGCTCATACCGTTTTTCACGCCGGTCTTGGTTATCTCATTGAAAGCCACACGGTTATTGTCATTCATATCGAGCTTGAGCATCTGGGCTATATGCCATGAGATAGCCTCGCCCTCGCGATCGGGGTCGGTCGCGAGATAGACCTTATCGCACTTCTTTGCGCGCTTTTTGAGCTCCTTGATGACGTCCTCCTTGCCCTTCATATCGGTGTACTGGGGAGCAAAATCATGCTCCTTGTCCACGCCCATCTTCGACTTGGGAAGATCGCGGATATGTCCCATTGAAGCTATGACCTCATATCCGGGTCCGAGATATTTCTGTATTGTTTTCGCCTTTGCAGGCGACTCTACTATTACTAAATCAGACATTTATCCTTTACCTCTATTCACATATTTGATACATTTTTCCGGGAAGCGAGCTTATCTCGCCGAGGATCTCGAGCTCAGTCAGCTCCGTCATAAGCTCCCCTGCGTCCAGCCCGAGCTGTATTGCGATAACGTCCGCATGGAGCGCTCCGCCGCGCAAAAGCCCGACTATCCTGTTCTGGATTTCTGTAAGCTCCTCGCTGTATCCATTATCCTCGGGGGAACAGCCGTCATCGGCGTTCTCCTCCTGAGGTTTCCCGTCCTCGTCCGAGGACTGCGGCAGGGGCTCCTGCCGCACGGCTGCTTCAGAGGGCATTATGCTCGCCGCAGCTGCCGACTCAGCACGCAGTCTTGCCGCAATATCGGGCAGACGCTCTGCGCGTATCTCTATATCGGCAGCTCTGCCGAACCTGAAATAGTCCATAACGTCCATACTGCCGTAAAGCGCCGTTGCTCCGTCCCTGAGAAGCTCGATATTTCCCGCAAAGGACGGGCTGAAAATGTCCGCGGGCGGCAGACAGAAAAGCTCCCTGCCCTGATTTACCGCCAGCGAAGCTGTTATAAGCGAGCCGCTTTTCGAGGAAGCCTCAAATACCACGACTGCACGTCCGAGAGCGGCAAGTATCCTGTTTCGTTTCGGGAAATTTCCGGAATGAGGAGGTGTTCCGGGCGGATATTCCGAGATGAACACACCTCCGTTTTCGAGTATCTTATCCCGGTAATGGAAATTGCCCTTTGGGTAGTCAACGTCAACTCCGCAGCCGAGCACGCAGGCTGTAGGGCGGTGAGCGTCCGCTGACGCAAGGTGCGAGGCTATATCTATGCCGAGTGCAAAGCCGCTGACTATAACGAAGCCGCTCCGTGCGAGCTCTCCGCAGATACGCGAAGCAGCCGCGAGTCCATAATCAGAGGCTTTTCTCGTACCTACAGAGGTGACGGTCTTTGTACCTTTCAAGCAGCCGATGTTGCCCTTGTAATAGAGTATAGCCGGCGGGTCAAATATATGCCTGAGCTGAGGAGGATATTCGCGGCTTGAATATCCTGCAAGGCGTATTCCGACCTTTTCGCAATGCTGAATGAATGACTCAGCCTGTTCGATGCGGAGGCTGTTTATATTTTTGGTTTCCTCAGGTGAAAGCGTAACAGCATCAAAGCCCGAGGTAAGGCTGATGTATGCTTCATGAGCGCTCCCGAAGAAGTTCATTATCTCCCATATGCGGCAGCTTCCCGCACCGAAAACCATTGAGAGCCACAGCCAGTATTTAGTTTCGTCCATCTGAGCACCTCCTTTTTTGATTCCGAATCACTTTTTCAGTTCCCACATGAGTATGCCCGCCGCCATTGCGGCATTTAGGGAGTTGACCGTTCCGTGCATCGGGATAGTCACCCTGCGGCTGCAGCGTGCGGATATGTCGGGCGGAAGTCCGTTTCCCTCGTTGCCGATGAGCACCGCCTGTCTTCCCGTAAAGGAGCACTCGGTCACGGGGATCGCGTCCTTATCTATGATCGCAGCCGAAGTTTCTGCACCGCTCTGTGTAAGCAGCTCAAAGAGCCTGTCCGCATCATTTTCGATCATTATGTCCATGCGAAAGACCGACCCCATGGTCGAGCGTATGACCTTCGGGCTGTAAAGATCGCAGCTTTTCGACATTATCACGCCGTCTATCCCAAGAGCGTCGGCGGTGCGTATCATCATACCGACATTTCCGGGGTCCTGCAAGCCGAAAAGCACGATATATCTGCCATTTTCGGCGAATGTCATCTGTCTCTGCTGCGGAATGCGGCATATCGCAAATACTCCCTGAGTATTGTCCGTCGAGGCTATTTTGTTTCCAAGCTCATTTGAAATTACGATGATCCTTGTATCTCTCAAATCAGCCTGAAAGAGTCTTTCGCCGAATTTTTCGCGTGCCTGCTCGGTGACAATAAGGTGGGAAAGACCGCTCTCCTCGCGGATAGCGTCCTCGGTAATACGAAGCCCTTCCAACACGAATAAGCCGTATTGAAGCCTTTCTTTTTTCGATGAGGAAAGCTTCTGATACAGCTTGATGACGGGATTATCCTTTGATGTTATGATATTTTCCAACAGCGAACGCGCCTCCTTGACCTGTCGGCGTGGCTGCTTCTGCAATGAGAAGCAGTCCTTACCAACTACAACAAAACACGCTCTTTGTTATATAAGGAGCGTGTTTATGATTGCGATTAAAGAGCTGCCTTTGCCTTGTCAGCAATAGCAGTAAAGCCTGCTGCATCGTTGATAGCGATCTCTGAGAGCATTTTTCTGTTGAGAGTAATGCCAGCCTTCTTGCAGCCGTTCATGAATGTAGAATAGTTCATTCCGTTGAGCTTTGCAGCAGCAGAGATTCTTGTGATCCAGAGCTGTCTGAAGTTTCTCTTCTTCTGCTTTCTTCCGATGTAAGCGTAGTTGCCTGACTTCATTACGGCCTGTTTAGCCATCTTGAAGTGCTTGCTCTTAGCGCCCCAGTAGCCCTTTGCAAGCTTTAAGGTCTTATTTCTTCTCTTACGAGTCATCATTGCACCCTTGATACGTGCCATAGTCTTATACCTCCAAAAATAAAATTACAGTTTACCGTTATTGCGCGATATTCTCTTTACAGAGCCCCACTATTAAAGGTAGGGAACGAGCTTCTTGATAGTAGGAGCGTTTGAGCAGTCTGCAACGCCTGCGTTACGAGCGATCCTCTTGCGCTTTGTATCCTTCTGGGTAAGTCTGTGTCTCTTATTGGTATGCTGATACTTTACCTTACCGGTTCCTGTAATCTTAAAACGCTTCTTAGCGCCCGAGTGAGTTTTAACCTTTACCTTTGCCATTATATGATCCTCCTTACTTTGCTGCCTTTGGGGAAACGAACATAACTATGCTGCGTCCCTCCATTTTAGCAGGCTTATCGACAGTGCCGACCGTTGAAACCGCTTCCTTGAAGCGCTCGAGCAGCTCCTCGCCGAGCTGCGGATGAGCAATAGCTCTCTTGCGGAATCTCACCGATACCTTGAGCTTATCGCCGCCCTGCAAAAACTTGACAGCCTGATTTACCTTTGTTTCAAAATCGTGAGTATCTATTGTTGAGAACATTCTTATCTCCTTGATAGATACTATCTTCTGATTTTTTCTGGCTTCCTTTTCACGTTTAGCCTGCTCGAAGCAATACTTTCCGTAGTCCATTATACGGCATACGGGCGGCGTTGCCTGCGGAGCGATCTTAACGAGATCGAGATCCTTATCAAAGGCTATCTGCTGAGCCTCTGCTGCGGATAATACACCGAGCTTCTTACCGTCATCGTCGATTACGAGAACTTCCTTATCTCTTATCTCTTCGTTGATCTGCAGTTCCTGTTTGCTAATAGTCAAGCACCTCCAAGCGATATGATTAAAACAAAAATGAGTGCAGAAAATATCCGCACTCGCACAATACACGACAATGCCGCATTATATCAAACGCGACTCTGTTCACATATTGACCGTTCAAGCCAAGCCGCACGGTGAGAACGCATAGTTCTGCTTTGTTTACTCAAATAGTATAACCCATTTGACAGCTTTTGTCAAGGGCAGGCTTATTTTTCGTCACATTTCACAACGTTTCAATCGAGCCAGCTCTTGATTTTGTCCCAAAAGGCAAATCTGACCTCATACTTTTTAGGCTTATACATTATGTCGCACTCTTTTTCATCGAAGTATTCGCTTTCCGCCGACTTATCGTCCTCGACCTCGCAGGCTGCCGGTATGCACAGCGGAGGATACATCACGCACCACCAGTTATGCCCCTGCGCCTCTCCTATCCTTATCCGCAGCGCACGGTACTCTCCCGCAGGCATGGTGATATCGCCGTACACGCGCTCGTCAAACCACATATCCGTAAGCTCCGCAGTGACAGCTTCAGATGAGCCGTTCCTGCGCAGAACCTCCTCCGCGAGCGCAGTTATCTCCGGAAGCTTTTCCATAGCCGCAGCCTCCGCTTCGCTCAATGAATCGGCTCCGTCAAGAATACCGCTCTCAAGGAGCTCGTCGCGCACGAGGAGCTTCAGCCGCTGATCCTCATCGCTGTCGGAATTAGCAAGAATATGCAGGCGCAGCACCTTGCTGCGCAGTCCGTCCAGACTGTGTCCGTCGCTGACAAACGAGCATACGTTTGAAATAGCTATTGTAAGTACAAGTCCTGCCGCAAATATTATCTCTGTGATCTTTCTCATATCAGTCACCTCGTAAGAGAGTATCGGCAGAATACCGCAGTTTATTCACCGGCGGCGACCGACATTTTTCGTCCCTCCGTATGATGTATAATTTAATGGCCTGTCCACATAGAATAGACAGGTCACGAAAAGGAGGCATACAGCATGAAAAACTTAATATCCGCAGCCGTCACGATACTGCTGCTCATCATTTTTTTACCGTCGGGAAGCGCCCGTGCGCAGGAACAGGAGTCCGGCTTCTGCTATACTATTATAAACGGGAAAGCTACGGTAACAGGCTATATCGGCGATCCCGAATACATCAATATACCCGCAGATCTGGAGGGGTGTCCCGTCACAGAGGTGCGCGATAACGCCTTTTACTGCTGCTCGTCGCTGAAGGAGATAGTTCTGCCCGTAAGTATCACAAAGCTCGGACATCATTGCTTTTACGAATGTACCTCGCTTGAGACTATCTCGCTGCCGCCGGAGCTTTCGGTCATAGGAATGGGCTGTTTTTCGGGCTGCACCGCGCTGGAACGGATAGAGCTGCCGGGTGGGCTGACACTCCTGCCCGATTCCTGCTTCCGAGGCTGTACATCGCTCGCGCAAGTGTATCTTCCCTCGGGAGTACGCTCGGTGGAAAAATTCTGCTTCGCGGGCTGCGAAAGCCTTGAAACAGTGGTATTCAGCCAAGCGCTCGCTGACATCGGCGAGTACTCCTTCTATATGTGTCCTGCTCTGAAAAGCGTATACGTTCCGACGTCGGCAGCAGATATAGGCGCAATGGCTCTGGGCTTCACCTCGTCGGGTCAGAGCAGCTCCGCTGTCAGCGGATTTGAGATATTCGGCGAAAAGGGATCTGCCGCCGAAAAATATGCACAGGAAAACGCTATTCCCTTCACAGAGGCAAAGAGCTCTGTTCAGGCATTTGCGCAGATATCGGACTCAGCCGCCGCGCCCGTACTGCCTCTTCGCCTTATTTTAGCAGGAAGCGCCCTGTTTTCAGCTGCGGTATTTCTTTTAGTCAAGCAGCTAAGGCGGAGTGACTAAGATTTTTTAACTTATTGATTATTTATTGGATTTTTTTCAAAAATCTATTGCAATTCAGACTAAAATGTGCTATCATTAAGGCAGAAGATTACTTTAAGTTGAATTTGCCGCAGATTCTACTTAAATCATGGATAATTTAATAAAGATTCATATAAAAGGAAGTGAATGTGTATTGAAAAAGGAAAGATCAATGCATATAGCCTGTGCAGCTCTCGCAGCAGCTATCACTGCCGGTGCAGTCGGACTGCCGTCCCTGAACAGCTCGCCGGAGGTCTCCGCAGCCGACACCGTCCTTAAATACGAGTTCGAGGACGGCTCCGTTGACGGAGGTCAAAAATACACCGAGGGTTGGGTCGGCAATACTCTGGAGGACGGCTCGGGCGAGGAAATGGATATCACGAATTTCTCGGGCAGCGGCTTTTCCTACCTCGACCAGAAAGGCACCTCCATAAGTGTTGAGGTCGATGTCCCCGAGGCAGGACTGTACGAGCTCACGATCTGTTACTGCGAGCCCTACGATACAAACAAAAAGGTGCAGTACCTCAACATAAACGGTGTAAATCAGGGCGAGGTGAGCTTTTCCTATAACCTCACGTTTGAAGAGACCTCGGGCGGAGTAGTCAGCCTTCAGGCAGGAAAGAACACTATCGAGCTCAAGGCCTACTGGGGATACACCTTCTTCGATTATCTTACACTGAAAACAGCCGATGAAAAGCTCACGAATCTTTCCCCGACAAGAGAGCTTTCAAACCCCAACGCATCGGATACGACGAAAAGACTATACAATTACCTGTGCGACCAGTACGGCAGCCACATTCTTTCGGGTCAGCAGGAATATTGCGGTTCGCATAACTACAACTCGTGGAACGACCCCGATACCTATATAAAAGATAATGAAGCGGAGTTCGAGTATATCCTCGAAAAAACAGGCAAACAGCCCGCGATCCGCGGTATCGACCTCCTAAATTACAACTCGACTACCACATGGCGTGACGACGCTCCGGAGCGTGCAATAGAGTGGTTCAACGAATACGGCGGCATTCCGACGCTTACGTGGCACTGGCGAGTTCCCTCGAACGAGGACGACACCGAGGCGAATTTCTACGTTCAGTCGGCAAGCGCTGATTATACGACGTTCAGTATCTCCCGCGCCCTTGAGGAGGATACGTGGGAGCATGAGAAGATACTCGCCGATATCGAACTCATCGCCGGGGAGCTCACCAAGCTCAAGGAGGCGGATGTTCCCGTTCTGTGGAGGCCTCTCCATGAAGCGGAGGGAGCATGGTTCTGGTGGGGCGCAGAGGGACCGGAAAACTGCAAGGCGCTGTATCGGCTTCTGTACGACAAGCTCACGAATGAGTACGGGCTCGATAACCTGATATGGGTCTGGACAGGATATACTTATTCGACCTCTGCGAACTGGTATCCCGGCGACGATGTGGTCGATATAGTCGGCTACGACAAGTACAACGCCGTGGACGGTCTGCCTAACCTCAGCTCTATTTCTTCTACCTTCTACAGCCTCGTGCAGAGCACAGACTGTCAGAAAATGGTGGCGATGTCTGAGAACGACTCTATCCCATCGCTCGAAAACCTCATAAACGACAAGGCGGCATGGCTGTACTTCTGCCCGTGGTACAACAATTTCCTCACCAGCCAGCAGATAAACCCCGTCGAAAGCCTTGTTGAGATATACACGAGCGATTACTGCATAACCCTCGACGAGCTGCCGGACTTCCGGACATACAGCATAAGCGATACCACGACCGTCACTACAGCAGCACCCGAGGAATTAAAGGGCGACGCTAACTGCGATGAAAAGATCGACCTCGCAGACGCCGTTCTCATCTTACAGTCCATTGCAAATCCCGATAAATATGGTCTTAACGGGTCGTCTGACGATCATATCACTCAGCAGGGCAGCCTCAATGCAGACGTTGTCGGAAACGACGGAGTTACCGCGTCAGACGCCCTCGAAATACAAAAATATACACTCAAGCTCATTGCAGACTTCGATAACTAATTTTAAGGAGGAAAATAATGAAAATCTCAAAACGTATCTTAGCTGCGGCGATCGCAGCTGCTTCCGCCACGGGAGTGCTCGCAACGTCAGCCCCCGTTTCCGGAGCTACGCCGATAAGCGAGCTCGTTACCGATTCGGGACTCGATATCGACTATGCGCGCGCGCTCCAGTACTCTATGTACTTCTACGACGCGAATATGTGCGGAACTCAGGTTGACGAGAACACACGCCTTTCATGGCGCGGCGACTGCCACACCTACGACGAACACGTACCTATGCAGTCGATGATAGCCGATGACGGAAGCTACCGCAACGGTACCAATCTCTCAGACGAATTTATGGAGAAATACAAGGACGTTCTCGATCCCGACGGCGACGGTACTATCGACGTTGCCGGCGGTATGCACGACGCGGGCGACCACGTTGAGTTCGGTATGCCCGAAAACTACGCTGCTGCTACGCTCGGCTGGGGCTACTATGAGTTCCGCGATTCCTACGTCAAGCTTGGTCAGGACGACCACATCGAGACTATTCTCCGCTACTTCAACGATTACCTCATGAAGTGTACCTTCCGCGATGAGGACGGAACAGTCATCGCTCACTGCTATCAGGTCGGCGAGGGCGGTATCGACCACGCTGTATGGGAGTCGCCCGAGGTTGACAGCATGGTGCGCCCCGCATGGTTCCTCACAGCTGAAAAGCCGCAGACGGACTACGTTGTCTCTGCCTGCGCTTCACTTGCGATAAACTACCTCAACTTCAAGGACAGCGACCCCGATTACGCAGCAAAGTCCCTCGACTACGCTCAGGCTCTCTGGGACTTCGCAAATGCGAACGAAAAACAGCTCTCCGACAACGGCGACGGTCCTATGCAGTTCTACAACTCAAGCAAATGGGAGGACGACTGGTGCTGGGCTGCTGCTTGGATGTACATAGCTACAGGCGACGCTTCATGCTTTGACTACGCTGTTGAGATCTTCGACTACTACGCTCCATCCGGCTGGTGCTACTGCTGGAACGATATGTGGAGCGGCGCGGCTCTTATGTGGGCTGTCATCAATCAGGAGCACCCCGAGCTCGATCTTGTTCAACAGATAAGGGACGCTCAGGGCAAAAATCAGTACGTTTTCGACGACTTCTGGGACGACGACTGCCTCGGCAAGTGCTTCAAGACTTGGAAGGATAAAGAGACCGAAGGCGGCTATGCTTACCTCAACGAATGGGGCAGCGCAAGATACAACACCGCAATGCAGCTCATTCTCATGCTCATCGACAAATATCACAATAACGGTCAGCCCTCTGAGTACAGCGAGTGGGCAAAGAAGCAGATGGACATTATCCTCGGTGATAACGATGTTACATTCCTTGAAAGAGTCCACACAAATGAGAGCGGCGAGACTAACTACTCCGAGGACGAGCTCCACGGAAGCAGAAGTCTTGTAGTTGGCTACAACGATAACTCCGTAAAATACCCCCACCACCGTGCAGCCTCCGGACTCCTTGAAGCAACTGATACACGCGAGCAGCGTCACGTTCTATGGGGCGCTCTTGCAGGCGGATTTGACGCTAATGACTGCCACGACGACTTCACAAACAACTATATCCTCAATGAGGTAACTATCGACTACAATGCCGCATTCGTAGGCGCGTGCGCAGGTATGTACGCATACTTCGGAACGGACGATATGGCAATTACCCCTGACTTCCCCCCTGTTGAGCCAGAATCAAGCGATGCAGACGGCGGAAGCGGCTACTGGGTAGAGGCTTGCGGTATCGACGATATCCATTCCGACGGCGCAGGTGTCACAAAGGTATCATTGAAGGTCATGACAGCCGTAACCAAGCCCTCGACAAATATCAGCGTCCGCTACTACTTCAACGTAAGCGAAATGGCTGGCGGAATAAACAGCGTTTCCACTGTCTCGGAGCTCTACGACCAGTCAACTCCTGAGGCGGGCGCAGACGGCGTTATCTCGGGTCCCTACAAGTACGACGCGGTGGAAGATACCTACTACGTTGAGATAAAGTGGGACGACTACGCTATCGCTAACTCCGGCAAGAAGTATCAGTTCCTCGTCGGTATGTACTACGGCGATGTATGGGTGCCCGATAACGACTGGAGCTATCAGGACCTCACAATGTTCACCGAGGACGACGCTTTCTTCGGCAACGGCAACGAGCAGAAGACCGATTATATCTGCGTTTACGACGACGGAGTTCTCGTAGGCGGTATCGAGCCGGACGGCTCTACTCCCGTTAAGGAGGATACTACCACAACAACGACCACATCTTCCGACGGTATTGATTACGGCAACGCAAACTGCGACAGCACAGTAAATGTTGCGGACGCAGTACTTATCCTCCAGGCTATCGCTAATCCTGATAAGTACGGAGTTGAAGGTTCAGATGAGGATCATATTACCGAACAGGGCTTCATAAATGCAGACTGCAATTTAAGCCGCGACGGCGTTACCTCAAAGGACGCTCTGTACGTTCAGCAATACACACTTAAAATGATAACTCTTCCTGTTGAGTAATAAACTAACGGCTATATTGACCGTGATTGCTCATATAGAAGCTTATATGTATTTATCGGGGGAAACCTTTCTGAGGAAAGGTTTTCCCCGAACTCCTTTTCAAAGACTTTTTAGCTGATTTTTCCCTTATAGGGCGCTCTCAAAAAAATAAAAACCCCGTAGTTATACGGGGCGCCCTATCAGGGAAAAATAAAACCGAAAGTTTTAGGGAAGGAGTTTGAGGTGTCTCCCCGCACTTTGGGGATATGTCACGAAGTGACATAGGGGCGCGCCTCCTCTGTAATACACTTAAAGCTGCTATAT
The DNA here is from genome assembly GCA_937910385.1 of uncultured Ruminococcus sp. Taxonomy (GTDB): domain Bacteria; phylum Bacillota; class Clostridia; order Oscillospirales; family Ruminococcaceae; genus Ruminococcus. The sequence continues at coordinate 8,942 of CALEPT010000063.1, read as the reverse complement.
AATCATTATGGTCAAGGAAGCCGTTTTTTTCTGCGGTCAATCTATGGATTTGAGGGATTCTGCCATATTTATCCGCTCAAGCTTTATCTTCATAAAAGCGTTTACGACAGCGTTAAACACAAATGTCAGTATCACACTGTAGAGGAAGCTTTGCGGAAGTATCCTTACGCTGAAATCCACAAGATCGACCACGATCTGCTTCATCACGAATCTATGAAGAAGTATCCCCAACAGCAGTCCGAGAGCAGTTCCTATTGCCGTAAGAGCGATATTTTCGCGCAGAACATAAGCCGAAGTCTCTCTCCTGAAAAAGCCCAGGACCTTTATCGTGGCGATCTCGCGTATACGCTCGGTGATATTGATATTTGTGAGGTCATAAATGACTATAAAGGCAAGCCCCGCCGCCGAAATTATGACAATGAGAACTATATAGTCAAGGCTGCTCATCATTTTTGCGAGCCGCTCTTTAAGCTCCTGAAAGATAGTGACGGAGGTCACGCAGGAATTTTTTGAAAGCTCGGCTGAGTCCTGATAAACGTCAGCTCCTTCGGGGAAATTCACATATGCTTCATTCAATCCGTATGCGTCAGGACATTGCCCGAGAATATCAGAAGCGTTTACAAACACATAATTATACACATGATTCCGGAATACTCCCGATACAGTAAAATGCAGCTCCTGCATCTCCTCATTGCGCAAAGTTATCTCATCTCCCACGGAAACTCCGTACCGCTGGGAAACGCTGTGGCTCACCAGAGCCTCACCCGTCCGGGGATAGTCAAGCGGCTGTCCGTCCATGCTGATAAATTGCATAAAGCTTGCCATACCTTCATAGCTCTCGGGAGCTTCAAGCGTTATCCCCTTGACTCTTTCGCCGTAAATAAGATCCCATTGACTGCCCTGCAAGAGAACGTGGTCAATATCTTTTTCTTCAAGAAGCTCTCTGACCCTATCGGTCTCTGCGGTCTTGAAAAGCACATCTGCATCGGCTTTCTGTATCTCGTCATACTGAGAGGCTGCAAACCCTGCGATCGAATCCTTCAGACCAAATCCTGTAACAAGCAGCGCAGTGCAGCCGCTTATGCCGGCGATCATCATAAAAAAGCGCTTTTTATAGCGGAATACGTTCCTTATCGAGACCTTGTACAGAAATTTCAGCCTGTTCCATATAAGCGGAAATCTTTCAAGGAGAACTCTTTTTCCTGCCTTAGGAGCTTTAGGCCGCATAAGACCTGCCGCCGATCCGGAAAGCTCTACCCTGCAAGTGAGCCATGTTACGCCTATCGAGCAGATAAGCGATACGGCAAGCGCTATAGCAGCGAGCTTTTCATCAAAGAGATACGGTATCGGAAGGGGGATATACATCAGCTCGTAAGTCATCCATATTATCTTCGGGAAAAGATATGTACCTACCACATATCCGATAATGCACCCGCTGAGAGCGGCGCTGCCTGAATAAAACATATATTTCCCCATGATCGAGGTCTGCGAATATCCAAGAGCCTTGAATACACCGATCTGAGTGCGCTGCTCCTCGACCATTCGGCTCATCGTAGTCATGCATACGAGCGCAGCGACCAGAATGAAGAATATCGGGAACACTCTTGCCACCTGCTGAACTATCTCGGAATCGCTTTCAAAGCAGGCATAGCCGATGTTGGTGTTCCGCCCGAGGACGTAGGTATCGGGCATTTTCAGCTTCGCAAGCTCCTCCTCCGCTTCGGCAAGCTCCTTTTCCGCTTCTTCTTCCGACACTTCAAGCTCTTCGAGCGAGGTCTCATAGTCGGCAAGACCGCTTTCATATTCAATGTAAGCGGCATTATACTGCTCCATTCCCTGCGCGTAGTCATCGGGCATAATATCCTTTATAGCCTCAAGCTGAGCGTACTGTGCGTCAAGAGCCTCTTTTGCGGAATCGAGCTCCGACTTTGCACTGTCAAGCTGAGAGCGTGCATCAGCGGTCTTCTCATCGAGCTCCGCTCTGCCCTGCTGTATCTCGTTATCGGCTTCATTGTAAAGCGTCTCATAGCGCCGGTCTGCGCGCTCCTGAGCGAGGGTCTCCCACAAGCTGCTCCTGCCGCTCATATAATCATCATACTCGTCGGAATATATCTCATAGTCCTGATCAAAGCGCACGAACAGCTCGGAATAATAACCGGCGTTGAATACTTCCGGCATAACATATATGAATCCGTCAAGAGTTCCGTTGCCGATAGAAGTAGTTCCGCGCTCGAAATTTATATAATACGGTGACTTTACCGTTCCTACAACTGTAAATCTGTCGCAGGAAAGCATATCTGCCGCCGCTGAGGTATTGCTGTCGGATAGATAAAAAACGCTGCCTATCTCGATATTGGTGCATTTACTGTCTACAACGCATTCATTTTCGGCTTGAGGGAGCCTTCCCTGCTCAAGCTCGATACGGTTTATGTCCTTCGGGAGCGAATGCGTCCTCATAACATAGTCGCGCTTTACCGAGCGGTTATATATAACGTCGAGGCTGTATGCGCCCTCGGCATATCTCACATCGGGCTGAGAAGAAAAAAACTCAACATCGTCATCATTCCAGCCGAGAGTAGAGAGCAGTCTGTAATCGTAGAATTGATTATCCTCAAGGAAGATGTTGACTGTATTCACCATTGCGGGGGTCGTTATCCTCACGCCCGTGAAGAAGCCCACTCCGAGCGCGATTATAGCCATAATTGCAAAAAAGCGTCCGAACGTGCTCTTTATCTCGCGAAGCGAGGTCTTTTTCATCGCAGATCTCATAGCGCTCACCACTCTATCTCGGTAACGTCTCTGATATCTTCGTTCAGGCGTACTTTTTCGATCGTTCCGCTCTTTACGGTGATTATCCTGTCCGCCATAGCTGCAAGAGCCTGATTATGCGTTATCACTATCACTGTCATTCCCTTTTCGCGGCAGGTATCCTGCAAAAGCTTCAATACCGCCTTTCCGGTCTGATAATCAAGAGCTCCTGTCGGCTCGTCGCAAAGGAGCAGCTTCGGGTTTTTCGCAAGAGCCCTTGCGATCGCGACTCTCTGCTGCTCGCCGCCCGAGAGCTGCGCAGGAAAATTCTTCATGCGGTCTTTAAGTCCGACCTGCTCCATTACGGACGCGGCGTCAAGAGGATCTCGGCAGATCTGAGCTGCAAGCTCGACATTTTCGAGCGCCGTGAGGTTCTGGACGAGATTGTAAAACTGAAAAACGAAGCCGACATCGTATCTGCGGTATGCAGTAAGCTGACGCTTGTTCATGGCGGATATCTCCTCGCCGTCGAGAAAAACGCTTCCTGATGTGAGGGTATCCATGCCGCCGAGGATATTCAGTATGGTAGTTTTTCCGGCTCCGGAGGCTCCTACAATAACGCAGAATTCTCCCTTTTCGATGCCAAAGCTCACGTCCTTCAGGGCATTTATCTCCACCTCGCCGGTTTTATAGGTCTTTTTTACATTTTTGAATTCAACATATGCGCCCATATTATTTTTCCTTTTCCGAAGCAGCTGCCGGAACTTTTTGCCCAGCTGCGTTTTCAGTCCTTCTGAACAGAAGCTTCAGCAGTATCGGAGTAACCACGCTCGAAACGATGATGAGCAGTATGACCGCCGTGAAGTATGACGAGTCGATTATCCCGAGCCCGAGCCCTTTGTTTGTGATGATGAGAGCGACCTCTCCCCTTGTCATCATTCCCACTCCTATTTTAAGACTGTCGCTCCAGCTGAAACGGCACGCCTTTGCTACAGCTCCGCAGCCGATTATCTTGCTAAGCATCGCAACGATAACAAAGCCGACCGCAAAAAATATCATGTCCGCATTCACGCTGTCGAAGCTCGTTTTCAATCCGATACCGACGAAAAACACAGGCGCGAAGAACATATATCCGTTGATGCTGACCCTGCGGTCGATATAGTCGGCGTCGCGGACGTTACACAGGATAATTCCTGCAATGTAAGCTCCCGTGATGTCAGCGATACCGAAGTATTTCTCCGCAACATAAGCCATTACAAAGCAGAGGCTTATCGCGATTATCGGTATCCTGCGCGTGTGAGGATAGCGCTCGTCCACTATCTTGAAAATGCGGTATATGACGTATCCGACGACGAGCGAGAGCAGCAGGAACAGAAATACCTTTCCCGTTACGAGCAGCGTATTATTGTCGGGGTCCTTGAAGCCGAGGACGAAGGTCAGCACGATGATACCTATGATGTCGTCGATTATTGCCGCGCTGAGGATCGTCTGTCCCACGCGCGTGGTGAGATAGCCCATTTCCTTGAGCACCTCGACGGTTATTCCGACCGAGGTAGCCGTCATTATGCAGCCAATAAAGACCGCCTTGAAGAACTCGTCCGAGCCCCATGGCGCGAAGCCGTAGAAGCACAGGTAAAAGAGACTTCCGCAAACGAGCGGCACAAGCACTCCCACACAGGCTGTCAGCAGCGCGACAAGTCCCGACTTTTTCAGCTCTTGCAAATTAGTCTCAAGACCCGCCGAAAACATGATAAGTATAACGCCTATCTCCGCCATCTGGTTGATGAAGTCGGTCGGCTCTACGATGTTCAGCAGGCACGGTCCGATAATAAGCCCTGCGATTATCTCGCCGACCACCATCGGAGCTTTGCACTTCCTCGCGATAAGTCCGAAAAATTTCGCCGCAATGACGATTATCGCAAGGTCGCGCAGTATCTCATAGGTTTCCATTTTTATCATTTCCTTCTGTATAATTGTTTTGTGAGACTCTGTCCCATACTCCGGCAGGGACGTATGTCCCTGCACCCTGCTAAAAGGACATATGTCCCTTTAGGATCCTGTTCCACGCTGCCGCTCGCAGACTCGCTCACTCTGTACAAAACGGAAAGCTGATCTCCGCTCACGGTAACAATTTCAATTGCAAATTTTATCAAAGCTCATGATAGTAGGGGCAGATATTCTCGTAGTGCCCGTCCTTCATGCGGAATCCGCGCGGTATCACGCCGAGCTGCACGAATCCGAGCCGCTCGTAAAGGTGCCGCGCATGGATATTGCTCTCCACCACAGCGTTGAATTGCAGGACCCCGAAACCGTGTGCCTTAGCCTGTGCAAGGCAGTCGGTGACGAGCTTCTCGCCGATGTGCAGTCCCCTTTTTGCGGAACTGACCGCATAGCTTGCGTTGCAGATATGTCCGCAGCGCCCGACGTTGTTCGGGTGGAGGATATAAAGTCCGCACACCTCGCCGTCATCATTGACTGCAACGGCGGTGTAGGTCTGACCGGCGAAGAACTCCGCGCCCGTCTGCTCGGTCAGCAGCTCCTCCTGCGGAAAGGCGATACCCTCCTCAACGACCTCGTTCCAGATATGTATCATAGCGGGGATATCCCTGTTGTCATATTTTCTTACTGTCATTTTAATACCTTCCATTTATACTGAATAATTACCGCGCGCGAGGAAATATTCCCCGTTTCGCAGAGAATGAACGAGCTCGCGGCAGCTCGGGCTCCGCGCCAGCATACTCTATTATACTCCCAAAAGCGAGTGAAGTCAATAACAAAAACGCCCCTGTCAAAGCAGGGGCGCGGTCTATCAGAGAAATGCGTATTTGAGAATGAAAAGCACCGCCAGAACGTACATTATCGGGTTTATGTCCTTGCGCTTGCCGCAGATGAGGTTTATCACAACGTATGAGATGATTCCTATCGCAATACCCTCGGAAATGCTGTAGAACAGCGGCATTGCGATTATGCACAGGTACGCGGGTATAGCGGAGGCGTAGTTCTTTTCGTCTAACTTTATCTCGGTTATCGTGCTGAACATCAGGAATCCGACCAGTATCAGCGCAGGTGCTGTCGCAAACGACGGTATGGCTATGAATATCGGTGCAAACAGCATTGAAAGCAGGAAGAGCACAGCCGTTGTGAGTGAGGTAAGCCCCGTCCTTCCTCCCGCCGCAACTCCCGACGATGACTCAACAAATGTCGTAGTTGTGGAGGTTCCGAGAACTGCTCCGGCAGAGGTCGCTATAGCGTCCGCAAGCAGGGCAGGCTTTATCTTCGGGAGCTTGCCGTCCTTGTCGAGCATATCCGCCTTTGTGCTAACACCGATGAGAGTGCCGAGCGTGTCGAAAAGGTCAACGAACAGGAACGAGAAAATAACAACGATAAAGTTGAAGATACCAACGCCGTTCATATCCACATTGAAGCACTGCCCGAAGGTCTCACCGAGCTTCGAGAAGTCCGTCATTTCAAAGGACGGGAGCAGCGAATAATAGCCTGCCTCTGCGTCGGGCACGTAAATCCCCACGCCCTGACAAATGATACCGAGTATCCACGTTCCGAAAATGCCTATCAGGATAGAGCCCTTGACTTTCTTGATGTAGAGTATCGCGGTCACGAGAAGTCCTATCAGTGCGAGCAGAGCGCATATTCCCGAGGTCCTGAAGCTCTCGCGGAAGTCCACGAGCGAGACGAGGGTCGCCGAACCCACGGCAAGTCCCGCGTTCTGCAAGCCGATGAACGCGATAAACAGTCCTATCCCGACCGAAACAGCTCGTTTCAGCGAAAGGGGTATCGCGTTGAATATCGCCTCGCGGACATTTGTGAGCGAAAGGACGATGAATATTATTCCCTCGATAAATACCGCGAGCAGAGCTACCTGCCACGAATAGCCGTAAACTCCGCATACCGTGTATGCGAGAAAGGCATTTAGCCCCATTCCTGCGGAAAGTGCAAACGGCAGATTTGCCATGAGCGCCATGCAGGCAGTTCCGATGAACGAAGCCAGACAGGTCGCGAGGAGGACTGCTGTGCTGTCCATGCCCGCAGCGGAGAGCACGCTCGGATTTACCGCGAGGATATATGCCATAGTCATGAACGTTGTCAATCCCGCAGCCAACTCGGTCTTTACGTTTGTGTTATTTTCCTTTAGCTTAAATAATTTTTCCAGCATATTTCCACCCTATTCCTCAAATTCTGCTATGTAAGGAAGATTTCTGTAGTATTCGCCGTAATCGAGACCGTAGCCAATGACAAAGCGGTCAGGTATCGTGAACAAAGAGTAGTCCGCCTTGAGGTCAACAAGTCTGCGTTCGGGCTTGTCCATCAGCGTGAATATCCTCAGTGAAAGCGGAGAACGCTTTTTCAGCAGCTTCACGACCTCGCTCAGAGTGCGCCCCGTGTCGATGATGTCCTCGACGATTATCACATGATAGCCGCTTATGTCCTGAGTGAGATCCATAGTTATCTCGACATTTCCCGAGGACTGCATGGACTCAAAGTAGCTTTTCGCCGCCATGAAGCCTATCTCGCACGGCACGCTCACTGCGCGGCTCAGGTCTGACATGAACACGAATGCTCCCTTTAATATGCTCACCAGAAGTATCGGTGAACCGTCATAGAACGAGTCGATGAGCTTACCCGCCTTTTCTACAGCCTCACGTATCTCCGCCTGAGTTATCAGAACATTTTTGATATGTCCGTTGAATTCATCTTTGCTTTTAAATCTCATAAACACCACCCGAATACTTTTTTGCATATACACGTAAAATACAAGGTTATTATAGCATACAAGTGATAGAAAAGCAATAGATCGCGCTCAAAATTTTAGTCTCTTGCATTTATAACGCGATATGCCGGCGCGAGCTCCGCGCTATATCATATAATCACAGAAACAGCAACAGCCACGGACAAATTTTCCCCTGATACAGGGTATTATGGCACAGGAATGTCTGCGCAGCCTGCACAAATAGTTTTTACCTGCTGTTGGAATATTTCTGCTTCGGCGTTGTTGACATTGCTCATTCGTTCTGATATAATGTTAACATAAAATAAAACGAAATAACGCAAACGACACACGTATTACCGAAGGGTATGTAAATCTGATCACGGAACGTTCCCGCTGTCAGTGTACCTTCTGTAAATACGTGTTTTTTTGCGCAATTTTCAGAAACAGGAGAGAGATCATGCCAAGAAATCAGTTTCAGCGAATGATATTCGCACTCATTACCGTCATCATAACGGTCCACGCATACGTATTTTACAGCCTTTATGTTATCAACGGCAGCACATTTACCGCCATTACCGGAGAAACAAGCGTTATTTCGGCTATCGGTAAGCTCGGCGGAGTTCAGGTGCTCGGAAGGGCAGTTCCGATATGGTCAGTTGTACTCATTGAGTTCTGTTTTGCCTACACTCTTGAAGTTCTGGTGGGAAGTCCGCTTTCATTCAAGCTCACTTGCAGAGTTTTTCAGCCCGGCGAGGTGCACCCTGTCATCTTCGAGACAGCTATCATTACCGCGACCGTAGGCATAATGTGCCCATCGATGAGCTTTATCGCGGCTATACTCTATTATCCTTATTCGTCAATGAACTTCAATTTATTCACGCTCCTTGCAAACTGGATAAAGCTTGTGTGTTACAATCTTCCCTTTGCATTCTTCTCGCAGCTTCTTTTCATTCAGCCTCTTGTGCGCACAGTATTCAAGACTGTTTTCAGTAAGGATCTTGCTGCTCGCGCCTCTCTTGAAACAAGTGCGTCTGCCGCAGAAAGCGCATGACACTGTCATGCAGGCTCAAAGCCGCCTAAGAAGCGTTCATAGCAAAAAAGAAGTATTTGGTATCTCACATTCAAAAAATACCGAGCCCGGATCAACGGGCTCGGTATTTTTTTACAGCACAGATCATTATGTCACCAAACGGCAAAAATGATCTTTTCATCAGAAGATATTGTGATCGTAAACAAGAATGTGATACTGCAAATTATTGAGAACCGGAGTATACTCTCTTACCGCAGAATAAACTATGCTGTTTTCTATAGCGGCAAGGGTATCATATTCTCCCACAGAAAGCAGGAGGAAGTATTCCTGCTGACCCTCCTGAGCCTCATACCACTTATCCGATGACTGATAAAGGCGCTTCCACACACCGTTTTCGTCAACGATAACGTCGCGGACCTTTACCTCAGAGTCGGAAAT